>NZ_BAAAHQ010000035.1:55283-240724 GCF_039525605.1 Nonomuraea longicatena | reverse complement strand
GTTGTGCTGAGTTCGCGGACCGGCGCCGGTCCCGTCCACACAAACACCTATGGCTTCGACGGGTCTGAATCCGACCTGTTGTCACGCAACCTCATCCCGGGGGGATACCTCGACCCCTTCAAGGCCCGTATCCTCCTTCATTTGCTTCTTGCGTCAGGAGCCGATTCGCTTCAGATTCGGGATGCTTTTGCGACGGTTGGTCATCGGAGGTAAGAGGTTCGCCTCCTGATCACCCAACGGCCACTGAAAGGGGACAACCAATATGCGTGCCAGCGAGCTGACAATAGGGCGTACCTTCGGCGTCACCTTTGACCACGGCGACGACTTCATGACGGCGCTTTCCGAATTCTGCCAGAAGAATAATGTCCGGCAGGGGTATATTCCCATGTTTATCGCGGGCTTTGCCGAAGCAGAGATCGTGGGTACGTGTGAGAAGTTGGAGAATCCTGAGGCCCCCGTATGGACTAAGGTTCATCTCGTCAACGCCGAAGCCATGGGGGGCGGGACGATAGCGCAGGACCCCGCAACCGGGGACATTCTTCCGCATATCCACACCGCACTCGGACTTAAGGAGCGTGCCGCAGATGGATTCACAAGCCACCTGCTATCCGCAAAGGTGCTGTTCCTTACCGAGATGCTCGTTGTCGAAGTTCTGTCACCAACAATGACAAGGCCGAAGAACCCCAACTTGTATGACGTTCCGCTGCTTACATTTGGCAGTTAGTGGGGACTGGCGTAGAGGCAATCCGGAAGGGACTGGTATCGCGTGTCGGAACCGGCCTTTGTGCGTATCGCATGCGAATACGCGCGGCGTATCCGTGGTGGGGGAGTTGCCGCCCGATGCCCATGGGATCGCTACGACGGTTTCCGGTTCCTTGTGGCTCTTCGGTAACCTCGCACCCCGGTGATAGGGCATGATCACGTACTACCCGCGTACAGAAGGCGGCACGTACGGGGTGTTTCCCCAGGTCAACGCCATGACTTCGACCGGTCTCCGGAGCCGGGTGCGTAGGTTCGAATCCTACAGGGGGCACTCGACTTTGATCAGCGAAATCCAGGCACTGACCAGGGCGAACAGCATACGAACGGGCGGGTCTCCAGTCTCACGGAGTTCCGCCCGTTCTCATTGGCGCTCGCCGGTCGTGGACCAGTTGCGGACCAGCGATCACAGGGTCAGCGCGGTCTCGATGTAGAGGTCGTTCTGCTCCTGGCGGCTGTCCAGCCATGCGGTACCGCTTTCGACCGCGTCGTACCCTTGGCCTTTGTGCGAGTTGAGGTGCTGGGGCCGGTTCGGGCCTTTGCCGACGACGGTGCGCCCATTGACGTCGGCGGCGTGATGGTGCGCGCGCTGCTGGCCCGGTTGGCACTGGCCGAGGGCGAGCCGGTGTCGGTCGACACCCTCGTCGCCGACCTGTGGGGAGAGCACGCGCGCGGGGGTACCGTCAACGCGCTGCACGGGCTGGTGCACCGGCTGCGCAAGGCGCTGGGCGAGGCCGGGGTCCTGGAGCGGGCGGCCGGTGGATACCGCCTGCATGTGCGCGCCGACGACGTCGACGCCCACCGTTTCGAGGAGAAGGCGAAGCGCGGCGGTCGCGAACTGGCCTCGGGCGCCGCGCGGCGAGCCGACTCGTTGCTGGAGGAGGCGCTGGCGCTGTGGCGGGGGGACGCGCTGGCCGACGTGCGCGACACCCCTTTCGCCGGTACGGCGGCGCCCCGCCTCGAAGAGTTGCGCGTCGCGGCCACCGAGGACCGGTTCGAGGCGGAGCTGCGGCTGGGCCGCCACGACGAGATCCTGGCCGACATGGCGGCGATGGCCGCCGTCCACCCGTTGCGTGAACGGCTGGCCGGGCTGCGGATGCGCGCCCTGCACGCGGCGGGCCGCCAGTCCGACGCGCTGGCCGTGTTCGAGCAGGTCCGCGGCACGCTCGCCGAGGAACTGGGCGTCGACCCGTCCGGGGAACTGCGCAAGACGCACCTGGCGGTGCTGCGAGGCGAGCTGAAGAGCCCCGAGGCGGAACAGACCCGGCCGGAGGCGGTGCGGGGACGGCTGCCGGCCCCGCTGACCAGTTTCGTCGGCCGGTCGGATGAGCTGAGACTGCTGGCCGGGTCGCTGGAGACCTCCCGGCTGGTCACCGTCGTGGGGCCGGGAGGCGCGGGAAAGACCCGGCTGGCCGTCGAGGCGGCGAGCCGGCATCGAGCCCATCGGCGGGGCCGCGTCTGGCTCGTCCCCCTGGCCGGGGTGACCACGGCCGACGGCCTGCACGAGGCGGTGCTGGGCACGCTCGGCCTCGCGGACGTCCAGTCTCCCGGCACGCCGCTGGAGCGGGTGGTCAACCTGCTGGCCGGTGGCGAGGGTGTGCTGGTGCTCGACAACTGCGAGCAGATCTCCGGTCTCGTCGCGGAGTTCGCCGGGCACCTGCTGGAGCGCCAGCCGTACCTGACCGTCCTGGCCACGAGCCGGGAACCGCTGGAAGTGATGGGCGAGACGTTGTGCCGGCTGGGCCCGCTCGGCCTCCCGCCGGCACACGCCGACGCCGCCCTGGCCGCCGAGTCGGACGCGGTGCGCCTGTTCCGCGATCGGGCGACGGCCGTCCAACCCGCCTTCGCGATGGACGCGCCGAGCGCGGCCGCGGTCGTGGACATCGTGCGCCGGTTGGACGGGCTGCCGCTGGCACTCGAACTGGCTGCGGCGCGGCTGCGGACCATGAGCGCCGAGCAGGTCGCCCAGCGGCTGGATGACCGCTTCCGGCTGCTCAGCACCGGTAACCGGGCCGCCCAGCCTCGCCAGCAGACTCTTCACGCGGTCATCGAATGGAGCTGGGACCTCCTCACCGAGCAGGAGCGCGTCCTCGCCCGCCGGATCTCGATCTTCCCCGCGAGAACCGGGATCGCCGCCATCGAGGCGGTCTGCTCGGACGGGACGCTCCCCGCGAGCGAGGTCGCCTATCTCGTGGACTCCCTGGTCGACAAGTCCATCGTGGAGCGGGCCGGCGACGCCTACCGGATGCTGGAGACCGTCCGCGCCCACTCGGCAGACAAGCTCCGCCTCGCGGGGGAGGCCGAGGCCGTCCTGCGCGAGCTCGTACGGCACTTCGCCGGCCTGGCCGAGGAGCACGAGCCGCTGCTGCGCGCGGACGGGCAGGCACAGGCGCTGATGCTGTTCCAGGCCGAGTACGACAACCTGGTGTTCGCCCTGCACACGGCCGTCGAGACCGGCGACGCACACGCGGCCGCCCGCCTCCTCGGCCCGCTGTACTGGTACTGGGTCGTGCTCCGCTTCGACGCCCGGGCCAACGCCTACGTCGCCAAGGTCGCCGCGTTCGGCGAGGCGCTGCCCGCCGACGCGCGGGCCGCGTTCACCGCGATCCACCAGGTGGTCGGCGAGGGCGCGCCGATCACGGACCCGGAGCGCCTGCGCGCGCTCATCGGCGACTGCGTGCGTACGGGCGCGCTGCGGCGTTATCCGATGCTGCTGACCGTCGTGCTGCCCATGGCGGCGATGATCGGGCCGGAGGAACTGCTCGACCAGGAGATCACCCGGGTGCGCGGCGGCTCGGACCGCTGGGCGATCGCCTGCACCCTCATGATCGAAGGCTTGCGCCACCGCGAGCGAGGCGACCGGGAGAACTCCGCGACCGCGACGGCGGCGGCGCTGCGCGCCTTCGAGGAGACGGGCGATCGATGGTGGACGGCCAAGGCGCTGTACGGCCTGGCGCAGATCCACGCCATGGGCGGCGAACACGACCAGGCGATCGCCGCCTACGAGCGCACCATCGCGATCGCCACCGATCTCGGCTCACAGGACGAGGTCTCGACCCGGCTCGGGCTCGCCGCCGAACGCATGCGCGCCGGCGACCTCACCGGCGCCGGGCACGACATCGAAGTCGCCGAACGAGCGGCCTGGGAGCGGGGTCACACCGTACTGGAGATCGACGTCCTGGGCAGCCGGGCCGAGTTGTATCGCCGCCGGGGCGAGGTCGAACGGGCCGGCCAGGAGCTCGATCGGATGGAGGCGCTCGCCCACCAGGCCCGCATCGACGCGGAGACGATCGAGAGCCGGCTGGCGCCCGCCAGGATGTCGAACCTCCTCACCGCCGAGAAGGCCGCGCCCGCGCGGGCGTTGCTGCCCCGGGCCGTCCAGGCCGCGCAGGCGGTCATGGACGTCCCGTCGGCCGCCCATCTCCTGGCCCGGCTGTTGTTCCTGGAGGGCGATCCGGCCGGCGCGGCCACCGCGCTCGGCCTGAGCCAAGCCCTCCGAGGCACTCTCGACCACGGCGACGTCGAGCTGCGCGTCTTGGCGGACGCGCTCGCGGAGCGGCTCGGCCGTACCGGCTATGACACCGCCTACCGGGAGGGCGCCGTCTTGACTGCCCAGGAGGCCGTCGACCGGCTGAGGTGAGGGGGCGGTCAGCCGGAGCTCGGCGATCTTCCGGTTGTGAACCGGCTCTGGCGTTCCACCCCCCATTCGGCCAGCAGCAGCGAGACGACGAGGCTGAGCCAGACGCCGATACTCGTGGCGGTCTGCAGCATCAGGGTTTCGCTGCCGCCGAAGGCGGTGTCCGTCTGCCCTGCCAGAGTGATGATCGCGGGCACGTTGATGACGCGGCTCATGATGATCGACATGGTCAGCGCGAAGCTCCTGATCATCCACTTGCGATGGTCTGCCACGCGGCGGCGGCGGGCCATGCGCAACGCGATGACCGTGACGGTGATCCACAGGACCGCGATCAAGAGGTTGGCGACCCGGACGGAGGGGCCGAACGGCGTGTTCCAGCCGATGTACAGGCCGAGGACCCCGGCGGGCAGCACTCCGCCGAACACGTAGATCCGGCCGGTGATCTTGTGGCCGCGCCAGTGCCGCCGCCGGAACCGGGGCCAGATCTGGAAGCAGGAGGCGACCATGGCGACGGCACCGAACAGGACATGGGCCACCAGGATCGGGTAATAGACCGCGTCGCCTTCCGGCACCTCTAACTGCGACAGGGCCGGGTCGAAGGTCAGGTAGCGCGGTACGGAGAAGCCCAAGAACGCCGCGACCACCAGCAGCAATGGTCCGATCCAGGGACGCTGCCACCACGCGGGTGCCGAGCGCGGGGCGGTGGTCTTGGGGAGTTGTGCGGTCATCGGTATCCGTTCGGAGAGGAGTGTCGAAAAACTATGTACACCATACGTAAGAGTGTATGATGTACATGGTTTTTCCGACGAACGGATGGGTGGATGTCGACGACTCACAGTGGCAAGGGCAGTGACCTGGAGCGCAGGCTGGCGTTGCTGTGGATCGGGCACACACCAGGTCAGCGGGGTCCCAACGCGCAGCTCACCGTCGATGCGATCGTGCGCGCCGCGATTCGCGTGGCCGACGCCAACGGGCTGGAGACGCTGTCGATGCAGCGGGTCGCCGCCGAACTGGGGTACTCCACGATGTCCATCTACAACCACGTCCCCAGCAAGGATCTGCTGCTGGAGTTGATGGCCGACGCCGCCGCCGGTGAGCCGCCGCCGTCCGAGGACACCCAGGACTGGAAGGGCGCCGTCCTGCGATGGGCGGGCCACCTGTGGGCGACATTCCAACTACATCCCTGGATCCTGCGCATTCCGCTCGATCACGCACCTATCGGGCCCAACCAGCTCACCTGGCTCGACCGGCTGTTGCGCCATCTGCTGGTCGGCGGCCTGGCCGGGAGCGAGGCGATGGCGGCGGGTCTGCATCTGATCTCGGCGGTCCGCGGCGCGGCACAGGTGAGCGCCGACCTCACCGGCGGCCACCGAACGGAGGAGCCGCCCGGCCAGGCGGCGCGACTGCTGGCCGAACTCATCGATCCGCGGCGATTTCCGGTGCTGGCCGCCGTCAACGCGGCCGCCTCATCGCACGAGGAGAACGGGACCGACGGCGGCCACGACCTGCCCGCCGACCTGACGTTCGGGATCGGCCGGTTCCTGGACGGCATCGAGGTCTGGGCCGGATCTCCGAAGAGGTGATCTCCCCGACGGGCGTGTTCTGTCCCGTGATCTCGCTATATTTCCGCTCATGTCCTCGGATGAAGTGATCCTCCCCGTCCTGCCCGACCCGCCGGACGGCCGGCCCTGGCAGGCCCCGGCCGCGCTGGAGGAGCGGCTGTACGGCCTGTGCCAGGCGAGAGAGGCGGGCGACGAGCGCGCGTCCTACGACTACCTGCGGGTCATCGCCGCCCAGGGGCTTTACCGGCCCGTCCCGATCCACGCCGGCGTGGACGCGCCGCCCGTCGTCATCACCCTGTCGGACGGCACTCGCGTCGTGGTCGTGTACACCGCAGGAGTGCTGCCCCAGCCGCACGACGAGATCGTGTACGAGTTCGTCACCCTCCACCGCCTCGGCCGACTCTGGCCGGACGACGTCGAGGCCCTGGGCGTCAACCTGCAGACGCCGTGCGAAGCGTGGTTCGCCTTCGACGAGGAGGAACGCGAGATCTGGACCGAGCTTACGCAGGACCTCTTCCGGCCCGACGACCTCGCCGACCGCGTCGAGACCCGCAGGACGGGGACGCCCGCCGACAAGGAGACGCTGCGCGGCCTGGCCTGCGGCGCGCACCTCTGCTACGCCAACGGCGACGCCTGGAACACCCTCGACTGGCACGGCGCCGGCTTCAGCGCCGAGGTCGAGCGGCTCGCCGAGTCCTGGGGCATCACCGACCACGACTCCTGGGCCGACACCCAGCAGCGGCTGCTCGCCTGCGAGGTCAGCCCGTGGGCCTGGGACTTCACGCTCGACGCGCGCACCTGGCTGCTCCAGCAGTTCGGCCGCGCCGACATCACACTCTGGCGCGACACCGTCGAGCAGACGCTGCGCGACCGGATCAGTGGGAGCGTCCCGGAAGAGGAGATCGAACGGACGGCCACAGCCCTGCGCCTCCTGGTCGGCCAGATCGCGCGGTACGAGGCCCGCTTCCGCGCCGACGGGCTGCTGCCGCCCGACGGGCACGTGCGTACGGTCGCCGCCTGGGACCTGGGCCGGGCCACCATGGTGGCCCGCTGGGGCCTCGGCGCCCGCCACGCGACACAGCACGAGATGCGGACCGCCGTCGAACGAGCCGGCGCCGACGTGCGAAACCGATACGGCGACTGGGCCGAGTTCTCCGCCGGGTACGTCCTGGGCCGGTGCCTGCACTTCGACGAGGAGACGTTCGGTACGTGGTACACGTCCGTCCTGGACGCCCATCACGCGCTGACGTCCGCACCCGACAGCCCCTGGCTCACGGTGCCGCTCCACTGACCGTCGGCCTGCCCCGCGCGAGGGGGCAGGCCGGGGGACCGTCAGCCGCTCACCGGGGTGAGCCTCCAGCGCTGGACGTCGGATCCGTTCGCCTGACGCAGCCGTACGTCGCCCCGTGGGACCACCGGCGGCTCGACGTTCCACAGCAGGTCCTCGGCGGGAACCTTGATGACGTGGGTGCCGCCTCCGGCCGCCTCGATGGACCAGGTGGTCGGTGTGTCGCCGGTGACGACCGGGTCCCCGGCCGAGGTCTGCCGCACTTCGGCGTAACCGGGCTGCCCGACCAGGCCGAGACCGACGTTCTTGATCGTGTAGCCGTTCCCGGTGCGGGCGATCTCCCACAGCTCGAACGGGCCCGGGTTCTCCCGCGTGCTGGAGACGAAGACCGCTTCGCCTGCCCGGTAGGCGCGCAGTGAGGTGTCGGAGGCCACACTGGTGATCCGGTAGGTGCCCGCCTCGGGCGCCGGGGCCGGTGTCCGGGCGGTGGCGGCCGCGGCCAGGCCGCTCACGACCCAGGAACCGAGCAGTAGGGACGTCATCAGCGCGGCCCTCATGAGACCGCGGGCGCTGCGGCCTCGGTACGTCTTCGACAACACTCCTCCTTGTGCGACTGATCGACTACGGAACATCGAGAGGATGCTCCCCGCATCCAAGTGATCAGTCACTCTGCGTAAGTGAATGTAACGCCAAGGAATCGTGGTGCGGTCGTCCGTGGCGTCAGATCCTCCACCGTGCGCGCAGCACGCCGTCGGGGTCGGGTAACGCCGCAGCCATCAGCGGGGTCTCCTCCCCCTCGTAGCAGGAGAGGATCAGCACTGCGACGGCCCCGGCCAGCATGGCGGGCAGCGCCGGGTAGTCGGTTTCGCAGACGTACACGCCGGCGAGGTGCCCCTGAGGGGCCTGCCAGACGACCTCGCTCAGACCCTCGTCGGGGAGGTCGGCCAGCGCCGCGTCCACCTCCGGCGACAGATCGGGCCAGACCAGCAACCTGGCCCGTGGGGCGAGCCGGGCCCGCACCGCGCCGACCCCGCCTGGGACGATCCGGTGCCAGCGGGAGGCGTTGGCGACATAGCCCTCCTCCAGCACCACCGCACCGCGCTCGCTGAGCAGAGCGTCGAGTTCCGCCCAGAACGTCGCGTCGGCGGGGCGTCGCAGGTGGTCGTCCCCGTCAAGCTCCGGATCGTACGGTGACCGGCCGATCGGCTCGGCGAAGAGCCCTCGCCGGTGGGTGAGTGCCACCGCGTGCGGGCACGGCAGGGCACTGCCGATGTAGACGTACTGGTCGTAGCCGACGTGGACGAAGAAGCGGTCCTCGGCCTCCAGCCTGCACCACGCACCGTTGTCGCGCAGCATCGCCCGGACCAGTTCCAGGCCGACGGCCAAGGGCACTCGCGCGCCGTCGTGGTAGCCGGTCAGGTCGGGCGGGAACAGCCCGGCCAGCCCGTGACCGTCGATCGGAGGTTCCACCCCGAAGCCGATGACTCCGGCCAGTGCGGGCTCGCGGATCGTGAGGTGGGTGACGCCGGCCTCGCGGGCGAAGGCGGTCACGGCCTCCAGGTAGGCGGCTTCGACCGGGCCATGGTCGCTGTGCACGTCTTCTGAGCCGACGTAGTAGTCGTGTGCGTCGCGGTCCGCCGGGTCATACTTGGTGACCCGGTGGACGTGTGGGCTCAGGTGCGGCGCGGAACCGGGTTTCACCGCTTCATTCTGGTGAAGGCCGACTGCCTGCGACAAATGCCTATCGGGCAGGTACCGGAAGGCTGGCGATGCCTGTCGGCTGGCCAGGGTTGTCGCGGAGGCCGGCCGGTCGCTCGGTGCTTGGAGCGCATCGGGATACCTTTCCGCCGGTGAGGGTTCCCGCTGTGCCCGATGCCGCTGTCGTCGCCCTGCCGCCTGGACGGCCCGGCCGGACTCGCGGGTTACCCCTGTGTCTCGGAGAGGACCGTCCGGGCTTTGATCAGTGCGGCTTCCCTGATCTGCCGGTACTGGCCGATCTGCGGAGCCCATTCCGTGGGTGCCCGCTGCTGGTAGTACGTGAACCGGTCCCGCTCCACCCGTGATTTCCCGGTTTGCACACTGCATTCGGCGTCCGCCGTCGCGATGCGTATCTCTTCGGGATGCGGTTGCCGACGCGGCACGTTCTCGTCCTGATAGATCTCGGCGGCCGCATTCCAGGCGTCGCCCCAGACTTTGTACCAGAAGCCTTTGGAACCCATGCACCGACGCCATGACTCGGCGGCCGCGAGCACCTGGGGATCCTTGCTCCACTGCCCCTTCAGGGGGATACCGAGGCCGTTCACCACTCCGCTGGCCCGGATGAAGGTCTGCAGATCGCCGTACAGCTCCGCATGGGCGGCGCCGATGCAGCCCTCGGCGGGGACGGCCACCTGCGCCATGCCGGGGATCGCCGCCTTGGCGGTGCCGCCGTCGCCGAGCATGGCCTTGTCCCACGCCTTTCGTCTGTCCGGCGAAAGGGATCGGAGATAGGCGGTGTTCAGCTCCTCTGGCGCTGCCGCCTGGTCGGCGGAGCGGTAGAGGCCGTATCCCTCGCGGCGGCTTCTGGTGAGGTCGTCGTTGGTGAGGTCCAGGCGGAAGTGCCCGCCCCAGGATTCGTCGTCGCCCGGTGTGGGCCGGTGGGTTGTGCTGATCGCCGGGTGGCGATAGGTGAACCCGTGCACCGTCATACAGCGCCTGATCCGCATCTGCAACGCCTTGTCGATGGTTCCCTGCTCGTCACGGCTGCCGTAGGCGGCCATGAACGCTGACTCCGGGTCCGCTGCCGCAGCACTCGGAGAAGGCGCTGACGGTGTGCCGCCCGAGCAGGCGGCGAGCGACACGCTGCCCACCACCCCGAGTGCGGTGGCGTACGCCCGATATCCGCTGCGACCCGAAAAGCGAACTCTTCTCATTGATTCTCGCTCTCTCTTCCAGGTGCGCATGGGTCGGTGCGGGGCAGAAAAGAGGCGCCCCGCACCGGTTGGAATTTCTTTCCGGCTAATGTTTACCGAAGACTAGATCCATCGCATTGATTCGCCTCTGCCGCCCGGGTTCAAGTAGCCCCAGGCGTGGTACTGCGGCTGGCTGTAGAGGTGCCCTCTGTAGCTGGTGAGGTCGTAGACCGCGACGCTGGCGCCACTGGTGCCGTTGTTGTAGGCCGACCAGTCGTTGTTCCTGAACGTGGCGCTGAAGGTCCGGACATTGCCCGTCGGCGCGGCTCGATATCCCGTCCCGTTGATTCCGGTCCAGACGCACCAGCTGCGGTTGGGGCACGAGAGCGCCCAGTCCGGCGCGGCGGCGGTCAGCGGGTGGACGCCTGACTCTGCCTGGGGGCCGGGGTGCTGTCCCGCCTCGATGAGTGTCCTGTTGGCGGCGGTGGCGTCCGTCGGGTTGTCCTCGACCGATGGATCGTCGCTGATGGGGGCGGGTGTCCACGTAGGCGAGGGATCTTCGGCGGAGGCGGCGCCGGATGTCGCGACCAGCGCCGCCGCAGCGAGGAGGCCGGCGAAGATGGCCCCTGATAAACGCATGCTGATATCCTTTCGGGCAGCGGATCTTGCGTTCCGCGTGGATTGGTGTACGCGTCGCGCCTGGGAGCTGCTTTCCCGGCTCTTCCCAGGCCGGCGCGCTCCACTTCGCAGCGAAGTAGCAGGCCGTTGCGGCGTCTGTGCTGCGGGTGGAGTATCTACAAACTACGCACAATTCTTTGACAAATCAAGTCGATTTGCGAATTATGCCAACACGGCATGGCCTTCTTTTTCTATCTTGTGTTAACATCTGGGTCTATATGCCTTTTTGGTGTTTCCATATTCTCGAATTACGCAGTCGTCATTACTGAATGCGATTCTGTCGCTGAAGCTTCGGCTTTCGTCGGCGGCTGTCGTAAAAACCCGCTTCGGAGTCAAGCCGAGCCGAGAAAGGCGGGAAAGCTTCGGCTTTCGGTGGCGATGCCCGCTCAGGCGGGCGCGGAGGTGAAGTCCGTGGGGCGGCCGATCGGTTCGACCTCGTCCAGTTCGCGCAGTCGCGCCCCCAGTCGCTCGCGGAGCCGGTCGAAAGTCTCAGGACCCAGCGGCAGCCGTAGCGGCGGCGCGTCCATGCCGACCACCTCGACCACCGCCTGCGCGGCCCGAGCGGGGTCGCCGGGCTGAGTGCCGTCCAGCGCGTCGAACCGCTCCTTGGCCGGTCCCATCACCGGGGCGTAGTCGTCGCCGGGATCCGCCCAGACGATGGACCGGCCGGCGAAGTCGGTTAGGCGGCCTTCGGCAGCAGCATCGCCTCGAACCAGGTGAACACGATGATCCGGCGGAACACGGTCTTCTCCTCCCGCCGTGGGGTGATCAGCGGGCCTCGATGACCGACACCGGGGCGCCTGTGCGGATGACCCTGCTCAGCCGCAGTCCCGCCGCCGTCAGCAGGGCGAGGAGTTCCTCCTCCGTACGCTCCCGGCCGGTCGGCAGCATCATCATGATCAGGTCGTGGACCTTCGAGGAGTCCGGGTCGTTGCCCGGCGGGATGACCGGGTCGATGATCAGCAGCCGGGCGCAGCGTCGCCGAGAACAGGTAGCTCACCGACTCGTCCAGCAGGTACAGGGCCGGGCGCTGGACAGGCGGCCGGTGTCCACGGCGCTCCCGCTCCGCAACTCCTCCACGACGAGCCGCGCGACGTGGCGCGCGGAGGCCGGATTCTGGCCGGTGACCACCCGCTGGTCGGCGATCGCGTGCGCGGTGAAATCGGCCACCTTCGTGAACCGCGCGCCGCGCTGCACCAGCGCGCTCTCCAGCGCGAACGGCACCACGTCGGTCAGCCCGACCGCCGCTTCCTCCTCGTTGGTGAACGCGCTCACGAGCTTGCCCTCGACCAGGTAACCGCCGTCGCTGAGGCGGATGTTGACCAGGCCCGCCGGCCCGTGGCACACGCCCGCGACGACGCCGCCGTTCTCGTAGACGGCGGCGGCGAGAGCGGCCAGTTCCTTGTTGTCGGGGAAGTCCCACATGGTGCCGTGGCCGCCCACGAAGAAGACGGCCGCGTAGTCGTCCGCGCTGACCTGCTCGGGGGCGGGGGTCCGGGCGAGGCGAGCGCCGAGGTCGGCGAGGAAGCCCGCCACGACGGTGTCGTCCGGCTTCACCCCGTCGCGCGGTGGCTCGCCTCCGCGAACCGACACGAAGTCGACCTCGAAGCCCGCCTCTGTGAACACCTGGTACGGGTGTGCCGCCTCGGGCACGTAGAAACCGGTCTTCCTTCCCGTGTCGCCCAGCTCCGCGTGGCTGGTCAGCACGAGCAGAATCTTCGTCATGATGGCGTCCCTTCGGATAGCGGTGGTGGTGACCGGGCCTCAGACGACGAGGTCGGGGACCTCGGCCAGGTCCAGCGGATGGATGTCGGGGTGCGCGCCGTCCCTGAGGTCCTCCGGCGTGTGGTAGCCCCAGGTGGCCCACCTCGCCCGGACCCCGACCGCCGCGACCCGGCGGACGTTGGTGAGACTGTCGTCGACGAAGACGGCCTGCGCCGGCCGGATCCGGCGCCGCGCGCACAGGTCGCGCACGGCCCCGGCCTTGTCGGCGCACTCGCCGACGACCTCCGTGACGGTGTGCTCCAGGCCGTGCCGGCGCAGGATGTCCCGCACCGACTCCTCGTCCTTGGCGGTCACGACGGCGACCCGGCCGGAGTGCCGTTCGAGCAGGGCGGAGATCCCCGGATAGAGCGTGTGCATCCCGAGCCAGAAGTCGGGCTCCTCCTCGCGGATCCTGCGCCGGGCGGCCGAGGCCGCCGCCGTGAAGTCGCGGACGTAGTCGCGGGGCAGAGCTCGGAAGATCCGCTCGAAGTCGCGCCGCTCCCTGATCCACTGCGCGTCCGGCAGATGCGCCAGCACGAAGTGGTCCAGCGTGCGCGCGTAGTCGCGGATCATCCGAAAGCGCCGCACGAACGACGGTGGTACCCGCCTGAGCTCGGTGCGGCCGGGCGACCACGGCCGGTCCCGGTGGCCGCCCAGCCAGGTGACGAGCGCGCACTCGGCCAGCGCGTCGCACACCACCCCGTCGAAGTCGACGATCAGCACTGGCTCTTGTCCACGGTCTCGAAGACCGCGCGCATGAAGGCCCCGACGTATGCGAAATACGAGCAGGTGATGATGTTGCCGTCCACGATGACGTCGCTGTCGACGACCTCCGCGCCGGCGTTGACCACGTCGTCGCGCAGGCCGATGTAGGCGCAGGCCCGGCGGCCCTTGAGCACCCCGGCACTGACCATGATCCAGGGGCCGTGGCACAGGCCAGCGACGACCTTGCCCCCGGCGTCCATGTCCCGGACGAAGCGCAGGACGTCCGCGTCCTGGCGCACCCGGTCGGGCGCCTCGTGCCCGCCGGTGAGCAGCACCGCGTCGTAGCGGGCGGCGTCCAGGTCGTCGAAGGAGACCAGAGGCTTGGCGGTCTTGTCCATGGGCAGCGGTACACCGTACTTTCCGGTGACCTGCTCGCCGCCCTTGGTGGCGACGTCGGCGTGCCAGCCCTCCTCCAGGAGGCGGTAATAGGTGTAGACGACGTCGTGGTCCTGGAAACCCGGCCCGGTGATGATGACCGCGCTGCGATTCATGAGCTCACGTCCTTTCGTCAGTGGTTACGGGTGATCGAGAGGTAGTAGTTGTCGGGATTGGGACGGCGACCGTCCCCGGGCAGGCTGGTGAGGATCTCCACGTCCGACAGCACGACGCCGGACAGGCAGAGCGGGACGTAGAACAGGTCCGCATCACGACGGCGGTAGAAGACGTCCATGCCGGTGCGGATCTCGAAGGCGAACCGTCCGTCCGGCGTGCTCGGGCGCATGCGCGCGTGCGGCAGGTACGGCACCTTGCGCATCGGATGCTCGGCCGGGCGCGAACCGGACTCGTAGGATGTCCCCGCCCGGTTGTAGCCGTCGGCCAGCCGGATCAGGTCCAGCTTGTTGCGCGGCGCCTCCACCTCGATGAGCACCAGCTGCTCGCCGCCCGTGTTGCGGGTGAGATGGAACGCTCCAGGAGCGATACGCAGGATGGATCCGGCGGAGACGCCGACGTCGCCGTTGAGCGTCGCGGTGACACCGCGGCCGGCGAGGCAGAGCAGATAGGTCAGTTTCCTCGGGTGGACGTGCATCGACGTCTCGTGCGCGGGCTCCAGATGCAGCGTCCAGAAGTCGAAGAAGTCGTCGACGTAGGCGCGATACTCATGGCCCCACGGCTTGGGAATCACCTCGTCGAGATGTGCGTCCTCGTCGAACTGCTCGTTGTACGAGCGGACACCGCTCCGGACGATTCTGTTGAGTTCTGAAACGTCGGCCGGACCGGCGGATATGGAGACGACCTGTGGTAAGGCCGTCCTGGGTGTGGCAGGTACGAGAACCGGCATGCGAAACCCCCTGATTCTTTGTGCAACCCCGTGTGAATAGGAATAGCAATCCCGGCTCCGCCTGAAAAATAACCAGACGGTGGTCCAGCCATAAGTTCTCCGATGCCCCCGGGTCAGGCGTTGAGCAGCGGGCACAGACCGGCTTTCGTCAGCAGATGTGAGTGCACGCTGGACAGCACCCCGTTGGTCGCCGCGCCGCTGCGTACCGCGAGGAAGAGCGTGTTGAGCGGGCGCAGTTCGGGCTCGTGCAACACCTCGATCTCGCCGCGCTCCAGCTCCCCGGCGCACAGGTAGGCGGGCAACACCGACACCCCCGCACCCGCCTTCACGGCGGCGAGGACCGCGCGCAGGTCGGGCACCACCACCTGCGCGCTGAAGTCCGGGCGCTGCTGGAAGACCGTCATCCAGTAGCGCCGCACGATCGGCAGGTTCTCGGCGTAGGACAGGATCGGGACGTGGTCGAGGGCCTGCGGCCCCAGCGCGTCGATCAGCTCCGGGGCGATCCGCCGCGCCTCCTCCGGCGAACCGACGAGGGAGAACTCCTCGTCGATCAGCGGTGTCGCGACGATGCCCGCTGTCCTCGGCTGCTTGGTGGCGACGACCAGGTCGTGCAGGCCGACCTGCAGGCCGTCCAGCAGTTCGTCCGTCAGGCCCAGTGTGACGCGCAGCCGCAGGCCCTCCCTGATCAGGTCGGCGAGCGCGGGCAGCATCCACACCGAGATCACCTCCGCCGGACCGGCGAGGGAGATCGTGCGCTCGCTCAGGTCCAGTGGCTCCTTCCTGCGCACCAGGGCCGCCTCCAGGGCGTCGAGGTGCGCGCCGGTCTCGCGGGCGAGCTCGTGCGCCGACTCCGTCGGCACCGCGCCCCTCGGGGTGCGCAGGAAGAGCAACTGGCCGAGGTCCTGCTCCAAGTTGCGGATCTGCGACGTGACCGCCGGCTGTGAGATGGACAGCAGCGCCGCCGCCTTGGTGAACGAGCCTGTTCTGTGTACGGCGAGGAACGAGCGGAGCAAGGTCAGGTCCACCAACCTCTATCCTTTCGCATGGCGAGATCTGCCTTCCGGGCACACGGCCCGTCCGGTGTCTTTTCCGGAGCCGGGCGAAACGGCCACGGGGCCGCGAATGCGCACGCGAATGAGACCCCCGTCGCCCGGACCTCCGGGCGTCGCCGCTTCCGGCGGATGCGCGTCAGCGCATGAAATGCACGTGAGATGCCCGGCCGGTTCTGGGCACGCACCCCCGCGCCCGGCCGCGCCCTCGTCAGGTCGTAACCCGCAGCCTCCCCCGCAGCGTCGTCATAACCGTGCTCACTGCCCCCAGCGGACGGCGGATGAGGACCTCGCCCCAATGGCTCCTCGCCGAACCCATTGACATTCTGGCAAGAATTAAACTGAACCTACAAGTAGGCGGCATATCTGGTTATATCGCTGGACTCTGCGATTTTTCGGGTATGGGGGATGGGGTGGGGTCTGTTTCAGGACAGGCCGTATTTCCGTCGGATCGAGATGGCCTGTTCCTCGGTCACCTCGCTCGGGGTACGCATCAGGGTCTCACGCAGTTCGTCCATGATCGCGCGGGCGGAGGTGCGGGCGCGGGTGCTGTAGTGGGTGAGCTGGGCGTCGAACCGCGTGGCGGCCGGGCCGGTCCAGACCCTGCCGGTACGGAACATCCGGCTGGGCCGGTCGAGGTCGGCGTCGATCTGCTCGATCATCGGGCCGATAGTACGGATGGCCTGTTGAAGCGCTTCGTGGAGCGGGTTGCGGACCATCTCGGCCATGGCTCAGCCCTTCGCCTTCTTCGCGGGAAGCAGTTTCGGAGCGACCAGCCTCATCAGAGCGACCACATCGGCGGCGTTGTCCCGCCCCTTGACGCCTCGAACCAACTCAACGATCAAGCGGTCGTTGTCTCGCATCAGCACCGCGATGGCCTGGGTGTTGTCGGCGCTGCCGTCCTGGAAGTAGAAACCGGCCGCACCTGGAACCATGTCCGGCAGACGCTTGGCGCCTCTTTGGATTCGATACTCGACCTCCTGCTTCGACCCGGCCGGTGAGAGGTTGACGTCCAGCACCCGGGGCCTGCTACCGGTCCGCTGGTAGGCGAAGCAATTGCCGCTTCCCCAGTTCCCGCTGGTCAGGTCGAAGTTCCCGGTGACGATGGGCTCGTTCACGCCGGTCATGAGCCGCACCGCGTCAAGAGGTATGTGGTCGCAGATGTACGGTGCGTTGGCGACCGGCGGCAGAGGTGTCCGGTTCACCGGAGTCTCCTGCTGGCATGCGGTCAGCAGGAGCGATGCGCTCAGAATCACGCCATGGAATGCGAGGAGTGCCTTCTTGGTCACTTGTACTCCGAGAATCCTCGTTGAAAGCCGGAGTCCAGCTCGCGACGAGTCCTTTCCCACTGCTCTCCGGCGAGTTGGTCGTTGAGCCAGGTCTCGTAGGCTTGGAGCCGCGGGTGATTGCCATGGTCATACGGTGCCATCTCCTGCCGGGTCATCAGGGATTTCCCGTCCTTCAGGAAGTTGAAGCGTGATTCTTGCGGGTCGCCCCCCTTGCTGACCCCCGGTAAGGACGCCCATGGGTGGCTATCAGCAGGCGGGTCGGCGCTACCGAACAAACCATGTCTGAGCATGGCGTCCGCCGCCAGCTGATCGAGCAAGAACTTCGCCTGGTCCTTCGCGGTATTGGCATCGTATGTCGCCTTGACCGTATTCTTCTCGCTTTTAGCCAGGCTTTCGATCAGGCTGCTCCACGCGCTCGTTGCCCCGGCTGTTATCGCCCAAGGGGGCGTCTGCGGAATCGCGAGCCCGGTGTTCACCACCGCCAGGAAAATCTTCAGGTTGCGCTCCTGGCTCTCATCCAGGTCCTTGCCCTTCTGAATGGTGGCAAGCCCGCTGGCATCCGTGATCAAGCCGAAGCCCGCGCCGACTTCTCTCGCGTTGACCGCCAGGGCCCTGCCGCCTTCGGGGCCGGTCGCCTGGGCGGCGCCATGGTCCAGCAACTCTCTCGACCACGCGGTCTGCGCCGCCGTGACCGTGGCCAGCGCCTTCGGGTCGGACGCGAACGCGTCTTTCATGACGGCACGCAGATCCTCCTTCTGAAACTGCGCGCCCCAGACCTGATGTTCTTTCGGCATGTTGGCCCGGGTCATCTCGAAGACAGAGGAGCCGTCGCGACTCGTCGCGTCGGCGACGCGGTTGACGTCGTTGATGTAGGCGCCCAAGATGCGGGCCGTGGTGGCGGTGGTGGCGAAGGACGGGCCTGCGGTGCCGGCCATGACGCGCTGCGCCTCCCAGCGGATGAAGTCGGCGGCGATCTTGGCCGAGACGAAGCCGGGCGACGGGTTCTGCGGTGTCCCGTCCCGATCCCGGTACGTCATCGTCGCCGCCTCCAGCGCCTTCCCGAACGCCGCCCCGTCGTCGTACATGGCCCGCTCGGTCACGAAGCGCTTCAGCACGCCGGGATCCCCGCCGAAGAAGTCCTGGGCCGCCTTCGGGTGGGCGGCGAGCGCCTTCATCACGCCGATCAGCGGATCGTGCGGCACCCCGCCCAGCAGGTTGTCCTGCGTCGTCCGCCGGTCCAGCGCGTCCAGGGTTCTGGCGGCGGCCACCAGGAACTCGCGGTTGAACGTCCCGAACGGCAGCAGTTCCGCGAGCGCGTGCTGATCCACCGGCACCCGCAGGCTCTTGAACAACTCCTCCCGCCACGGCGTGCTCAGCCGCGAGCTGGCCGAGCCCAGCGCCTTGCCCAGCGCCGCCTGCAGTCGCTGCCTGCGCTCGTCCTTCTGGTACACGAGCGCCGCCATGAGGTGACGGAACCGCTGGGTTCCGAGGGCGTACAGGAACCGGGTGGCGAAGGTCGGGTCGTCAGCGAGGCGTTCGAGTGCGGCGACGGTCTTCTCGTCCGGCTTGCTCGACGGCTGGAGCCCGCCCAGCCGGGACGCGGCCGCGTACACGTCGGCGTCGCCGGCCGCGTCGTGGAAAAGGGTCTCGTCGAAAGGCCGCATTCCGTCGGGAGCCCGCGGCCCCCATTCCGTGCCGACCGCCTGGATGGATTCGTTGCGGCGGCGTAATTCCGGTCGGGTGGAGCCGATCCAGTCGCGCAGTTCCTGAAACGCCGTCAACCGGGAGGTGTCAAGATCGAGGTTTTGCAGAGTGCGGCGGATCTGCGGCTCGTTCCGGCCCAGTACGGTCTCCGCCCGCCCCAGCCCGCGCTCGAAATCGCTCATCAGTTTCGGGTCGATTCCCGAATATCCCCAGTCGGGCGCCGCCGGCGCGGGAACCGGCGGTTGCTGGGGAGCCGGTGAGGGCGTGGTCATCATGGCGGGTCTCCGGCATGCTCGACGACAAGCCGGATCCTTTCACAACCGTATTCACGCGGCGAGGCGTCACTCCCAGGCGCGGCTCGATTGCGCGCGCAGCAACGGCAGCGGGCTGTCGCTTTCGTCGCGCAGGCGTTCGTCGAGGCGGATCAGAGTTTCGCATCGGGCGAGGAATACCCCGGCCGCGACGGTTTCCGGGGTGTGGCCCGCCCCGGCCGCGATCAGGGCCGCCGCCCGCGCGCCGACGGAGATCGCGAGACCGGCCACGTCCAGGGCCGGGTCGGCCACGAGGGCGTCCGTCCAGTCGAGGACCCCGGCGAGGGTGCCGTCCGGCCGTACCAGCAGGTGTTCGCCCTTCAGGTCGGCGTGGACCAGCACGGGCGGGACGGCCGGCGGCGCGGGCGCGCGCAGCGGTTCCCGGTGGTCCAGGCGGTGGCGAGCGGCCTCGGCGTCGGCGGCGAGCCGCTGCCAGGGGATCGGCTCACCGGCGGGTACGCCGAGTTCGGCGAGCGGGCCGGCGGGGATCGTGCGCAGCGCGCGCAGCAGTGCGGCGAGTTGCCGCGTGCCGTCAGGGGAGAGTGGGCGGTCCTCTCCGGACGCGCCGTCGAGCCGGGTGTCCACGGTGAAGTCGCAGCCGGGCGCCCATTCGCCGTGGCCAGCCGAGCGGGGGAGGGGGACGTCCGTGTACGGGCGGATCAGGTCGCGGAGCGCGAGTTCGCGCCGCAGGCGGAGGCCGGCCTCGCGGTCAGGGGCGAGCCGGGCCACGTAGTGGTCGTCTACCCACCACGAGTGGTGCTCACCGCCCTCGCCGATCGGACGGAGGACAGGCGGCCGGTCGAGGCCGAGGGCGGACTGGATGAGGGTGGCGACCGACATCCCCGCATTCTGCCGAACGCGGCGGGTGGTCTCACCCGGTTTTCCCGGCCGACGCGGGAGGTCGCCTGCGGGCCTGCCGGTGGGAGGCGATGCGGTGGTCGCGGGGAGAGCACGGTTCCATGCTCGCGGACGATGACCGCGACGAGGCGCTGTGGCCCTGGAGA
The DNA here is from genome assembly GCF_039525605.1 of Nonomuraea longicatena. Lineage (NCBI taxonomy): Bacteria > Bacillati > Actinomycetota > Actinomycetes > Streptosporangiales > Streptosporangiaceae > Nonomuraea > Nonomuraea longicatena. Next base: position 220,744 of record NZ_BAAAHQ010000035.1, on the reverse strand, counting down.
CCCGTCGCGGCACCAGGGCGAGATCGACGCTCTCCGCACCCTCGCGGAGCTCGAATGGAGGAGGCCGGCGGGCCGCCGATCGATCGGCGGCCCGCCGGAGAGGGGTCAGTTCACGGCGTAGGCGCGTGTGATCGTCTGGGTCGTGCGCACGCCGTCACCCTGGACGAGGTTCGCCCTCAGCGAGACGAACCCGGCCGTGTCGGGGTTGCGGACGCTCGCCCGGTAACCGGCGGACGTCCTGACGAGCTTGACGGCCTGCCAGGTGGCGCCGTCGTCGGCGGAGACCTCCAGTTTCAGCGAGCGCACCGAGTTCTTGGAGCCCGGGTTGTGCTCCAGCCACACCGGCACCCGGGTGGTGGTCCCGGCCTTGGCGCGGTTGTGGTCGTCGAGGCCCTCCGGCGCGTACCGCACGGCGGTCAGCGGCAGCGCCTCGGCCGCCCGGGTGCGCGCGGACGGGAACGTCCACACCGCGTCCACGCCGGTGGACAGCGTGCTGTGCGGCACCTGGCGGCGGGCCGAGGCGGTCAGCGTGTAGGTGGCGCGATCCTGAGGCAGGTCGGCGCTCAACCGGCACCAGAGCGTGACGAACACGGTGCAGCCGGCGAGGTCGGCGCGGGCGAGCACCCGGCCGTCCTCGGCGAGGGTGACCGTGCCGGTGGCGGCGGTGTCCGAGCCGTGGCGGCCCTTCACGCCGTCGCTGAACAGGTTGCCCGCGTGGAACGTGAGCGCGTCCCCCGTCCGCTCGCCGGCGCGAACCGGGAAGGCCGGTCCGGAGACCGCGGCGTTCCACACCTCCCGCGTACGGCCCGGCCGGGACTCGACGGCCTCGCCGACGATCTCGCCGGAACCGGAGAAGAGCCCGCCGTGCCAGCTCACCCCGGGGCTGCGCAGATAGGTGACGGTCGCCGGAAGCGGGACGGTGCCGACGGTGGAGTGCAGATAGCCGAAACCCATGCGGAGCGCGACGGTGGACATGGGCTCGCCCTCGCTCGCCACGCCGGAGGCGCGGTAGGTCGCGGTCACCTCCGCCAGTTCGGCCCGCTTGGCGTGGTAGGCGGGATCGTCGGGGATGCCGTTCTCGTCCCGGTGGGCGAGCTCGTAGACCTTGTCGCTCTTCCAGACCGTCTCCAGCGTGTAGCGAAGTCCCCGTTCACGCCGGGGGACGACGAACAGGTCCCGGTTGGGGTCCAACCCGAACCAGCCGCCGGCGCTGCTCCACTGGCCGTGTTCTACGCTGAGGTTGTACGCGCCGACGCGGGTAGCGGCTGTGTCGTCCACCGTGCTGCGAACCTGCCGCCCCTGCCGGGTGTCCAGAACCACGCGTCCGCCTGCGCCTTCGACGGGTACGGCCAGGGCGGCGTAGGTGAGGGTGCGGCCTTCGCGGACCTCGGCGAACAGGTTCCAGTCGCCCTTGTTGAGTCTCGCCTGGGCGCGTCCGTCGCGGAGGGTCAGGTGGATCACCTCGCCGGTGTCCGCCCGGTACAGTTCCGCCTGCGCGTTTGACGTCCGCTGCCCCTGCCTGTCCAGCACCTCGATGGCGACGTCGTGCGACTCCGGCTCGACGTAGGCGCCGGCCAGCGTGCGGACCACGGTGTCGCCGGAGGTGGCGGTGACCGTACCGGGGTATTCACCGGTGGGCTTGCCGGTCGCGTCGATCTGCAACGTCAGCGTCGCCTGACCCTTGGCCGGGACGTCGAGGCGGTCGGCGGACAGCTTCAGCACCTCGCTCCGCACGCTCAGGTCGAGCGTGAGCGGTGTGTCGGAGCTGTTGCGGTAGGTGATGGTCTTGGTCGCGGTCCGCTCCGCGGTGTCCCAGCGGAACGGGGCCCACACGTTCGCGGGCTCGGCGATCACCGGCTGGCGCACTCCGCGCACCAGGTCGATCAGCCCGGCGCCCTGGTCGAACTGCGTCCCTTCCGACAGCGGCGCGGCGCTGCCGGTCAGCGCGGCCTTGAGCTGCTCGCCGGTCCAGTCCGGGTACCGCTGGGCCAGGATCGCCGCCGCCCCCGCGACGTGCGGCGCGGCCATCGAGGTGCCGTCGAGCGACTGGTGGCCGCCGCCGGGCTTCGCGGCCATGATGTTCTCGCCCGGCGCCACCACGTCCGGCTTGACCGCGTGGTCGCCGATCCGGGGGCCGGGGCTGGTGAAGTCCGTGAGGCCGCCCGCCTCGGTCACCGCGCCCACGGTGAGCGCCGCTTCGGCGGATCCGGGGCTGCCCACTCGGCCGCCCTGCCATCGGCTGTTGCCCGCCGCGATGACGAACAACGCGTCGGTCTCGGCCGACAGCCGGTTGACCGTCTCCTCCAGCGGATCGATCTCGCTCCCGTCGGGATCGCCCAGGCTGAGGCTGACGACGTCGGCCCTGATGTCACGGGCGGCCCACTCCATGCCCGCGATGATCGCGGACTCGGGGATCGACCTGCGGTTGCCGACCTTGCCGATGGCCAGGTCCACCCCGGGCGCGACGCCCCGGTACTTCTCGTTGCGGCTCGCGACGATGGAGGCGACGTGCGTGCCGTGGTTGGCGTCGTCGGTCATGTCCGGGTCGCCGTTGAAGACGCGTTCGTGCTTGACGGCCGGCTTCAGGTCGGGGTGCTCGCGGTCGTAGCCGGAGTCGAGCACCGCGACCGTGACCCCCTGGCCGGTCAGCCCCTGCGCCCACGCCTGCGGCGCGCCGATCTGCCTGGTGCTGTGGTCGAGGAGCCAGGAGCGCTGGCCGTCCAGCCAGAGCCTGCCGCCGCCCTCGGTCAGCGCGCGCTGCCCGGTCAGCTCCTTCCACGACTGCGCGGCCGAGCCCTTCGGCACCCGCAGCGCGCTCATCCCGACGCCGCCCAGGTCCTGGGTACGGCGGGCGTGCCGGGGCTCGGGCACCGCGCCCTGCCTGATGACCGGGATGTCGGGGGTGTGGGCGTCGCCGTAGTTCCAGGCGAGCAACCGGGTGACGTCGAACAGCCGCTCGTCCAGTACGCCCTGCGCCACCAGGGGCGCGGCGTCCGACGGGATCACGTACAGATGGCCCTTACGGGTCTGGCTGCTGAAGGCCGCCGTACGCCCCGGGCCGGGCTCCACCCGGTGGGTGCGCCCGACGACGGTGACCCGGTCGCCGGTGATCAGGGTCACGGTGCTGGCTGATGTGCTGGCCGGTGGCCGGGCCTGTTGCCCGGCGGGCGGTGCGGTGACCGTACTCGCCAGGAGTACGGCCAGCAGGGAGGTCCCTAAAGTCACGTGCTTCCTCTCGAATGTCAACAAAGATCAACAATCGACCTTACCGAGGAAGATCACGAATGTGTCGCGGATCGCGCGATCCCTTGCGGAAACGGAGGTTCCGGTCAGTGGAACACCGCATTCAACTTTCGGTAGCCGGGCGATAACTTCGCGTAAGTGTCAGGAGCTTCCCTCCGAAAGGCAGGCCAGATGTCCGTGGTCATCACCAGTCCGTACCAGCACTCCGTTGCTGACTACTGGAACCACGAGAAGAACCCGGTCAACCTCCGCCTGGGCGAGGTGACAGGCACGTACCACCACCACTACGGCATCGGCGAGGTCGACTGGACGGTACTGGAGGGGCCGGACGAGACCCGCGAGGCGCGGATGATCGCCGAGATGCACCGGCTGGAGACCGCCCAGGCCAACCTGCTGCTCGACCACCTCGGGCCGATCCAGTCGACCGACCGGCTGCTCGACGCCGGGTCCGGCAGGGGCGGCAGCAGCTTCATGGCCAACGCCCGCCACGGCTGCCACGTGGACGGCGTGTCGATCTCGCAGAAGCAGGTCGACTTCGCCAACGAGCAGGCGCGGCTGCGCGGCGTCGAGGACCGGGTCCGCTTCCACTTCCGCAACATGCTGCAGACCGGCTTCGAGCCCGGCGCCTACCGCGCCATCTGGAACAACGAGAGCACGATGTACGTGAACCTCGCGAAGCTGTTCGCCGCACACGCGCGGCTCCTGGCGCCCGGCGGTCGCTACGTCACGATCACCGGCTGCTACAACGACGTGTACGGCCTGCCGTCCAAGGCGGTCAGCGAGATCAACGCCCACTACATCTGCGACATCCACCCGCGCAGCACCTACTTCAGGGCGATGGCCGACAACGGGCTGGTGCCGGTCAGCGTGATCGACCTGACCGAGGCCACGATCCCGTACTGGGAGCTGCGCGCCAAGTCGTCGGTGACCACCGGCATCGAGGACGCCTTCCTCACCGCCTATCGCGACGGCAGCTTCCAGTACCTGCTGATCGCGGCCGACCGCGTCTGACCCGCCCGTAAAGAGAGGAACGTCATGCCGTACCCCTCCACGTTCCTGCCCGGACCCACCGGGTTCGGCACCTCGGCCGCCCGCCTGTTCAGCGAACTCGCGGGCGGCCACCCGGCCGGTCGGGCGCCGGGCTGCGCACCCGGCCCCAGGTCGCTGCGCCAGCCTCCGCTCACCTTCGCCTTCCGCCCGTGGGTGGAGAGCATGCCGCCGCTGTACTGCCCGCTCACGGTGCGGGTGAACGAGGCACTCGGTGAGGAGGTCGACGACCGGCTGGTGGAATGGGCCGAGGGGATCGGCCTGCACGAGGGCCGGATCGAGCAGTTCAGAAAGGCGGGCTTCGGCAGGCTGGCGATGCTCACCCACGCCGACCTCGACGACCCCGACCGGGTGTTCCTGGCGGCGCAGATGAACGCCGCCTGGTGGGCGTGCGACGACTACTACGCCGACGAGACCGATCTCGGCGCCGATCCGGCCCTGCTGGCGGGCCGGCTGGCGCTGTGCATGTCGGCACTGGACGCGCCGCCGCCCGCCGACGAGTTCACCGCCGAACTCGACGAGCGGCTGGGCGCCGACCCGGTGCTGGTCGGGCTCGCCACCGCCCGTGAGCACGTGGCCAGGCACTCCACCCCGGCGCAACTGGCCCGCGTCAACATGACCTCCTTCCAGATGTGGGTGAGCTGGAACGCCTACGGCGCCTGGCGGCAGAGCGGCGAGCCCGTCGAGGCGTGGCGCTATCTGGCCGCCCGCCAGCACGACAGCTTCTACACCTCGATGACGCTCATCGACGTCTGCGGCGGCTACGAGGTGCCCGCCAACCTGTTCTACGAGGAGCGGGTGCACCGAGCGGCGATGCGGGCGGGCACCGCCGCCGTCATCGTCAACGACCTGTACTCCGCCATCCACGAGGCCGAGGACGAACTGCCCGACTGCAACCTCGTGCTGCTGGTGGCCGCCGAGCGCGGATGCTCGCTGCCCGAGGCCGCGCAGCGGGCGGTCACCCTGCACAACGACCTGGTCGCCGCGTTCGAGGCCGACTGCCACGAGCTGCGGTCGCTGGGCTCGCCCGAACTCCAGCAGTTCCTGTGGGGGCTCGGTGCGTGGCTCGGCGGCGGCTTCGAGTGGCACGCGGGCAGCGGCCGCTACACCCTGACCGCCGGCTGACGGCGGGCCCGGCGGACCAGCCGCACCAGCGGCCACAGCAGGATCGCGGCGATCACCAGGTACACCGCCCACGAGACCGGCCCGCCGACCAGCCCGGACAACTCGCCGCCCGACAACTGCAGGGCCCGCCTGCCCTGCAGTTCGGCGCGCGGCCCCAGGATGACGCCGACGACCAGCGGCAGCACCGGGAAGCCGAAGCGCCGCATCCCGAACCCGAGCAGCCCGAGCAGCAGTACCAGCAGCAGGTCGAGCGGCTGGGCGTTGACCGCGTAGGCGCCCATCGAGGCGAAGAACAGGATCCCGGCGTACAGGTGGTGCCGGGGCAGGCGCAGCAGCCGCGCCCACACGGGGGCCAGCGGCAGGTTGAGCACGAGCAGCAGCAGGTTGCCCAGGAACAGGCTGGCGATCAGCGTCCACACCAGCACGGGCTCGCGCTCGAACAGCAGCGGCCCCGGCTGGATCCCGTACGACTCGAAGGCCGCCAGCATCACGGCGGACACGGCGGTCGTGGGCAGCCCGATGGCCAGCATCGGCACCAGCGTGCCCGCCGCCGACGCGTTGTTGGCCGCCTCCGGCCCGGCCACGCCCTCGATGGCGCCGTGGCCGAACTCCGCGCGATGCCGCGACAGGCGCTTCTCCATGACGTACGAGAGGAAAGTGGGGATCTCCGCGCCGCCTGCGGGCAGCGCGCCGAACGGGAAGCCGAGCGCGGTCCCGCGCAGCCACGGCTTCCACGAGCGCGCCCAGTCGGCGCGGCCCAGCCACGGCCGCCCGACCGGCACCACGCTCACCGGCCCCCGCCGCAGGTGGGCGGCCACCCACAGCGCCTCTGCCACCGCGAACACGCCGACGGCGACCACGACCACGTCGATGCCGTCGGCGAGTTGCGGCAGGCCGAGCGTGAGCCGCTCCTGCCCGCTGACCCGGTCGATGCCGACGAGCCCGATCGTCAGCCCGACGAGCAGCGCGGCGAACCCCCGGATGCGGGAGCGGCCGAGCACCGCCGCCACCGCCGCGAAGGCCAGCAGCATGAGCGCGAAGTAGTCCGGGGCGCCCAGGCTGACCGCGAAGTCGACCACGAACGGCGTCACCAGCACCAGCGCCAGTGTCGCCAGCGTGCCCGCGACGAACGAGCCGAGCGCCGCCGTCGCGAGCGCCTGCGCGGCCCGGCCCGCCTTGGCCATCTTGTTGCCCTCGATCGCGGTCACCACCGACGAGGACTCGCCCGGCGTGTTGAGCAGGATGGAGGTCGTGGAGCCGCCGTACATGCCGCCGTAGAAGATCCCGGCGAACAGGATGAACGCCTGGGTCGGCGCGAGCCCGTAGGTGAGGGGCAGCAGCAGCGCGACCGTCATCGCGGGCCCGATGCCGGGCAACACGCCCACGGCGGTGCCCGCGACCACCCCGACCAGCGCGACGAGCAGGTTGGCCGGCGCCATGACGTGGACGAAACCGTCGAGCAGGTTCCCCACTACAGGATCCCCCGCAGGACGCCGGCGGGCAGGTTGACGCCCAGGCCGACGGCGAAGGCGTAGAAGGTGCCGACCGACAGCCCGGCGGCGATCAGCAGGCCGCGCAGGTGGTGCCGGTTGCCGAGCGCGAACGCCGACACCCAGAACAGCAGCGCCCCGCTGATCGCCCAGCCGAGCGGCTCGATCAGTGCCGCGTTGGCGAGGACGGCGCCGATCAGCAGCAGGACCGTGCGCCAGTCGATGCCGGTGCCGAGGTCGACGTCCTCGCCGGACTCGGGCTCGCCCCTGCCGCCCCTGGCCACGTCCAGGCCGTACAGCAGCGCCACCAGCAGCAACGCCGCGCCGAGCAGCAACGGGACCGGGCGCGGCCCGATCGGGTCGTTGCTGCTCGCCAGATGGACGATCCGGACGGCGTCGGCGATCACCGCGACGCCGGTGAGCGCGAGGAAGGCGCAGACGCCGTACTGCGCGCGGTCCTTCACGACAGGCCGAGCTCGGACAGGATCGCGGCGACCGCCCGGTCCTGCTCGGTGAGGTAGGCGGCGAAGGCGTCGCCCGCGAGGAAGGCATCGGTCCAGCCGCGTTTGGCCAGTTCGTCCTTCCACTGCTGGGTGGCGTGCATGCGGGTGAAGGCGTCGATCCACGCCTTCTTGTCGGCCTCGCCGATGCCGGGCGGCGCCACGACACCCCGCCAGTTGGTGAAGACCAGGTCGATACCGGCCGACTTCAGGGTCGGGACGTCCTTCAGCACGTGGATGGGCTGCTCGCTGGTCACGGCGAGGATCCGCAGCTGGCCCGCCTTCACCTGGTCGAGGAACTCGCCGTAGCCGCTCGCCCCGAAGGCGATCTTGTTGCCGAGGATGGCGGGCAGCAGTTCGCCGCCGCCGTCGTACGACACGAAACCGACCTTCCTGGGGTCGATGCCGACGGCCTTGGCCAGCCGCATCGGCAGCAGGTGGTCGGGGCCGCCGGGAGAGGAGCCGCCGCCGACGGCGAGCTTGCCCGGGTCCTTCTTCCACGCCTCGATCAGCTCGCCGATCGTCCGGTACGGCGAGTCCTTCGACACCACGATCGCCCCCGCCTCCTCGATCAGCCGCACCAGCGGTGTCGTCTGGTCGAGCGTCGCGGCCGACCTGCTGGCATGGGAGGCGCCGACGACGCCGAGGCCCATCTGCATGGCCAGCTTGCCGTTGCCCTTCTCGTTGATCGTGCGCTGCAGTCCGACGGTGCCGCCCGCCCCCGGCAGGTTGAACACCTGGACGCCGGCGGCGATCCGCGCCTCCTCCATGACCTTGGCCGCCGTTCTGGCGGTGGTGTCGTAGCCGCCTCCCGGCGTGTTGGGCACCATCAGCCGCAACCCGCTCAGCGGGGCGCCTTCGGCCGTCGGCCGCTCCACGGCGGTGGCGCCGCAGGCCGTGACCCCCATCAGGGCCACGACCGCCACCAGGGCTCGTACGTTCACAACTGGTCTCTTCCGCGTCGGTTACTCCGGCGCCATGATTGTGCGAACCCGGAAACATGCCGGTCACGCTTGTGTGACCAGCGGAGATTGAGTTCATTGTGGTCGTGACGCGCCGACAGCTGACGCTCTCCGGCGAGCTGCTGCTCCTGCAGCTGGCCATCGTCGTGCTGGTCCTCGGGGCGGTCGGGGTGATCTCGCTGGCGCAGTCGGCCGCCACCTTCGACCGGGTCGAGGGCCGCAGGGTGAGCGCACTGGCCGAGCAGGCGGCCTGGAACCCGCTGCTGCGCGCCCGCATCCAACAGCCCGCGCCCGCCGAGGTGCTGGCCCCGCTCCTGCATTCCACGCTCACCCAATCCGGCGTCTCGTCCGTGACCGTCGCCGACGTCCACGGGAAGATCGTCAGCGCGACCAACACCACGATCGTCGGGACCGCGCTGCCGCTCGGGCACGAGGGCGTGGCGCGGGGCCGGGGCTGGTCGGGGTACCTCGTGCTCGACGGCGAGCGGGAGCTGTCCGCCCAGGTGCCGGTCCTGAGCACCCAGGGTCGCCACCTCGGGACCGTGATGATCGGGGTGCGGGCGCCGACGGCGTGGCAGCGGCTGTCGGGGGCCTCGCCGTACCTGGTGGTGCATCTGGGGACGGCCAGCCTCATCGGCGGGCTCGGCTCGTGGCTGCTGGCCCGCCGGATCAAACGGCAGACGCTCGGCATGGAGCCGCGCGAGATCACCGGGCTCGCCGAGCACCGCGAGGCGATGCTGCACGGCATCGCGGAGGGCGTCGTGGCGCTCGACCCGCAGCTTCGGCTCACGCTCGTCAACGACGTCGGCCGCAGGCTGCTCGACCTGCCGGAGAGCGGCGTCGGCCGGAGCCTGTCCGCCCTCGGCGTGAGCGGCCGTCTGTACGACGTGCTCGCCGGGGAGGGCGACTCCCGTGACGAGATCGTCATCCACCGGGGCAACGTGCTGGTGATGAACCGGATGGCGATCGTCAAGGACGGCCGCCGCCTCGGCACCGTCACCACCCTGCGCGACCGTACCGAACTCGCCCAGCTCGAACGCGAGCTCGGCGCCTTCCGCGGCACCACCGAACTGCTGCGGGCGCAGGCGCACGAGTTCGCCAACCAGTTGCACATCATCTCGGGACTGAGTCAGACCGGCGAGTACGACGAGGTCGTCCGCTACATCAGGGCGCTGCGCAGGCACAAGGAGTCGCTCGACGTACGGCTGGCCGCGACGGTCCGCGACACGGCCGTGGCCGCGCTGCTCATGGCCAAGTCGTCGCTGGCCGCCGAGCGGCACGTGCGGCTACGGCTGTCCGAGCGCACCGCCCTCGACCGGCTCGACCCGATGGACGCCGCCGACCTGGCCACCGTCGCGGGCAACCTGGTCGACAACGCGATCGACGCGGCGGCGGGCGGCGAGGCCGCGTGGGTGGAGGTCGAGCTGCGCCAGGACGCCGCCAGCGTGGAGATCGTGGTGCGCGACTCCGGGCCCGGCGTCGCCCCCGAACTCGACCAGGAGGTCTTCACCCGGGGATTCACCACCAAGGCCGCGCAAGGCGGCGAACGGGGCATCGGCCTGGCGCTGACCCGGCTGGTCTGCCACCGGCGCGGCGGCGAGGTCGCGGTGACCAACACGGCGGACGGGGCGGTCTTCACCGCCCGGATGTCGATCGGCCGCCCGGCCGACGAGGCGATGGAGACGACACGATGATCGACGTGCTGGTCGTGGACGACGACTTCATGGTGGCGAAGGTCAACAGCACCTTCGTCGAACGGGTGGACGGCTTCCGGGTGGTCGGCACCGCGGGCACGGGGGAGCGGGCCCTCGCCGCGGTCGGCGCACTGTCGCCCGCGCTGGTGCTGCTCGACCTTTACCTTCCCGACCTGTTCGGCCTGGACGTCCTGGCTCGGATGCGCGCCCGGGGGCACGACTGCGACGTGATCGTGATCAGTGCCGCGCGGGAGCTGGACACGGTGCGCCGGGCCGCCAGGCGCGGCGTGAGCGACTACCTGCTGAAGCCGTTCGACTTCGACGACCTGCGGCTGCGGCTGGAGCGCTACGCCGCCCAGCGGGAGGACCACGGCCGCGCGGTCATCAGCGGCCAGGCCGACGTGGACCGGCTGCTCGGCGGCCCGTCGCACCCGGCCGTCCTGCCCAAGGGGCTCAGCGTGGAGACCTCGGAACTGGTCGGGCGGGCGCTGCGGGAGGCCGAGGGCAGCCTGTCGGCCAGCGAGTGCGCGGCCGTGGTCGGCCTGTCCCGGGTCAGCGCCCGCCGTTACCTGGAGCACCTGTACGCGGCCGGGCTGGTGCAGGTGTCGCTCAAGTACGGCGGCACCGGCCGCCCCGAGCGCCGCTACCGGCACCGGGGCTGACCGGGCGGGCACACGCCGTCAGCGGCGGCGGGTGGCCAGCCACGCTCCGACACCGAGCACCACGAGCAGTGCGCCGACCACCCACACCCACGTCGGCAGCCCGCCGTCCGACTCCTCGGCGGAGGCGGGCGTGGCGTCGGCGGCCGGCTGCTCGGCGGCGGGAGCGGGGGCAGGGGAGACGGACGTGGCCGGCGCGGCGCTCTCGGACGCGGCCGGGGCGGAGGTCTCCTCGGACGGCGTCGGAGTCGGGTCCGCGGCCTTCACCGTGAAGGGGATCTCACCCGTGATCGGGTGGCCGTCGGAGGAGACCACCCGCCAGCCGATCACGTACGCCCCGGAGGGCAGCGGCTCGGTCACCTCCGCCGTGACGGTGCGCTCGTCGACCTCGGCCTTGCCGAGCTTGACGGACTCGCCGCCCTTCGTGCGCAGGACGACCACCGGGACCTGCACCTTCGAGGTGAACTCCAGCTCGATCGTCTCAAGGGAGCTCACCTTCGCGTCCTTGGCGGGTGAACTCGACTTGAGCGCGTCATGGGCGAGCGCGGCGGGGGCGGACAGCAGAAGCAGCAGGGCGCCGCACACAGTGATGAGGAATGAACGTACAGCCATCGGAGAACTCCAGCGGGAAATACCGGATGAACAGGGGACCTGAACGCGTCGTCAGCCGACGCCGATGGCTGCGGGCGGCCCCCGCCGGTGGACGGCCGCCGCGAACTCCCGCGACCGGGGCGGTGAGATCTCACTGGACGGCACCGCGGGCCGTACCCTCGACGGGCTTCCGGGCGGCGTCGGCAGCAGCAGCCGGACCGGCCGGAGCGGGGCGGCGCCCCACAGCCTGAGCATGGTCCACACCGCGCTCTCGCCCCGGTGCAGCCACCAGCCGGTGAGCAGCGCGACCATGAGGTGCGCGGCGGTCATGCCGAGGTGGCCGTGCGCGTCGTCGGCGGGATGGTCCCGGGAGGTCTGCGCGAACAGCTCGTGCAGCGCGAGCTGGGTGCCCGCGGTCGCCGTGAGGACGGTCTCCCGGGCGCGCTCGCGGCCGATGAGCGTGTAGGCGAGCGCCAGGGCGGCCAGGGCGGCGGCGGCCAGCGCGGCGGGTGAGATGGCGGAGCCGCCCGCGAACAGGTGCCCTCCTGCGGTGACCGCGACACACGCCGCCGCGAACACGGCGGCGCGGCTCAGGCGCAGAATCGGATCCCGGGGGGACACACCAGACATCCTGCCAGCGTCCTCCCCACCCTTCCAAACGCCCCTGCCCGCTCCACCCTGCAGCCCACCCCCGGCCACCGCATCTCCTGCCATGCCATTCGGATCCGCCTGCAACGGGAAGAGCGTGATCCGCACGCCGGAGGCTTCCCGGAGAGGTCCGCGTGTTGAGAAGGTTACGGACGGCGCACACGCGGCACAATGCGGCATATGGCCGACAGTCGAGCTCAGCGGGCGCTCGCCGTGTGCCTGGTCGCGGCCTTCATGGCGGGACTCGACGTCAGTATCGTCAACGTCGCGCTGCCGTCCATCCAGCGGGGTCTCGGCGCCACCACCGACTCCCTCCAGTGGATCATCTCGGGGTACGCGCTCTCGTTCGGGCTGGTGCTGGTGCCGGGCGGCAGGCTCGGGGACGCGCGCAGCCGCAGGGCCGTGTTCATGCTGGGCGTCGCGCTGTTCACGGTGGCGAGCGCGGTGTGCGGGCTCGCGCCGGGCGTCGGGGTGCTGATCGGGGCGCGGGTGGCGCAGGGGTTCGCGGCGGGGCTGCTCAACCCGCAGGTGTCCGGCCTGATCCAGCAACTGTTCCAGGGGCCGTCGCGGGGGCGGGCGTTCGGCTGGTTCGGCGCCACGATGGGCGTCTCGACGGCGGCCGGTCCGGTGATCGGCGGCGCGCTGGTCACGGCGTTCGGCCCGGAGCACGGCTGGCGGTGGGTGTTCCTCGTGAACCTGCCGATCGGGCTGGTCCTGCTGCCGGTGGCGCGGCGGGTGCTGCCGCCGCCCGAGCGGGAGCGCAAACGGCAGGAGAGCATGGACCCGGTGGGGGTGCTGCTGCTGGGGCTCGGTGCGCTGTTGCTGCTGCTGCCGTTCATCCAGGTGCAGCAGTGGCCGGGGCCGCAGAAGTGGCTGCTGGTGCCGGTGGCGCTGGGGTTGCTGGCCGCGTTCGTGTGGTGGGAGCGGCGCTATCCGCGCGAGCCGCTGGTCTCACTGGCGTTGTTCGAGAAACGCTCCTACAGCCTGGGCTCGACGCTCGGGCTGCTGTACTTCGCCGGGTTCACCGGGATCTTCTTCATCTACACGATCTACCTGCAGATCGGTCACGGCTACAGCGCCCTGACGGCCGGGCTGTCGATCATGCCGTTCGCGCTGGGGTCGGCGGCGTCGGCCGTGGTGGGCGGGCGGCTGGTCACCACGATCGGCCGCCGCCTGACGGCCGCCGGGCTCGTCGTGGTCCTGGCCGGTCTGCTGCTGACGATCCTCGCGCTGTGGCTGGTGCCGGGGGAGTACGTCGGCCTGGCCACGGCGCTGCCGCTGCTCGTCGCGGGCATCGGCAGCGGGCTGGTGATCGCGCCCAACCAGGCCCTCACCCTGTCGGAGGTGCCCCCGGCCAAGGGCGGCAGCGCGGCCGGGATGCTGCAGACGGGGCAGCGGCTGGGGTCGGCGATGGGGGTCGCGACGGCCGGCTCGGCCTTCTTCGGCACCCTGCGGCTGGGCTGGTCGGCGGCGATCACGTTCGGCTTCGCGGTGGTGGTCGCCTTCATCGCCGCCGCCCTCGCCGCCGCCCTGTACGACGTGTGGCGCGGCCCCACCGGCTGACACCCGGCCGCGCCTCGCTTCCCGAGGCGTGGCCGGTCCGGCCGGACCCGAACGCCCCACCCGCTGACCGTGCCCCCGTTCCCGGCGTTCGGCCGGGTCCGGCCGAACGCTTCGGCTACGCCCGTACGGCCTGGCGCGGGTAGGCGTAGACCGAGGCGGCCTCCTTGCGGGCCGGCCGGGTGAGCAGCGACTGGGCCAGCGTGGCCCTGACCAGGGCGGCGATGCGCACCATCGGCATCAGCGTCGCGGCGAAGGCCAGTCCGAGACCGGTGTTGAAGAGCACGAACATCGTCGGGCTGTCGCTCAGGCCGAGCAGGGCGGGCAGGCTCGCGTTCACGCCGACGGTGTCGGCCAGGATCCAGCCGTACAGGGGGAAGGTCAGTCCGGCGATCGTGCCCGCCCACCAGACGGTGGTCAGGACGAAGGAGACGATCGCGAACGGCAGGGAGATGATCGCGTGCAGGATGTCCAGGACCGCCTGCCCGGTGCCCAGCGGGGTCATCGTGCGCCGGAACCAACCGGCCCAGATGGGCGCCTCGGCGTACTCGGGACGGCCGACGGGACGGCCGAGCACCTCGGGCAGTTGTCCGCGCTCGGTGTCGGCGAGCCTCCTGGCGAGCAACGCCGTCATGGCCAGGATCGGCAGGCCGACGAAGACGGCCGCGCTGCCGAGCCCGGCCGCGACGCCCGCCACGACGAGGACGAAGCCGACGACGGTGGTCATGAAGCCGGTCATCACGTAGCGGGTGTCGGCGACGGTGCGCTGGAGGAGGGTCATACGGACGAATCTAGGCTCGCGCCCGCCCCGGTTCGATCCTGCCCGCTGGCCGCCCGGGGGTAGGGCTGTCCCTACCCCTGGTCGCTCTCCTCGGCCAGGCGCATGGCCTCCTCGATGAGGGTCTCGACGATCTGCGACTCCGGTACGGTCCTGACGACCTCGCCCTTGACGAAGATCTGGCCCTTGCCGTTGCCGGAGGCGACGCCGAGGTCGGCCTCGCGGGCCTCGCCGGGGCCGTTGACGACGCAGCCCATGACCGCGACGCGCAGCGGGAACGGGAACCCGTCCAGACCCGCCTCGACCTCTTCGGCCAGCCGGTAGACGTCCACCTGGGCACGTCCGCACGACGGGCAGGAGACGATCTCCAGGCGCCGCTGCCGCAGGCCGAGCGACTCCAGGATGCCGATGCCGACCTTGACCTCCTCGACCGGCGGCGCCGACAGCGAGACCCTGATCGTCTCGCCGACGCCTTCGGACAGGAGCACGCCGAAGGCCACCGCGGACTTGATCGTGCCCTGCATGAGCGGACCGGCCTCGGTGACGCCGAGGTGCAGCGGGTAGTCGCAGCGCTGGGCGAGTTGCCGGTAGGCGCTGATCATCGTGAGCGGGTCGTGGTGCTTGACGGAGATCTTGATGTCGCGGAAGCCGTGTTCCTCGAACAGCGAGCACTCCCACAGCGCCGACTCCACCAGCGCCTCGGGGGTGGCCTTGCCGTACTTCTGCAACAGTCTGGGGTCGAGCGACCCGGCGTTGACGCCGATGCGGATGGGCACGCCCGCCTCGCCCGCCGCCTTGGCGATCTCACCCACCTTGTCATCGAATTTCTTGATATTTCCGGGATTGACCCGTACGGCCGCGCAGCCGGCGTCGATCGCCGCGAACACGTACTTCGGCTGGAAGTGGATGTCCGCGATCACCGGGATCTTGGACTTGCGGGCGATCTCCGGCAGCGCGTCCGCGTCGTCCTGCGACGGCACGGCCACCCGGACGATCTGGCAGCCCGCCGCCGTGAGCTCGGCGATCTGCTGAAGGGTCGCGTCGACGTCGGCCGTGACGGTCGTGGTCATGGACTGCACCGACACCGGCGCCCCGCCGCCCACGGGGACGTCGCCGACCATCACCTGCCGCGTGACCCGCGCCCGTTTGACCGGCATCCCCAGATCGACCATCGCGTCTCCTTCGTTCCGCTCGGACTTTGACGAATCTTGGCCCCGACTTGGCAATTTCGTGAACCTGATGTTCCGGTGAGTGGAACAGGCGATTTAACTCTCTGTGCCCGTGCCCTAGCTTCTCGTGTGTATTCGATGATCTCGATCGACTGGGGGACGCTCATGACGGCGGAGATCGTGGAGGCACCCGTAAAGAGAACCGTCGAACGCATGAAGGAACAGGTCGACGCCCTGCTCAAGGCACACCTGGAGGTCCACGGAGCCCCGGTGGACGACGCGGAGCTCGCCGAGGGGTACGGCCTGCTCGCGCAGTTCGTGCTCAACGGCGGCAAGCGCATCCGGCCCCTGCTGTGCGCCCTGGGGGCACGCGGCGCCGGCCACACCGACGAGCGGCAGGCCCTCACGGCCGGCGCGGCGCTGGAGTGCTACCACGCCGGCCTGCTCATCCACGACGACATCATGGACAGCAGTGAACTGCGGCGCGGCCGTCCCACCATCCACCGCGCGCTCGCCCACCGGGGCGAGCTGTTCGGCCAGTCGGCCGCCACCCTCCTCGGAGTGCAGGCGCTCGCCTGGGCAGACGAGCTGCTCGACGCGGCGGGGGCGCAGGGGCAGGCCAGAGCGCTGTTCCACCGGATGCGGGCCGAGGTGATCGCAGGCCAGTACCTCGATATCCGGGCCCATCGCTTCGAGGACCCGAGCATCGACCGGGCCCTCACCGTGATCCGCTACAAGACCGCGAAATACACGGTCGAGCGCCCGCTGCAGATCGGCGGCGCGCTGGCCGGAGCGCCGCCCGAGTTGATGGACTCCTACGCGGCCTTCGGGCTGCCGCTCGGCGAGGCGTTCCAACTGCGCGACGACATCCTGGGCGTCTTCGGCGACCCGACGCAGACCGGCAAACCCGTCATCGACGACCTGCGCGAGGGCAAGTCGACCGTCCTGGTCGCCCACGCCTTCGCCGAGGCCACCGGGCCGCAGCGGCAACTGCTGCGCGCCTGGTACGGCAACCCCCGGCTCGACGACGAGCACGCGGCCGAACTCCGCCAGGTGATCGTGGACACCCAGGCGCTGGCCCACGTCGAGGACATGATCGAGCGCCGGGTGGACACCGGCCTGAAGGAGTTGCGCGCCTGCGCCATGGATGAGGACGCCCGCGCGGCCCTGGTCTTCATGGCCGACCGGCTCACCCACCGAAACAGCTGACAGGAGACCTCTCATGGGCAGAGTGTTGCTGGCGGCTCCACGCGGCTACTGCGCCGGCGTCGAGCGTGCCATCCGCACGGTGGAGGAGGCGCTGGGCCACTACGGCCCGCCTGTCTACGTGCGAAAACAGATCGTCCACAACACCTTCGTGGTCGCCGACCTGACCCGGCGCGGCGCCGTCTTCGTCGAGGAACTGGACGAGGTGCCCGACGGCGCCCTGGTGATCTTCTCGGCCCACGGCGTCTCGCCCGCCGTCAAGGCGGTTGCGGCCGAGCGCGGGTTACAGACCGTCGACGCCACCTGTCCCCTGGTCACCAAGGTGCACAAGGAGGCCGTCCGCTTCGCGGAGGCGGGCTACGAGATCGTGCTCATCGGCCACGCCGAGCACGAAGAGGTCGAGGGCACCCTCGGAGAGGCGCCCGGCCGGATGCACGTGGTGGACCCCGCCACCCCCGAGACCCTCACGATCCCCGCCGACCGCCCCGTCGGCTGGCTGTCGCAGACGACGTTGTCCGTGGACGAGACCATGGCCGCCGTCGGCAGCCTGCGCGCCCGATACCCCGGGCTGGTGGACCCGCCCAGCGACGACATCTGTTACGCGAGCCAGAACCGGCAGGAAGCCGTCGTCGCCCTCGCCGCCCGATGCGACCTCGTCCTCGTGGTCGGCTCGGAGAACTCCTCCAACTCCCAGCGCCTGGTCGAGGTGGCGCTCGCGGCCGGTGCCCGCGCCGGCCACCTGATCGACCGGGTCGAGGAGGCCGACGAGAGCTGGCTCGACGGAGCCGGCACCGTCGGCGTCAGCTCCGGCGCCTCCGTGCCCGAGCACCTCGTCACCGAACTCCTGGACTGGCTGGCCCGCCACGGCTTCGCCGACGTCGAGACCGTGACCCACACCCGGGAGACCTTGACCTTCGCCCTTCCGCCCGAACTGAGAACCCAGATTGGTGGTGTGCTGTGACCGAACCCAACCTGCCCAGCAACGAGAGCCCGCTCAGCCTCGGTACCAAGGCCGCGCGCAACCTCGCGACCACGACCAAGACCCAGCCGCAGATGCAGGAGATCACCTCCAGGCACCTGCTCAAGGTCCTTCCGTGGGTCGAGGTCGTCGGCGGCGCCTATCGCGTCAACCGGCGCCTCACCTACACCGTCGGCGACGGCCGGGTCACCTTCGTCAAGACCGGCGCCGCCGTCCGCGTCATCCCGGCGGAGCTGTGCGAGCTACCGCCGCTGCGCGGCTACGACGACCTCGATGTGCTGACCGCGCTCGCCGACCGGTTCGTCCAGCGCGAGTACGAGCCGGGCTCGGTGATCGTCGAGGCCGGCGACCCCGCCACCGAGGTGGTGCTCGTCGCGCACGGCAAGGTCAGCAAGCTCGGCGAGGGCGCCTACGGCAAGCAGGCCGAGCGCGGCGTGCTCGCCGACGGCGACCACTTCGGAGACGGCAGCATCGTCGGCGAGACGGGCACCTGGGACCTCACGATGAAGGCCGTCACCGCGTGCACCGTGCTCGCGCTGCCGCGCACCGCCTTCGACGAGGTCGCCGCCGAGGCCGAGTCGCTGCGCGCGCACGTGGAGAACTGGGCCGCCGACCCCGACACCGCCCTCAACGTGTACGGCGAGGCCGAGATCGCCCTCGCCTCCGGCCACATCGGCGAGCCGACGCTGCCCGGCACCTTCGTCGACTACGACGCCGCCCCCCGCGAGTACGAGCTGAGCGTCGCCCAGACGATCCTGCGCGTGCACACCCGGGTCGCCGACCTGTACAACGAGCCGATGAACCAGACGCAGCAGCAGTTGCGGCTGACCGTCGAGGCGCTGCGCGAGCGGCAGGAGAACGAACTGGTCAACAACCGCGAGTTCGGCCTGCTGCACAACGCCGACTTCAAGCAGCGCATCCACACCCGCACCGGCCCGCCCACGCCGGACGACCTCGACGAACTGCTCGCCACCGTCTGGAAGAACCCGTCGGTCATCCTGGCCCACCCGCGCGCCATCGCGGCCTTCGCCCGTCAGTGCACCGCGCACGGCATCTACCCGCAGAGCGTGGAGTTCAACGGGCAGAAGGCGCCCTCGTGGCGCGGCGTGCCGATGCTGCCGTGCAACAAGATCCCGGTCAGCGACACGGGTCTCAGCTCGATCCTGGCCATGCGGGTGGGCGAGTCCGACCAGGGCGTCGTCGGCCTGACCCGCACCGGGCTGCCCGACGAGTACGAGCCGGGCCTGTCGGTGCGGTTCATGGGCATCAACGAGAAGGCGATCATCTCCTACCTGGTCACCGCCTACTACTCCGCGGCGGTGCTCGTGCCCGACGCCCTCGGAGTGCTGGAGAGCGTCGAGGTCGGCTGATGCCCTACGAGCTCCCCGACTTCTACATGCCGTATCCGGCCCGGCTCAACCCCCATGTGGACGCCGCCCGCGCCCACACCAGGGGCTGGGCGGCCGCCATGGGCATGCTGGACGACCCGGACATCTGGACGCTCGACGACCTTGAGTCCCACGACTACGGGCTGCTGTGCGCGTACACCCATCCCGACTGCTCGCAGGAGGCGCTCGACCTCGTCACCGACTGGTACGTCTGGGTGTTCTTCTTCGACGACCACTTCGTCGAGATCTTCAAACGCACCGGCGACGTCCAGGGCGCCCAGGCGTACCTGGACCGGCTCGAACTGTTCATGGACGACAACCCGCCGGAGCCGACCAACCCGGTCGAGCTGGGGCTGAAAGACCTGTGGGCACGTACGGTCCCCAGCATGTCGCTGAACTGGCGCGAACGTTTCGTGGAGGTCACCCGCGACCTGATGCAGGAGTCGATGTGGGAGCTGTTCCACATCCAGACCGGCGAGGTCTCCAATCCGATCGAGTACATCGAGGAGCGCCGCAAGGTCGGCGGCGCGGGCTGGTCGGCCTGCCTGGTCGAGTACGTCGCGGACGCCGAACTGCCCGCCCGGATCGCCCGCACGCGGCCGGTGCGGGTGCTCGGCGAGTCCTTCGCCGACGCGGTGCACCTGCGCAACGACCTGTTCTCCTACCGCAGGGAGGTCGTGCAGGAGGGGGAGCTGTCCAACTGCGTGCTGGTGTCCGAGCGGTTCTTCGGCTGCGGCACCCAGGAGGCGGTGGAGATCACCAACGACCTGCTGACGTCGCGGATGCACCAGTTCGAGCACACGGTGCTGGCCGAATTGCCGGCGTTGTTCGCCGACGAGGGGGTGCTGCCGCACGAGCGGGCGCGGGTGCTCGCCTACGTGAAGGGGCTGCAGGACTGGCAGGCCGGGGGGCAGGCGTGGCACCTGGCCTCCAGCCGCTACACCAAGGCGAGCCGGAGGACCGGGCCGCTCAACGTCTCGCCCGCCCACGTGGCGAGCGGGCTGCGCAACCACGGGCACCGGCCGTACTCGGCGGTGAGCACGCCGGCGCCCGACGTCGCGGTGCCGTACGAGGTGAGGGACAACCCGCACCTTGCGGCGGCGCGCGAGCACACGGTCGCCTGGTGCGCCGAGATGGGGCTGTTCGACGGCCTGCCGGGGCTGCCGTCCGCCGCCCTGTGGACGCGCGAGCAACTGGTCGGCGCCGACTTCGCGCTGTGCGCGAGCGGCATCGACCCCGACACGGACGCGGACGGGCTCGCCCTGTCCACGAACTGGCTGGCCTGGGGGACCTACGCCGACGACTACTACCCGAGGGTGTACGGCGCCGGCCAGGACCTGGCCGGGGCGAAGCTGTCCAACCTGCGGCTGCGCGAGCTCATGCCGCTCGACCTGGTGCAGACCCTGGTCCCGGTCAGCGCCCTCGAACGCGGGCTCGTGGACCTCTGGAACCGGACCGCGCCGCCGATGGACCCGCGGACACGGCGCGCGTTCCGCAGGTCGGTGGACGACATGTTCGGCAGCTGGCTGTGGGAGCTGGCGGGCCGGATCCAGAACCGGGTGCCCGACCCGGTCGACTACCTGGAGATGCGGCGCAGCACCTTCGGTTCCGACCTCACCATGGACCTGGCCAGGATCAAGGCCACCCGGCCGGTCCCGCCCGAACTGTTCCGCACCCGCGAACTGCGCGGGCTGGTGCTCGCGGCCCAGGACTACGGCTGCATGGTGAACGACCTGTACTCCATGCGCAAGGAGATCCAGTACGAGGGCGAACTGCACAACTGGGCGCTCGTCATCGGCAACTTCCTCGACTGCGGGCAGGCGGAGGCCGTGGACGTCGTCCACCGGCTGATGACCTCGCGGCTGCGCCAGTTCGAGGCCATCTCGGCGAACGACCTGCCGGTGCTGCTCGACCGCATCGGCGCCGACGCCGCCCTGCGCGAGGCCGTCGCGGAGTTCGTGGCCAAGCTGCGCGACTGGATGGCGGCGGTGGTGCGCTGGCATCGGCGCACCCGCCGCTACGACGAGTCCGAGCTGCGCCGCGCCCCCGCCGTCCGCTGGACGCAGGGGCCGACCGGACTCGGCACCACCACCGCCCGCATCGGCCACCTGCTGCGCGCGGCGGGCGGCTCCACCGTCAACTCTCTCAGCCCCGAAACGGCAGGTGCCCTGTGACCGAAACGCTGAGCCTCGGGACAGCCGCCGCCAGACAACTGGCGACGACCACCAAGACCGTCCCGCAGATGCGCGAGATCACCCCTCGGCACCTGCTGCACGTGCTGCCGTGGGAGGAGGTCGTCGGCGGCGCGTACCGGGTCAACCGGCGCCTCACCTACACGATCGGCGACGGGCGGGTCAGCTTCACCAGTGTCGGCTCGGCCGTGCGGGTCGTGCCCGCCGAACTGTGCGAGCTGCCGTCGCTGCGCGGGTACGAGGACGAGGAGGTGCTGGAGGCGCTGGCCGACGGCTTCACGCAGCACGAGCTGGCCGAGGGGGAGACCGTACCGGCTGCGGTCGTGGTGCTCGTCGCGCACGGCAAGGTGGCGAGGACCGGAACCGGCGAGTACGGCGCGGAGACCGTGCTCGGCGTGTTCGCCGACGGCGACCACGTGGGCGACCTCACCTCGCGGGAGCCCTCACCGGCGCGGGCGCTCACGCCGAGCATCGTCCTCACGCTCGACCGGGCTGTGCTCGACCGGATCGCCGGCCGGTGGGAGAGCCTGCGCGAACATCTGGAGCGGCCGCTGCCGCCGCCCGGCGAGGCGAAGATCGCGCTGGCGTCCGGTCACACGGGCGAGCCGACGCTGCCCGGCACGTTCGTCGACTACGACGCCGGGCCGCGCGAGTACGAGCTGAGTGTCACGCAGACCGTGCTGCGGGTGCACACCCGCGTGGCCGACCTGTACAGCGAGCCGATGGACCAGACTCGCCAGCAGTTGCGGCTGACCGTCGAGGCGCTGCGGGAGCGGCAGGAGCACGAACTGTTCAACAACCCGGAGTACGGGCTGCTGCACAACGCCGACCTGAAGCAGCGCATCCACACCAGGACGGGGCCGCCGACCCCCGACGACATGGACACCCTGCTCGCCCGCCGCCGCAGCACCCACTACTTCCTGGCGCATCCGCGCGCCATCGCGGCCTTCGCCCGGCAGTGCACCGCCCACCGGGTGTATCCGGACACGATCGAGGTGAACGGCTCGCGCGTCATCGCCTGGCGCGGTGTGCCGATCATGCCGAGCGACAAGATCCCGATCACGGACCAGGGGATGAGCTCGATCCTGGCCATGCGTACGGGCACCGAGAAGCAGGGCGTCGTCGGGCTGCGGCGGACCGGGCTGCCGGACGAGTACGAGCCCGGGGTGTCGGTGCGGTTCATGGGCATCGACGAGAAGGCGATCTCCACCTACGTCGTCTCGACGTACTCGTCGGTGGCCGTGCTCGTCCCCGACGCGCTCGGCATCCTGGAGCACGTCGAGATCGGCTGATGCCGGGCGGGCCCCGGCGCGGTGCCGGGGCCCGCCCGCCGGTGCGGGATGAGAGCCTGGGGTCTGTGCACGACGATCTCGAAGGACTGGCCGCCCGGCTGCGCGGCTTCGCACAGGAGCGCGACTGGGAGCGGTTCCACACGCCGAAGAACCTGGTGATGGCGCTGTCGGGCGAGGTGGGCGAGCTGGTGGCGGAGTTCCAGTGGCTGACGCCTGAGGAGGCCGGCGACCTCGACGAGCAGACGCTCGCCCGGGTGCGCGACGAACTGGGCGACGTCACCGGCTATCTGGTACGGCTCGCCGACGTCCTGGGCGTCGACTTGGTGGCCGCCGCGCACGCGAAGCTCGACGACAGCGCCCGCCGTTACGACCCGGAGGTCTACCGGGGCTCGGCCCGCAAGGCCCCGCCGCTTCCGCCGTGACGCCGTAAATGGTTGGCCTCCTCGCCTCGCCATGCGCTGTCATGGACCCATGTCGTTGACCATCGATGTCGATCTCGTACGGCGGCTGCTCGCCGCGCAGTTCCCGCACTGGGCCGACCTGGACGTGGTGCCGGTCCCCAGGCCCGGCATGGACAACGCGACCTTCCGCCTGGGCGGGGAGCTGTCGCTGCGGCTGCCGCGCTACGAGCGGTGGGTCGGGCAGGTGGAGCGTGAGCACACGTGGCTGCCCAGGCTGGCGCCGCAGCTGCCGCTGCCGATCTCGCAACCGGTGGCGAAGGGGGAGCCAGGCGAGGGTTACCCGTTCCCGTGGTCGGTCTACCGGTGGCTGCCCGGCGAGACCGCCACGCCCGAAGGGCTGGCCGACCCGGTGGAGGCCGCGGTCCGGCTGGCGGAGTTTATCCTCGCGCTGCAGGCGATCGACGCCACGGGCGCGCCGGGACCGGAGTGGAGCAACGCCTTCCGGGGCGTGCCGATGGGCGATCCGCGCGACTCGATCGCCGTCGAGTCACGGATCCGGCCCAAGATCGAGAAGCTGGGCGGCCTGGCCGACACCGGCCGGCTGATGGCGCTGTGGGAAGAGATACTGGCGGCGCCCGCGTGGGCGGGGCCGCCGGTGTGGGTCCACGGCGACCTGGCGGTGGGCAATCTGCTGTCGGTCGAGGGGCGCCTGAGCGCGGTCATCGACTTCGGCACCCTGGCCGCCGGGGACCCGGCGGTGGACATGCTGCCCGCCTGGCTGTTCCTGCCGAAGCGGGTGCGGGAGGTGTTCAGGGAGAAGGTCGGCGCCGACGAGGCGACCTGGCTGCGCGGGCGCGGCTGGGCACTGGCCTCGTCGCTGCCCACGCCGGACGACCCGTTCTTCGCCGACCACCCCGAGCGGGTGGAGCTCGCGCTCACCAGGCTGAACGAGATCCTCGAAGGTTGACGGTCCGGTCGGTTCGCTGCTGCTGCGGCCACGGGATCGTGGAGCGCTGACGCCGGCTCGCACGCACGGAGGCGACGCTTCTGCTACATGGCCTGCGACAGGGCCAGGAGGCGGTCGGCCAGGCCGGTGTTGCGGCGGTGACCGAGCCGGTGGACGGCCAGTTCGAGGGCCTTGCGCTGGCCGACCAGCACCACCCAGGAGCGGGCGCGGGTGAGCAGCGTGTAGAGCAGGCGGCGGCGCAGCATGATGCCGCCCGCCTCCACGACCAGCGGGGCGACCACGAACGGGTACTCGCTGCCCTGCGCCCGGTGCACGCTGATGGCGTAGGCGTGGGTGAGGTCGTCGAGTTCGTCGAAGGTGTAGGTGACCGTGGCGCCGTCGTCGATGAGCACCTCGGCCAGCCGCTCTTCGGGCACCAGCCGGGTGATCACCCCGGTTTCGCCGTTGAAGACGCCCTTGTCGTAGTTGTTGCGGATCGGCATGACCCGGTCGCCCGTACGGAACAGCGTGGCGCCCGACCAGTGCTCCGCCTTGTCCTCGGCGGCCGGGTTGAGGCGTTCCTGCAGTCTGCGGCCGAGCTCGACGGTGCCCGCGTCGCCCTTGCGCATCGGCGCGAGCACCTGCACCCGGCCCGGATCGACGCCCTGCTTGCGCGGGATGGCGACCGTCGCCAGGTGGACCACCCGCTCGGCGACGGCGGCCGGGTCGTCGAGCTCCTCGAACCAGAACCCGCCGCCGCCCGGCACCGAGGGCAGCTCGCCGCCGCGCACCCGGTGGGCCGCCTCGATGATCGCGCTGCCCTCGGCCTGCCGGAAGACCCGGGTGAGCCGGACGCGCGGGATCTCCTCGACCCGCAGCAGGTCGGCCAGCACGTTGCCGGGGCCGACACTCGGCAACTGGTCGCCGTCGCCCACCAGGAGCAGATGGCCGCCCGACGGGATCGCGGCGGCCAGCCGGGTCGCGAGGCCCAGATCGAGCATGCCGGCCTCGTCGACCACGATGAGGTCGGCGCGCACCGGGGTCTCGTCGAACAGCGCGTCGGGGTCGGGCTCGTGCGCCAGCACCCGATGGACGGTCGTCGCCGGCTGGCCGGTCAGCTCGGACAGCCGCTTGGCCGCCTTGCCGGTGGGCGCGCAGAGCGTGACCCGCCCGCCCATCGCGCGTACGGTCGCCGCGAGCGCGCGCACCGTGTGGCTCTTGCCGCAGCCGGGCCCGCCGGTCAGCACCGAAACGGTGCTGGTGAGCGCCATCGTGACGGCCGCCCGCTGGTCGTCGTCGAGCGAGGTGTCCTCGCGGTAGTCGCGCAGCCGCAGCGTCGAGCGGGCCCGCGACAGCCGGGTCAGTTCGGCGGCCAGCCTGACCTCGCGGGCGTGGGTCTCCTTGGTGTAGACGGCCTCGGCCTCGCGGACCACCCGCAGCTCGGACACGAGCGCGTCGAGGGCCCGCTCGATCGGCTCCTGGTCCTGCTGGAGCAGTTCGACCGTGCGGGTGACCAGGGCGGTCGGCGACAGGAAGCAGTGGCCGCCGCCGCTGGCCGCAGTGTCGAGGCGGTCGAGCAGTGCGGCCTTCAGCCGGGCCGGGCTGCTTTCGGGGGTGCCGGAGCGCAGTGCGATGCGGTCGGCGGTCGCGAAGGCGATGCCGCGCACGCGGCCGATGAGCCGGTAGGGGTCGTCCTTCAGCACCCGGCCCGCGTCGGTGCCGAACACCTGGTAGATCTTGGTGGCCAGCAGCGGGCTGACGCCGAAGCCCTGGAGCACCACCATCAGCTCGGCGACGGCCTTCTGCTCCTGCCACGCCTCGACGATCTGCGCCTGGCGCACCGGCCCGATGTTGATCACTTCGCGCAGCCGCTCGGGCGCGGCGTCGATGACGGCGAGACTGCTCTGCCCGAAGTGGTCGACGATGGCCTGGGCCAGGCGCGGGCCGATGCCCCTGATCAGGCCGGAGCCGAGGTAGAGCCGGATGGCCCGGACGGTGGAGGGTGTGACGCGTTCGCAGCCGGTGACGGCCAGGCGAAGGCCGTGGCGCGGGTGTTCCTCCCACTCGCCGGTCAGCTCGACGGTCTCACCCGGTTGCACCCCGGCCAGCGCCCGGCCCGCCGCGACGAAACCGGGCCGCCCCTCGGCGCTCATGCGGGCCACGGTGTAGGCGTCGTCGCGGACGTACACCAGTTGCTCGACGGAGGACTCCACGCCGCTGGAACCCGGCCTTTCGGAAGAAGACGATGACAGGCAGCCTAGGGGTACGGACCGACAGTCCCCGGTGGCCTCCTACCATGATGCGGTGAGAATCCTTGCCGAGCCGGAATGGCGCGCGCGGGCCCAGGCCCACGCGCGGCGCGTGGGCGCCTGGATCGAGCCGCACCTGAGCAGGCGCCAGGACGGGCACCCGCACCCGGTCGAGGACTTCCTGTTCACCTACTACAACTTCCGCCCGGCGCGGCTGCGGCGCTGGCATCCCGGCGCCGGGGTGGTGCTCGCCGGGGCGCGGGAGTTCGGGCCCGAGTACGTGGACACGCCGGACGGGGCGGTGCTCGACGTCGCGACCTGGCGGGCGCGGCGGGAGGCCACCCTGGGCTGGACCGCCGCCCTGCTGCGGGCGACGGCGTCGCGGGCACCGCACTTCGGCTGCTTCGGGCTGCACGAGTGGGCGATGGTCTACCGGACCGAGGAGGTCAGGCACGCGGCGCAGCCGCTGCGGCTGGCGCCGGACGAGGTCGCCGCCGTGGTCGAGGCGCGCGGGGTGCGCTGCAGCCACTTCGACGCCTTCCGGTTCTTCACCGAGCCCGCCCGGCCGCTGAACGTGCTCCAGCCGAGCCGGGAGCGGCAGACGGAGCTGGAGCAGCCGGGCTGCCTGCACGCCAACATGGACCTGTACAAATGGGCCTACAAGCTGACGCCGCTGGTGCCGAGCGAACTGGTGGCCGACTGCTTCGCGCTGGCCAGGGAGATCAGGGCGGTGGACATGCGGGCCAGCCCGTACGATCTGCGGCACCTCGGCTACGAGCCGATCGAGATCGAGACGGTGGCCGGCCGCGCGGTCTACGCGAGCGCCCAGCGCGACTTCGCCGAACGGGCGGCGGACCTCCGCCTGCGCCTGCTCGGCGTGATCGACGCGGTGACCGCGGGCTGACCGCGACCTGGCTGGGACCTGATTGCGGTCAGGTCTTGGTGGCCAGGCGGTCCCACATGCGGGTCGGCAGCAGCCGGTACAGACCGACCACCGGTTTGGCCCGCGACCCCACGACATACCTCGGCTTGGGGCGTGCGACCTCGGCGGCCCTGCGGATCGCGGCGGCGACCACGTCCGGCCCCGAGGCCCGGCTGTTCTCGTCGAAGGCCGCCTCGCCGCCCGCCGCCATCCGCTCGGCCATCGCCCGGTACGGCCCGCGCCCGGAGACCTCGCGCAGGTCGTCCATGGTGCCGTGGCCGAACTCCGTACGGATCAGCCCCGGCTCGATCAGCACGACATCGATCCCGAAACCTCCGACCTCCTGGCGCAGGCAGTCGGAGTACGCCTCCAGGGCGTGCTTGGCCGCGTGGTACCAGGCGCCCATCGGCAGCGTGATCACCCCGCCGATCGACGACACGTTGACGATCCGGCCGAAGCGCCGCTCCCGCATGTACGGCAGCACGAGTTGCACCAGCCGCGCCGGGGCGTAGACGTCCACTTCGAAGCAGGCGCGGGCCCGCTCCAGCGGCACTTCCTCCGCCGAGCCGTACAGGCCGATGCCGGCGTTGTTGACCAGCACGTCGACGCCGCCGTGCGCGGCCGAGACGGTGTCGACGGCACGGCGCACCTCGGCCTCGTCGGTGACGTCCATTCGCAGCGCGTGGCCGCCCGCCGCCTCCAGCGGGGCCATGCGCTCGACGCGTCTCGCGGCGCCGTACACGGTGTGGCCGGCGCGGCGGAGTTCGAGCGCGGTGGCCAGGCCGATGCCGGAGGAGGCACCGGTGACGAGGCAGACCTTAGACATCGGCGTTCCCCAATCGGTAGCGGAGCAGGTGCATGCCCTCGCGCAGCGCCCGGATCCGGTAGGCGAGCCGGAAGAGCGGGCCGGTGACGTGCTCGACCGACCAGATCGTGGGGATCTCCTCGATCAGGTGCAGCCGGGCGTCCCAGCGTTCGAGCCGGCGTGGGTCGGCGAGGGGCCAGAGGGTGAAGCCGAACAGGCGGCCGGTGGCGGCCATCCACGGCGAGAGCGTGTCGAAGACGACCTGGCCGGTCGGGTAGCGGGCGGCGACCTGCTGGAGCAGCCGCCTGATGTCGCCTTCGCGCAGGTACATGAACAGGCCCTCGGCGACGACCAGCACGGGCCCGCCGGCGGGCAGGCGCTCCAGCCAGCCGGGCGCGGTGACGGACGTGGGGACGGTCTCGGTGCCGGCGCGCTCGGGGTAGAGTTCGCGGCGCAGCGCGATCACGTCGGGGTAGTCGACGTCGTACCAGCGCACGGTGGGCGGCGGGTCCAGGCGGAAGACGCGGCTGTCGAGGCCGCAGCCCAGGTGCAGGACGGTCGTGTCCGGGTAGGCGGCCAGATGGGCGCGGGTCCAGTCGTCGATCTTGCGGGCGCGCAGGATGCCGAGGAAGCGGTCGCCCGCCGCCATCCTGATCTTCCACGGGGAGTGCTCGACGCGGGCGAGCACGTCCTCCGCCCACGCGTCGCCGACGATCGGGTGCGCCGAGCGGGCGTCGAGGGCGCGGAAGTACAGCGTGTAGAGCAGGGTCCGTTCGACCCCTTTCAGCTGCGCCTTCATCGTTCGTAGATCCACTTCTCGTACTGTGGGACCAGTTCCTCCGCGATGGCGACGACCTCGGCCGCCGCCTCGGCGAGCGTCCGCTCACCGGG
Source organism: Nonomuraea longicatena (assembly GCF_039525605.1). Lineage (NCBI taxonomy): Bacteria > Bacillati > Actinomycetota > Actinomycetes > Streptosporangiales > Streptosporangiaceae > Nonomuraea > Nonomuraea longicatena. The sequence continues at coordinate 192,007 of NZ_BAAAHQ010000035.1, read as the reverse complement.
CTCACCCGGAGGCTCGAAGGCCGCCCGCACGACGTAGGCGAAGGACTCGGCCTTCGCCTCGGTTCCCCTGGCGTCCTCCGGGTCCATCGCGTCGAGCAGGTAATACCCGGCGCTGATCGTCTTCAGCGTGTACGGCAGGTCGGGCACGTCGGAGCGCAGCAGCCCGTGCCTGACGAGCACGTCGTGCAGACGCGGCCAGGCCATCAGCTCCTCCCTGCGCATCCCGTCGCCGTCGCCCCCGCTCTGCAAGGGGGCGCCGTCGCCGGTGAGGAGCGCCCGCAGCACCGGCCTGCCGGTGACGCTCAGATAGGTGTACGGCAGCAGCCGGTGCGGGCGGACCGAGGCGGGGTCGCGGCGCATCTCGGCGGCGAGGAGCCGGACATAGGCGAGGGCCTCACGGGTGTACAGGGCGGCGAACAGCCGGTGCTTGGTGGGCCAGTGCAGATAGAGCGTGCCCTTGCCGACCCCGGCGCGCAGCGCGATGTCGTCGACGGTGACCTTGCGGGCGCCGTGCCGTACCAGCAGTTCGGCTGCCGCGTCGAGGACGCGGTCGGCCCGCTCGCGGTTGGACTCGCTCACCGGGGCGCCTCCGAGTGACTGGATGACCAGATTTGAATTCTGGTCACGAGCGTACGCCCCGCTTGACCGCCCCGCAAGCGCTTGTAATCATCGGATGTCTGGATCTCCCCCCGTCCAGCAAGGGAGCAACGCCGTGCGGCTACGCGTCCTATGCTTCGGCGCCCGGGTGCCGCTGGAGGCCGAACACGCCTCCCGCTCGCGCGGCGTCAGGGTGGAGCCGTGCCGGGCCTGCTCGGGAAGCGCCCAGGTGACCGGTGGGGAGGTGACCTACCGGGACGTCACCGTGGCCGAGGCGGGCACCTACCGGCTGCAACTCGACCACACCGGGCCGTCCCGGGTGAGCGTCAACGGCGGCGCCCCCGTCGGCGTCCCCGGTGCGGCGGTGCGGCCCGACGTGCCCGCCGTCTCGGCCCTCGCCGTCCCGCTGGCGGCAGGGGCCAACACGATCAGGATCGCCGCCGAGGGGGCGGGCCTCGACCGGATCTCCGTCGGGCCGATGCCGCCCGCGGCGTCCGTGCCGGCCACCACGCTCACCGTCGAGCCGGGCGGCCTGCAGTGGGTCGGCCGGGGACAGCAGTCGATCAAGGTCGCCGCGAGCCTGCGCCTGGACGTGGACGACCAGCTCGATCAGGTCAGGCTGGCCCCGACGGCGCCGCAGGGGTGGACCGTCGAGGGAGAGGCGGCCACTGCCACGAGCCTGCGGATCGGCCGGACCCTGACGGCCACCTGGACGCTGACCTCGCCTCCCGGGCAGGACCCGGCGGCCGACGTCCCGATCACCGCCGCGTTCCAGGTGCTCGGGCGTGAGGCGCGCACCGTCAAGCAGTTCCGCGTACGGCAGCGCCCCGCCGATCGCCTGTTCGTCCGCGAGGCGGAGGACACGGCCAACCGGCTCGGCAGCTCCGGCGTCACCGGCTGCGGAGCCTGCTCCGGCGGGCAGAAGGTACGCAACATCGGGGGCGAGCCCGAGGCGTATGTGTTGTTCGAGAACGTGGTGGTGCCGCAGGGGCCGTACACGCTGGTCGCGGACTTCACCGTGAACGGGCCGCGCTCGTTCTTCGCGACCGTCAACGACGCGGCCCCGGTCGAGGTGCGGGTGGACGGCGTCGGCAACAACCGGCCGTACATCGTGGAACTGCCGGTCACGCTCAGGGCGGGCGCCAACACCATCAAGATCCACAACGACACCGAGGTGGCCCCCGACCTGGACCGGCTGTCCATCGGGCCCGCCGCGAGCGTCTCGGACCGGAAGAGTTAGGGAGCAGCATGCACGACGACCCGGCCCTCGTGACCCGCCGCACCCTGCTCGGCGCCGCCGCCGGGGCGCTGGCGACCCCCACCCTGGCGACCCCCACCCTGGCGACCCCCACCCTGGCGACCCCCACCCTGGCGACCCCTGCCCTCGCGGCCCCCGCCCGAACCGAGCCCGTCCGCGCCGAGGCGGCGTCCTATGAGGGGAACTCGCCGAAGGACACCTCCGAGGTGTTGCTGCGGCAGTGGGCGCGGGCGCCGGGCGCGCACCCGCTGGTGCCCGACGTCTCCCACGCCGGATATCGGGGCGGTGCCCGTCTGCCCAGGCCGGAGCGGGTGGCCGTCCGGGTGACCGACCACGGCGCCAGGGCCGACGGCGTCACCGACTGCGCCCCGGCCTTCAACGCCGCGATCAGGGCGGCCGGCGAGAGCGGCGGGGGAGCGGTGCTGGTCCCCGCCGGGACGTACCTGCTGGGCGCGCCGGTGTTCGTGCACTGGTCGAACGTGGTGCTGCGCGGCGCGGGCCGCGACACGACGGTGCTGCGCTTCACCAGGCCGCTCGACGACGGTTACCGGCAGGCCAGGCAGTCCAACGGCAACAGTCGCTGGTCGTGGACGGGCGGCCAGATCTGGTTCGTCTCGCAGGAGCGCCGGGCCAGGTCGGAGGCCGAGGACTACGCGGGCACCGAGAACTGGCTGATGGGGGAAGTGCTCGCCGAGGTCGCCGCCGCGACCAGAGGCAGCACCACCCTCTTGGTCTCCGATACGGCGGGGCTGCGCGTGGGCGACACCGTCGTGCTGGAGACCGAGAACCGCCCGGACGCCGGCCTGCTCAAGCACCTCGCCGGGGACGTTCCAGGCGCCCGCGCCTACGACTGGCCGCGCCGCGCGCCGCAACTCGTGACCGGGTCCGGCGGGCAGTACGTCCAGTACTCCTCCTTCCAGTGGCCGGTACGGGTGGCGGAGATCGTCGGTCCCCGGCTGGTACGGCTGGCCCAGCCGATCAGGTACGACCTGCGCCCCGACTGGCCCGCCCGGTTACGCGCCATCGGGCCGACCGTGCACGACAGCGGGGTGGAACGGCTGACCGTGAGCAACGTCCCGGCCCCGATGACCGCGCACAACAGGCACCCGGGCGCCAACGGCGTCTGCTTCCAGGCGGTGCACGACTGCTGGGCCTTCGACGTGCGGGTGGAGAACTGCGACCTCGGCTTCGGCTTCACCACGGCCAAGTCGGTCACGCTGCGCCGGGTGGCCGTCGGCGGACGGGCCGCCCACCACAGCTTCGCCTGCCGCATGCAGTCGCACGACAACCTGGTCGAGGACTTCGAGATCGAGGCGTTCACCGTGCCGGTCCCCGCCGGTGCCGTCCACCACGGCCTCAACCTGGAAGGGCTGTCGTCCGGCAACGTGTGGCGGCGTGGCCGGATGGCGGAGGGCACCTTCGACACCCATCGCGGGTTGCCGTTCGAGAACGTCAGGACCGACATCACCCTGGTCAACAACGGCCGCGTGGGCGGCTCCGGCGCCTCGGGGCCGCTGTTCGGCGCGCGCATCGCCCACTGGAACGTCCGCGTCACCGGCGGCAGCCCGTACGCTCTCACGATCGCCGACGCCGCCCCCCGCAGCCTGACGGTAGGGGTCCAGGGCGCCTCCGGCACCGGCAGCGGGCTGGGCCCAGACTTCACCGGCGATCTGGAGTCCCTGACGGCCGACCACGGCGTGCGCCCGCACGTCACGGACCTGTACGCGGCTCAACGGGCGCATGTTGATAATTGACAGCCGCAGTCACGGAGAAGAAGCTTTCTTTCGTGACAGCAGGTCGAAGCGTCTTAGCCGTCCTAGCCCTTCTTCTCACGTCCCTTCTGAGCCCCGCGCAGACCGCCGCAGCGGCCGCCTGCGCCACCGATCCCGCCACCCCCAAACGTCAGTTCCGGGCCATGTGGGTGTCCAGCGTGTCCAACATCGACTGGCCCAGCCGCACCGGGCTCGGCGTCGCCGCCCAGCAGGCGGAGTTCCGGGCGTGGCTCGACCTCGCCGTGCAGCGGCGGATGAACGCGGTCGTCGTGCAGGTCCGGCCGACCGCCGACGCGTTCTGGCCCTCGCCCCACGAACCGTGGTCGCAGTGGCTCACCGGCACCCAGGGCGGTGACCCCGGCTACGACCCCATGGACTTCATGGTGAAGGAGGCCCACGCCCGCAACCTGGAGTTCCACGCCTGGTTCAACCCGTACCGCATCGCCAACCACGCCGACCCCAACCGGCTGGTCGCGAGTCACCCCGCGCGCAGGAACCCCGGCTGGCGCTTCGCCTACGGCGGCAAGCTCTTCTACAACCCGGGCATCCCCGCCGTGCGCTCCTTCATCCAGGACGCCATGATGGACGCGGTCACGAAGTACGACATCGACGGCGTGCACCTCGACGACTACTTCTACCCGTATCCGGTCAGCGGCCAGAGCATCCCGGACTCCGCGACGTACGCGCAGTACGGCGGCGGCTTCGGCAACGTCCACGACTGGCGGCGCGACAACGTCAACAAGCTCATCCAGGAGCTAGACCAGCGTATCCACCAGGCCAAGCCGCACGTGCGCTTCGGCGTCAGCCCCTTCGGCATCTGGCGCAACGCGAGCACCGACCCGCTCGGCTCGCGCAGCTCCGGCCTGCAGTCCTACGACGCGATCTACGCCGACTCCCGCCGCTGGGTCAAGCAGGGCTGGATCGACTACGTCACCCCGCAGATCTACTGGCACATCGGCTACAGCGTCGCGGACTACAAGGTGCTCACCGCCTGGTGGGCCGACACGGTCAAGGGCACCGACGTGCAGTTGTACGTCGGCCAGGCCGCCTACCGCGCCGGCACGGACGCCTCCTGGCAGCGTCCCGCCGAGTTGTCCGACCACCTCACCTACAACAGGCAGCACCCCGAGGTGGGCGGCGACGTCTTCTTCAGCGCCAAGGACGTGAAGGCCGACCGGATCGGCAGCTTCTCCACGCTGGCCGCCGCCCACTACACCAGGCCCGCGCTCGCCCCCGAGTTCGGCACCGCGCAGGCGCCGCCCGCGCCGTCCGTCACCTCGGCCACCCGGGGAACCGGCGGCGTCGCCGTGGCCTGGCAGGGCACCGGTACGTCCTACGCCGTCTACCGCGTGGACGGCTCGCCGGCCGCCGACCCCTGCCAGTTCGCCGACGCGCGCAACCTGGTCGGGACCACGCGCGGCACCACGTTCACCGACACCACGGCGGGCAGCGGCACCTACACCTACTACGTGAGCGCGCTCGGCCGCGCCCAGCACGAGAGCCCGCAGAGCCAGGGCCGGGTCGTGGCCGGCAGCGGCGGGCCGTTCAGCGTGGTGATCGACAACGCGGGCGCCGGGTTCACGGCCGGGACCGCGTGGGGCACCTCCACCTTCTCCAGCCAGCGGCACGGCGCCGACTACCGCTACGCCCCGCCGGTCGCGGCCAGCGACCCGGCCTGGTTCAGCGCCGACCTCCCGGCGACCGGCTCCTACCGGGTCGAGGTCTGGTACCCGGACGATCCCGGATACAACAGCTCGACGCCGTTCCTCGTCGCGGGTCAGACCGTCAGGGTGGACCAGCGCTCGGGCGGCGGGCAGTGGCGCTCCCTCGGCACCTTCACGTTGCAGGCGGGCGCGGGCAACGTCGTCGGCGTCAGCCGCTGGACCTCCACCACCGGCTACGTCGTGGCCGACGCCGTACGCATCACCGAAGTCTGAGAGTTGCGGGCGCGGCCGGGCGGGCTTTTGAATGAGCTCCTGATGGCTTGATCTAGGAGGCGCCATGCGCGGCTTACGCGCCGCAGCAAGTGTCCTGACCCTCACCCTCACCACCGCCCTGTTGGCCACCGCTCCAGCCGGGCCCGCGACGTCGAATGCTCTCGCGGGCCCGGCGGCGGAGCCGGAACCCGCGTCGTTGCTCACCCTGTCGGTGCCGGACCGGGCGGCGTTCGCGCAGCTCGTGGCCCGTGGCACCGACCTGACCGAGCGGGTGCGGCCGCAGGCGGACGGCAGCATCCAGGTGGACGCCGTGCTCACCCCGAGCCAGTTGGCGGAACTGCGTGGCCTCGGGGTGACCACGCCCGACCTGGCGCAGGCCAAGCAGGCGCCCAAGACCACCACCGCCGCCGACCGGATCGTCATCGAGCGGGCCGTCTGGTTCAAGACGCGCGACGGCTACTTCCTGTCGGTCGAGGCGAGCAGTTCGGCGGGCGCCGCCGCCGCGCTGAGCACGACCTGGCGCGGCCCGAAGGGCGGCGGCGAGGTGGCGATGGTGCCCTACGAGGACGCCGGAGCCTATCTCGGGCACCAGTTCGCCACCCCCGTCCCCGCCGAGTCCCGGCCGCAGTGGGTCACCGTGACCTCGGCGGGCGGCGGCAAGGCGCAGGCGAGGGTGCGGGAATGGCCGGACGGCGAGCGCCCCGACCGCACCGCGCCCGGCTACCAGAAGGACTTCGTCTCCCAGTACATGACCCCGGCGCAGCTCAACGCCCGGGTCAGGGACCTGCACCGGCGCTTCCCCGAGCTGACCGACCTCATCGAGCTGCCCAACAAGACCAACGGGTACCGCAGGCACGCGCAGGCGCAGTTCGGCACCGTCGTCGTGACCTCGCTCGCCTACGGCTCCGAGGGCGGCAACGACGTGGCCGTCGAACTGGTGGACCCGGGCGCCGCCGAGCGCCCCCTCCAGGTCGCCGTCGAGGGCGGGACCGTCACGGTCAGTCTCGCCACCGGGCCGGGCGGCGCGCTGGCGAGCACCGCCGCGCAGGTCGTCGCCGCGCTCAACGCCCAGGCCGGGCACCTGGTCAAGGCGACGCCGTACCGGGGCGACAGCGGTCAGGGCATCGTGGCCGCCGCGCCGAGGACCGCGCTCAGCGACTCCCTCAAGGCGCCCGCCGACGTGTCGCGGGCGCCCGCGACCGTGCTGGCGCTGCGCATCGGCGCGCACCGGGACGGCTCGCGCACCGGCGTGCTCGCCTACGCCCAGGAGCACGCCCGCGAGTGGGTGACGCCGCTGGTCACGATCGAGGCGGCCGAGCGGTTGCTGCGCAACCACCGGCGCGACCCGGCCACCCGGCGGCTGCTCCAGCGCACGGACGTGTTCATCGTGCCGACCGTGAACCCCGACGGGGCCAACTACAGCTTCTACGACTTCCCGATGCAGCGGAAGAACCTGACCAACCACTGCCCGGCGCAGCAGTCGGACCCGGCGCTGCGCAACAGCTGGGGCGTGGACATCAACCGCAACTACGCCAGCGGGTCGCTGAGCGACGGCTACTTCGGCGCCTCGGCCAACTGCCAGAGCGGCAGCTTCGCCGGGCCGGGCGAGCACTCCGAGCCGGAGAGCCGCAACGTCATGTGGCTGGCCAAGACCTACCGCAACATCAAGTTCGCCATGAACGTGCACAGCTACGGCGGCTTCTTCATGTGGCCGCCCGGGGCGTACAAGCTGGACGGGCGGGTCACGCTGCCCCGGCCGACGGCCGAGCAGGAGGCGTACTTCATGCGCTCGGCCCGCACGATCGAGCAGGCGATCGCCGCCCATCGCGGCACGGTGACCTGGCCGCAGCAGACCGGGCCGGTCACGGACGTGCTCTACTCGGCGGCGGGTAACTCGGCCGACGAGCTCTGGTACGAGTACGGCGTGTTCGGCTGGGACTTCGAGGTCGGTGCCGACCTGTGGGATCCGGCGGCCAGGACCTGGCGGGCGGTGGGCTTCCAGCCGCCCTTCGAGGAGGGCCACCAGGAGGCGCAGGAGTTCGCGAACGGCCTGATCAGCCTCATCGGAGTGGCAGCGGACTACCGGCCGAAGGGCTGACCCTGCCGGAGGAGTGCTCATACCGCTTGGTATGGGCACTCCTTTTTTCATCTCTTGATTGATTTCCGGCGTGCATGATACGAATTGCGCAAATATCGGTCAGGTCCGAAAAAGTCTCCTCTCAGGGAGTGCCATGAGGCCAGCCTTAACCGCGTTGCTCCTCGTTCTCGTCACGCTCGCCGTACCCGCGTCGGCCGACACCCTCATGACCAACCACGGGTTCGAGAACGGCCTCACCGGGTGGACGCAGAGCCACGGCACCGGCGGCACCGCCGCTTCGACCGACCAGGCCTGGCGCGGCACCGCCAGCGCCCTGCTCACCGACACCTCGGCCACCGAACCCGTCGGACTGGAGAGCGGGCAGGTGCCCGTCACCGCGGGCACCGCCTACGTGGCCTTCGCCAAGGTCTTCCCGGTCAGCGGCCGCGCCGACCTCTACCTCCGCTTCTGGTCCGGCGCAGCCCTGCTCGGCTCCGGCTTCACCCCGGTGAGCGCCCCGGCGGGCCGCTGGAGCGACATCCAGGTCAAGGCCACCGCGCCCGCGGGCGCCACCCGGGCCAGCGTGGTGCTCTACTCGGCCAACGCGGTCACCGGCGTCACCCACTGGGACGAGGTGGCCTTCACCCCGGAGATCGCGAACCTCGGCGTCCAGGTGGAGAACTCCACGCCGAACGCCGTCACCTTCGGCACCGACGCCCACCGGGGCGTCGCCTACACGGTCTTCACCGGCACCCAGGACGACGACGCCCGGTTCGTCGCCATCGACACCGCCACGGAGAAGGTCGTGCTGTCGCAGCCCCTGGAGGGCGCGACCGGCGGCTGGGCGGCGGCCACCGCCACCGACGGCTCCGTCTACGTCGGCACCTACACCAACGCCGGCATCTACCGCCACGTCCAGGGCACGAACACGGTCACCTGGAGACACAAGGCGAGCGGCAACCAGGTCTGGGCCATGACCCCCGGCCGCGACGGCAAGATCTACGGCGGCACCTACCCGGCGGCGGGCTTCTTCAAGTACCGCGAGGGCAGCGGCTACCAGGACCTCGGCGGCGTCCCCGTCTGGCCGGGCAAGAAGTACGTGCGCAGCATCGCCTACGACGACGTCGCCGACGTCACCTACCTCGGCACCGGCAGCAACGCCGCGCTCATCCGCTTCGACAACGGCGACGCGCAGGCCCGGAAGGTCGACATCCTGCCCGCGAGGTTCCGCGACATGTCGATGGTGACCTCGCTGAAGTGGACCGGCGGGCGGCTGCTGGCCCGCGTCGAGGGCACGCTTCTGGTGTTCAGGATGTCCGGCGCCACCGCCACCCTGGAGGCGGAGATCCCGGGCACCGCGCCGCACTTGTCAGACGCCCGCGACGGCAAGGTCTACTTCGTCAAGGGTACGGCCCTGCACGCCTACGACATCGCCGCCAAGACCGAGCAGCCGACCGGGGTGGACCTCGCCATGGAGGTCAGCGGGTTCGGCTGGGTCGACGACACCCTCGTCGCGGTCGGCGGCGCAGAGAACCGGGCCCGGCTGTTCAAGTACACGCCCGCCACCGGCGCGACCCGCGCCGCCCCGGTCGCCGGGGCGCCGATCATGCCCGCCGCGATCAACACCATCGCCGGAGGACCCGACGGCAGGATCTACAGCGGCGCCTACCTGACCGGCGGGATGGGCGTCTACGAGCCGATCGGGGGCGACGGCGACGACGGCCGTGCGGACCTGATGCACCGGGGCACGATCTCGCAGACCGACGGCATGCTGAACCACAACGGCAAGCTCTACATCGCGACCTACCCGGGTGCGAAACTCTACGAACAGGACCCGGCCCGCCCTTGGGCGCCTCGCGAACTCCTGAACCTGGCCGGGGACGAACAATCACGCCCGTACGCCCTGGCCGGGGCGCCGGACGGCCGCGTCTTCATCGGCACGGTCCCCGACTACGGCCGCTACGACGGCGCCCTGACCGTCTACGACCCGGCCACCGGCGGGCATCGTGTCCACCGCGACCTCATCCCCGACCAGTCGATCGTCGCCCTGGCCTACCACAACGGCCGCGTCTACGGCGGCAGCTCGATCCGGGGCGCGCTCGGCACCACGAGCGCGCGGGCCACCGCCACCCGCTTCTTCGTCTTCGACCCGGCGACCGGCGCCGTCGCCCACCAGGCGCTGCCCGCGGCCATCGCGGGCAAGAGCACGATCACCGACCTCACCGTCGTGGACGGCAAGATCTGGGGGTTCGCCGAGGGCGCGCTGTTCGTGTTCGACCCCGACACCTCCAGGTTCCTGCACGTCTCGGAGAAGTTCGCGGACGTCAACCCGGCCTACGAGTCCTCGGCCCAGTGGCGGGACGCGGACCTGCGCACCGTCGCCAAGGACCCGGCCCACGTGTACGGGACCGTCGGAGACCGGCTGTTCAAGATCGCCAAGTCGAACTACGCCCTCACCACGATCGTCCAGAAGCCCGCGAACCGGGCACTGGACGGCCTGGCCACGGACGACCTCGGCAACATCTACTACAAGATCGACGGCCGGCTGTTCCGGTACGCCGTCTGACGCACCCGTCACGGGTTCCGGCCGAGAGGGGCTCGGCCGAAACCCGTGAACATCACACCCGGGCGGTGGAGGTGTCGCTGTCCAGCGAGTCCACGAGCGCGTCGGACTCGGCGTTCCGCCACGGGGCCACCAGGCCGCCGAGCACGAACACCACGACCGAGCACATCACCGGGCCGCCCACCTCAAGCCAGGTGTCGACGTCCACGACGTACTTCACCAGGACGAACACCACGAGCCCGGTCGCCCAGGAGGCGATGGCGGCCGTCGGTCCGCACCGGCGGAAGGCCGGGAGCATGCCGAGCAGCATCGGGATCGCGATCGGCCCGACCAGCGCGCCGAACCACATGATGATCAGCCCGAGGACGCCGCCGAAACTGTCCGCGGTGAGTGCGATGCCCATCGACAGGGCGATGAACAGGAACGTCGAGACCCGCCCGGCGAACAGCTCGGTCGACGACGACATCCGGCCCGCCCGCTTCCAGACCGCCGGGATGATGTCGCGGATCACCACGGAGGAGATCGCGTTGGCGTCGGAGGAGGTCATCGCCATCGTGTGCGCGAACATCCCGGCCAGTACCAGTCCGATCAGGCCGCCGGGCAGCAGCGCCTGCGTGATCAGCGCGTACGACTGGTCGGGCCGCTCCAGCCCCGGCATCAGCACCGGCGCCGCCCACATCGGGAAGAACAGGATGAGCGGCCACACCAGGTACAGCGACGCCGACAGCAGGGCCGCGCGCCGCGCCGAGCCGCCGGTGGGGGCGGCGATGAAGCGCTGGGCGAGGTTCCACGTGCCACCGTTGTACGACAGCGTGTTGATCAGCAGGTACACCATGACGAAGGCCATCGTGAAGTTGCCGTTGAACGGCTGCCCGTGGCCCTCGGGCAGGCGGTCCCACAGTGTCCAGATGCCGGAGACGCCGCCGAGCTGGCCCAGCACCGCGACGAAGAGGACCAGTCCGGCGATGAGCTGGATGACGAACTGGCCGAGGTCGGTGAGGGCGTCGGCCCACAGCCCGCCGATGGTCGAGTAGATGAGGGTGACGCCGCCGGTGAGCAGCACGCCCCAGAAGATGGGCACCCCGGCGAAGACCTGGAGCATGAGCGCGGTCGCCGCCCACTTGGCGCCGACGTCGAAGACCTTCAGCGCGGTGCCGCTCCAGGCGAGCACCTGCTGGGTGGGAACGTTGTAACGGGTGGCGAGGTACTCCAGCGGTGAGATGATGCCCAGCCGCTGCCGCAGCCGGGGCCATCGTGGGGCGAACAAGGCGGACCCGATCAGCATCGCGATCGTGATGCCCAGCGCCCACCAGACGTAGAGGGTGAATCCTGCGGTGTAGGCGATGGCCGCGTTACCGACGAACACCGCGGCGCTGTATCCGGACATGTGGTGCGAGATGCCGGACAGCCACCAGGGCATCCGGCCACCCGCGGTGAAGAAGTCCTTGGCGTCGTGGATCCGCTTCTTGGCCCACCAGCCGATCGCGAGCATGACCACGAAGTAGCCGCAGATGACCAGCCAATCGAGAAAACCCATGGTGACTCCTAACAGGGGGGTGACGCCGGTTCAGGCGTGGAAGACCACCTCGCCGTTGACGTACGTGCGGCGTATGGACAGGTCTGGGGTGGCGACGACCAGGTCGGCACGTGCGCCGGGGGTGAGACGGCCGAGATCGGTACGGCCGAGCAGACGGGCGGGTGCGGTGGTGGCGAGGGTGACGGCCTCGGCGAGCCCGAGGCCGGTGGCGGCGGCCCAGGCGACGCAGTCCATGAGGCTGCTGCCCGACCCGGCGAGCAGGTCGCCGCCGGGGAGGGTGAGTCGGCCGTCGGGGTGCGCGGTGATCCGGCCGCCCACGGGGGTGTCGTAGTCGCCCGGCGCGCACCCGGCCAGCGCAACCGAGTCGCTGACGAGCACGCTCCGGCCGGGTCCTTTGGCGCGGAGCATCGCGGTGAAGGTGTCCGAGGGCAGGTGGTGGCCGTCGGCGATGAGGCTCGCGGTGAGCCGGTCGTCGGCCAGTTGGGTCCACAGGTGGTTGGGGTGGCGGGGCAGGAGCCGGTGGGCGCCGTTGCCGAGGTGGGTGCTCAGCCGGGCGCCCGCCGCGACGGCGGCCGTGACGCGTTCGGGTGTGGCCGCCGTGTGGCCGATCGCGACGATCACCCCGCGCCGGGACAACTCCTCGATGTAGGCGAGGGCACCCCTCCGTTCCGGTGCGAGGGTGACGATCCGCACCAGACCGCCGCACGCCTCCTGCCAGCGGTCGAACTCGGCCAGGTCGGGGTCGCGCAGTGCGGCGGCGTCGTGCGCGCCGCGCGGGCCGTCCTCGTGCGACAGGTACGGTCCCTCGACGTGGATCGCCGGGATCGCCTGCCGGATCAGCGGATCCCGCTCGCGGGCGCGGGCGATCGCCCGCAGGGAGGCGAGGATCGCCGCCTCCGGCGCGGTGATGACGGTGGGGCACAGGGTGGTCGTGCCGCGCCGCCACAGGGCCCGCACCGCCTCGGCCGGTTCCGCGTCCGCGCCGTTGAAGTCGTGCCCGCCGTACCCGTTGACCTGGAGGTCCACCAGGCCGGGCAGGAGCAGCAGGTCGGGGGCGGTCCGCAGCGGGGTGACGGCGGCGATCCGGTCGCCGGCCACCTCGACGCGGACCGGTGCGCCGCCGGCCGTCCGCCCCTCGATCACAGCCAACGCACCCGGTCCCTGAAGCGGTGCAGGAACAGCGCGTTGGCGGCGTCGCCGCCGGGGGCGTTGCCGCTGCGCCAGATGTCGGGGTCGGCGCCCGCGCCGGTCAGCCGGTCGATGGCGGCGGCCATCAGGCAGTTGAGCGCGTAGGCGTTGGCGAAGGTGGAGATCGCGCCCACCCGCTCGCCCGCCCCCTCGATCTCCAGTACGGCGTCGCCCACCGGCACCTTGGTGTCGATGTGCAGATCGACCAGGTCGTGCAGGTTGCGCCGCGACGGATGCCGGGCCGGGTGGTCGGGCGCCGTGGAGTCGGCGTGGACGCGGGAGGACACGCCGACGACCGTGGCGCCGCGCTCCTTGGCGGTCAGCGCGGCGTCGATCAGCGCCGCGTTGATGCCGTAGGCGTTGACCAGGATGAGCAGATCGCCCGCCCCGACCCGGTTGTCCTCGATGACGAGGCGCCCGTAGCCGGGGGTGCGCTCCATCGCCATCGAGCGCAGCGCGCCGCCCGACAGCAGTGTGCCCTCGTCCAGGATGGCGCTGACGTTGACCAGGCCGCCCGCGCGGAAGAAGACCTCCTGGGCGGCCAGGTTGGAGTGGCCGCCCGGGCCGTACACGTAGACGAGCCGGTCGCGGGCGGCGTGCTCGGCGACCAGCTCGGCGGCGGCGTCGATGGCCGCCGCCTCCTCGGCTTCGATCCGGGTGAGCAGATCGACGATGTTCTGGAAATAGGTGCGCATGAGCGCGGAGGATCCGGTCACGGAGGTCTCCTCAGCCTGTCGGCACGGGTTCCCTGGGACGGGGGGTGAGTCCACGGCGCGGGTGGGGCGCGGTGGTGCCGATCGGAATGGGTCCGGCTGCTGGGTTGATGTAAGCGATTGCAGGGAATCTAGGCCGAAGCCTGGGCCCCGGTCAAGGGGCCGGTGGAGGCCCGCCGGGTAAAAACACCGGGCAGCACCTTGGCGACCGGCTCCGCGTCAGGAGCCTCGATCTGCCTGATCAGGACCTCTACGGCGGTGCGGCCGAGATCGTCAAGAGGCGCGGTCACGGTGCTGAGGCTGGGGGTCACGGTCTGCGCGAGCAGGACGTCGTCGCAGCCCACGATGCTGCGCTCACCCGGCACCGAGACGCCGTTCTCGGCGAGTTCGGCGATGACGCCGCAGGCCATGAGGTCGTCGAAGGCGAAGGCCGCGGTGGTGTCCGTCGCGAGGAAGGCGGCGCCCGCCTGCCTGCCGCCCTTGAAGGAGGAGCGGAAGGGGCCGAGTTCGGCCAGCCGTACCCCGCGCCCGCGCGCCCAGCGCCGCACCGCCTTGGAACGCCGCCCGGCCGCCCAGGACGCGTTGGGGCCCGACAGCAGTGCGAAGTCGCGATGGCCCAGCTCGTAGAGGTGTTCGCCGGCGTCGAACAGCGCGGCGGTGTTGTCGCAGATCACCGAGGACAGCTCGCGCAGCGTGCGGTTGACCAGCACGCACGGCAGACCTCTGGCCGCCTCGCGGAGGGCGGCGGCCGAGGCCCGGGGCGAGGCGACGATGACGCCGTCCACGCGCCCGCGCAGCTTGGTGACCAGCCGGATCTCGGCGGCGGCGGACTCCTCGGCGTCGATGAGCATCAACGAGGTGCCCGCGCGCTCCGCCGTGCGCTGCACCGAGCGCACCAGCAGCGGGAAGAACGGGTTGGTGATGTCGGGCACCAGCAGCGCCACCAGGCCCACCCGGCCCGTGACCAGGCCGCGCGCGGCGGAACTCGGCTGGTAGTCGAGCTCGGCCGCGACCCGCAGCACCCGCTCGCGCACGCTTTCACGCACCAGCTCGGGCCGGTTGAACACCCGCGAGACCGTCGCCGCTGAAACGCCGCAACGCTCGGCGATGGAGTAGATCGTCGCACGTGCCACTTCGCACCCTCCCTTGACGGGTAACTCTAGCGAAGCCAGAATCCATGCAATCGCTTTCATTTCAACGAAGGGGTGGCATGGGCCCAGACCTGATCGCACGGCGGCAACTCGAAGACGTCATCTTCCCCTTCTGGCTCGCCAACGGCATCGACGAGACCAACGGCGGCTTCTACACCTGCTTCGACAACCGGGGCAGAAGCCGGCTGTCGACCGACAAGTTCACCTGGTCGCAGGGCCGCTTCGTGTGGCTGCTGGCCCGCGCCGCCCACCTGGCCGAGCGCGGGCTGCTCGCCCTCGACCGCGCCGAACTGCTCGCCCACGCCCTGCGCGGGGCGCGCTTCCTCACCGAGCACGCCGTCCGTCCCGACGGCACCTGCGCCTACCTGCTCGACGAGCGCGGCGCCGAACAGCCCGCCGCGCGCAGCGTCTACGCCGACTGTTTCGTCGCCATGGGCCTGTCCGAGCTGACCAGGCACACCGGCTCCGACGAGTGGCTGCCCGTGATCGACGCCATCGTCGCCCGCGCCGCCGCCGACATCGAGCGCGGCGACCCGCCCACCCCGCCGTACCCGCTGCCGCCCGGCCACCAGGGCTTCGGCGCGGCCATGATCCTGCTCAACACCCGCCTCGACCAGGTGCGGGCCCACGAGGCCGTCCACGGCCCCGACCCCGTGCTGCGCGAGCGGCTCGGCGCCGCCGTACGCGGGGTGCTCGCCCACCGGGAGCCCGGCGGGCTGTTCACCGAGATGCTGGTCGCCGACCCGGCCGCCCGCGACACCGTCCTCGCCCGCCACCGCAACCCCGGCCACGCGCTCGAAGGCGCCTGGATGGTCCTCGAAGCGGGCGAACTGCTCGGCGACGACAGTGCGGACGCCGCCGTCCTCGCCAGTGTCTCCGCACTCTGCGCGGAAGGCTGGGACGACGAGCACGGCGGCCTGCTGCGCTACACCCGCGCCGAAGGACGGCGGGGCGGCGGGCCGTACGAGGATCTCATCGCCCGCACCTGGACCACCAAGCTGTGGTGGGTCCACTCGGAGGCGTGCTACACCACCCGCCTGGCCGCCGTACGCCACGGCGACGCCGCCGCAGGTGCCTGGTTCGAGCGCCTGTGGGCGTACACGCTGGACACCTTCCCCGGCGGCGACGACGGCGAGGAGTGGATCCAGATCCGCGACCGCGCCGGGCGCCCGCTCGACGAGGTCGTCGCGCTGCCCGTCAAGGACCCCTACCACGTGGCGCGCAACCTCATGCAACTGGTCGAACTGGGGGAGGAATGATGCGGGTCACCGTCCACGCCGACCGGGCCGCCGCCGGTGCCGCCGCCGCCGTCGAGGCGGCAGCGGCCCTGCGCGAGACCCTCCACCGCCAGGAGAACGCCAGGGTCGTCTTCGCCGCCGCGCCGTCGCAGCTCGGCCTGCTGGCCGGGCTGCGGGACGCGCCCGGCCTCGACTGGTCGCGGGTGAGCGTCTTCCACCTCGACGAGTACGTCGATCTGGCGCCGGAATCGCCCGCCCGCTTCTCCCGTTTCCTGCGCACCCACCTCTGGGACGCCGTACGGCCCGGCCAGGTCCACGCCATCGAACCCGGCGCCGACCCCGAGGCCGAGTGCGCCAGGTACGCCGAACTGCTGGCCGCCGCGCCGCTCGACCTGATCTGCCTCGGCGTCGGCGACAATGGCCACCTGGCCTTCAACGACCCGCCGGTGGCCGACTTCGCCGACCCGCTGCCCGTCAAGATCGTCGCGCTCGACGCCGCCAGCCGCAGGCAGCAGGTGGCCGACGGCTGCTTCGCCGACCTCGACCAGGTGCCGCGTGAGGCGGTCACGCTGACGATCCCGACGCTCATGGCGGGGCGGCGGCTGGTGGTGACCGTACCGGGGGCCAGGAAGAAGGCCGCGCTGCGCGCGGCGCTGGACGGGCCGCTCACCACGGACTGCCCGGCCTCCGTGCTGCGCACCCACGCGCACTGCGCGCTGTTCGCCGACCAGGAGGCACACGGATGAGGATCATCGACGCGAAGGTCATCGTCACCTGTCCGGGACGCAACTTCGTCACCCTGAAGATCACCACAGACGAGGGCGTCACCGGGCTCGGCGACGCCACCCTCAACGGGCGCGAGCTCGCCGTCGTCTCCTACCTGCGCGACCACGTCTGCCCGCTGCTCATCGGCCGCGACCCGGCGCGCATCGAGGACATCTGGCAGTACCTGTACCGGGGCGCCTACTGGCGGCGCGGGCCGGTCACCATGACCGCCATCGCCGCCGTGGACACCGCCCTGTGGGACATCAAGGGCAAATACGCTGGAATGCCCGTCTACCAGCTCCTCGGCGGACGCTCGCGCGACGGCGTCACCGTGTACGGCCACGCCAACGGCGAGAGCATCCCCGAAGTCCTCGACGAGGTGGCCCGCTACGTCGAACTCGGCTACAAGGCCGTCCGCGTGCAGGCGGGCGTGCCCGGCCTGGCCAGCACCTACGGCGTCAGCGCGGACAAGATGTTCTACGAGCCCGCCGACGCCCGCAGGCCCACGGAGAACACCTGGTCCACGCCGCAGTACCTGCGCATGGTGCCCGAGCTGTTCGCGGCCGTGCGCGAGCGCTTCGGCCCCGACCTGCACGTGCTGCACGACGTGCACCACCGGCTCACGCCGATCGAGGCCGCCAGGCTCGGCGCGTCGCTGGAGGAGTACCACCCGTTCTGGCTGGAGGACCCGGTGCCCGCCGAGCTCCAGGAGGGCTTCCGCCTGATCAGGCAGCAAACCACGACGCCGATCGCGGTCGGCGAGGTCTTCAACTCGATCTGGGACTGCCAGCGGCTCATCACCGAGCAGCTCATCGACTACATCAGGACCACGGTCGTGCACGCGGGCGGCATCACCCACCTGCGGCGGATCTTCGACCTGGCCGCCCTCCACCACGTGCGCACCGGCTCGCACGGCGCCACCGACCTGTCGCCCGTGTGCATGTCGGCCGCGCTGCACGTGGACCTCGCGGTGCCGAACTTCGGCATCCAGGAGTACATGCGGCACTCGACGCTCACCGACGAGGTCTTCCCGCACGGCTACCGGTTCGAGGACGGCTACCTGCACCCGAGCGAGGAGCCCGGCCTCGGCGTGGAGATCGACGAGGAACTCGCCGGCCGCTACCCCTACGACCCCGCCTACCTGCCGGTCAACCGGCTCACCGACGGGAGCATGCACAATTGGTGAGACTCAGCCGCACCACGTACCCGGGCGCCCGCCGCCCGTCGGCCGTCGGCGTCGTGCACCTCGGCCTCGGCGCCTTCCACCGCGCCCACCAGGCCGTCTACACCGAGGAGGCCATGGCGGCCACCGGCGACGACCGGTGGGGCATCTGCGGCGCCACCCAGCGCAGCACCACCGTGGCCGACCAGCTCGGCCCGCAGGACGGCCTCTACACCGTCTCCACAGGCGGCCCGCCGCAGGTGGTGGGCGCGATCACCGAGGTGCTGCCGCCCGGTGACGAGCGGCTCACCGCCGCCCTCGCCCATCCGGGCACGCGCGTGGTGACGCTCACGATCACCGAGAAGGGGTACGCCCCGGGCAGCCCGGCCGTCGCCGCGCTCGTCGCTGGCCTGCGCGCCCGCGCCCGTGCGGACGCCGGTCCGATCACGGTGCTGAGCTGCGACAACCTGCCGGGCAACGGAGCCGTGCTGGCCGGGCTGGTACGCGCCGCCGCGGGCGACGGACTGGCGGAGTGGATCGCCGGCCAGGTGCGCTTCCCGAGCAGCGTCGTCGACCGGATGGTCCCCGCCACCACCCCGGAGGACCTGGCCGAGGTCGCGCGGCGGCTCGGGCTGGAGGATCGCGGGGCGGTCGTCGCCGAGCCGTTCAGGCAGTGGGTGATCGAGGACGACTTCGCGGGGGAGCGGCCCGCGTGGGAGCGGGCGGGCGCGTTGCTCGTCGCCGACGCGGAGCCGTACGAGCGGATGAAGCTGCGGCTGCTCAACGGCAGCCACTCGATGCTCGCCTACCTCAGCCGCCACGAGTACGTCCGAGACGCCGTCGCGGAACTCGCCGAGCCGGTCGCGGGCCTGATGGAGGAGGTCACCCCGACGCTCGGGGCACTGCCCGGCTTCGATCTGGACGCCTACAAGGCGTCGCTTCTGGAGAGGTTCGCCAACCCCCGGCTGCGGCACCGCACGGCGCAGATCGCGGCCGACGGCTCGCAGAAGCTGCCCCAGCGGCTGCTCGACCCGGCCCGCGAACTGCTCGCGGCGGGGAGGGAGCCGAGGTGGATCGCGCGGGCGGTGGCTGGGTGGATGCGGTATGTGACTACCGCATCCACCCTGGACGACCCCCTCGCCGACCGGTTGCGGGTGCCCGAACCGGACAAGGTCGTCCTTACCGTGGACCGGCTCCTCGCGGTGTCCGCCGTGTTCGGTGAGGACCTGCCCGCCGACCAGGTGTTCCGAGACCTGGTCACGGAGTCGCTCGCCGAACTGATCGCCGACAGCACCGGCTGAGCGGGCCGGTCAGGCCGGTTGGGTGGCCCGGCGCAGCACGAGCGCCGTCACCACCGCCAGGCTCAGGAACACCAGGGCTCCCACCGCCGCCACCACGTTGAGGCCGCTCGTGAAGGCCGCGCGGGCGGCCTCCATGACCTCGGGCGGGCCGACCACCGAGGTGATCGTGTCGGCCCGCACGCCTTCGGGAAGCTGGGTACGGAACACCGCCGCCCCCAGGCTGCCCAGGGCGGCGATGCCCATGGCCACCCCGAACTCGCCGCTGGTCTCGGACAGCGACGCCGCCGAGCCCGCCTTCTCGGGCGGCGCGGCCGTCATGATGATGCCGTTGCCGACCGTCATCGGCAGCGCGATGCCCGCCGAGGCCAGGACCAGCCCGGCCACCAGCAGCGGCAGCCCGCCGACCGCCGGGACCTGCGTGTGCAGCACCAGCCCGGAGGCGCCGAGCACGAGCCCGGCCGCCATGACCCACGTCGGGCTCATGCGCTGGGCCAGCATCGGCCCCGCCGACAGCGCCACGATCATGACCAGGCTCTGCGGCAGCAGCCACAGCCCGGCCGCCAGCGGCGACAGGCCGACCACCGACTGGAGGTACATGGTGGCCATCAGCGTCGTGCCCGCCATGACGACGCCGCCGAGCAGCAGGATCGTCAGCGTGGCGGCGAAGGTCCGGTTGCCGAACAGCCGCATGTCGAGCAGCGGGCTGGGCAGGCGGCGCTGCCGCTGGACGAAGATCACGCCGACGACCACGCCGATGAGGACGCTGGCGATGTTGACCGGGTCGAGGCCGTTCCTGGCGATCTCCTTGAGCCCGTAGACGACCGGCAGGATCGCCGCCAGCGAGAGCAGGACGCTGAAGGGGTCGAGCCGTCCCGCGCCGGTGTCACGGTATTCGGGCAGCAGGAGCGGACCGGTCACGAGGACGACGACCATGAACGGCACGCCGAGCAGGAACGCCGAGCCCCACCAGAAGTACTCCAGCAGCAGGCCGCCGACGAGCGGGCCGAGTGCCATGCCGACCATGAACGCGCTGAACCAGACACCGATGGCCGCGCCCATCTGTTTGGGGTCGGTGAACATGTTGCGGATCAGCGCCATCGACGACGGCATCAGCGTGGCGCCCGCCACGCCGAGCAGCGCCCGGTTGACGATGAGCATCTCGGCGCTGCCGGAGAAGGCGGCCACCACGGACACGACACCGAAGGCCGCCGCTCCGACCAGGAGCAGCTTCCTGCGGCCGATCCGGTCGCCGAGCGTGCCCATCGTCACCAGGAACCCGGCCAGCAGGAACGAGTAGATGTCCACGATCCACAGCTGTTGCGAGGCGGTGGCGCCGAGTTCGGCGCTCATGTGCGGCAGCGCGAGGTACAACACGCTGACGTCGATGGACAGGAGTAGCGCGATCGAGGCCAGCACCGCTAGCCCGATCCATTCGCGCCTCCCGGCGGGTGCTTCGGTCGTCGTCATGGGACTACAGTCGGCTACGGCGGTTCTGGTCTTCTTCTCGTGTTCTTAAGGTCGGTCGTATGCGTTTCGGGATACTGGGGCCGCTCACCGTGTGGACGGACTCCGGGGAGGTCGTGGCCGTCCCCGGGTTGAAGGTGCGCGCGCTCCTCGCTGACCTGCTGGCCCACGAGGGCCGGGTGGTGTCCGTCGACCGCCTGGTCGACGACCTGTGGGGCGACGACGCGCCCGCCAACCCGGCCGCGGCGCTCCAGGTCCGCGTCTCGCAGTTGCGCAAGGCGCTGGAGGACGCGGAACCGGGTGGCAGGGACCTCATCGTCTCGCGGGCGCCCGGCTACCAGCTCCGGGTATCGTCCGACCAGGTGGACGGGCTGCGTTTCGCCAGGCTGGCGGCCGAAGGGCGGCTGGCGGAGGCGCTGGAGCTGTGGCGGGGGGCGCCGTACGCGGACTTCGCCGACGCCGAGTTCACCCGCGCGGCCGGCGCGCGGCTGGAGGAGCAGCGCCTGGCCGCGCTGGAGGAGCACGCGGAGGCGCGGCTGGCGGCGGGCGAGAGCGTCGACGTGGGCGACCTGGTCGCCGCCCACCCGCTGCGCGAGCGGCTGCGCGCCGTCCAGATGAAGGCCCTCTACCGGTCGGGACGGCAGGGCGAGGCCCTGGCCGCCTACGCCGAACTGCGCGAGCGGCTGTCGGACGAACTCGGCCTCGACCCGTCGCCCGAGCTGGCCGAACTGCAGGAGCGCATCCTGCGCCAGGACCCGGAGCTGAACGGCCCGGTACGTCGCTCGCTCAGCAACCTGCCCGCCGCCGTCACCGAGCTGATCGGCCGGGAGGAGGCCGAGACCGGCGTGGTCGACCTGCTCGGCAGGAGCAGGCTGGTCACTTTGACCGGTTCCGGCGGCGTGGGCAAGACGAGCCTCGCGCTGTCGGTCGCCACCGGCCTGAGCGCCGCCTCCGACGCGCGTTTCGCCGACGGCGCGTGGCTGGTGGAGCTCGCCGCCTACGACAAGGACACCGACTCGCTGGCCGACGCGGTGCTGAGCGCGCTGGACATCAGGGACGGCGGCGGCGCCGGCGACGCCCTCGACCGGCTGGTCGACGCGCTGCGCTCCCGGCGGCTGCTGCTGGTGCTCGACAACTGCGAGCACGTGGTCGACCAGGCGGCGACGCTCGCCGACCTGCTGCTGCGCGCGGCTCCCGGGCTGCGCATCCTGGCGACCAGCCGCGAGCCGCTGAGCGTCGCGGGCGAGGCGCTGTGGAGCGTGCCCCCGCTCGACCTGCCGGAGGGCGAGGACATCGCGCAGGTCGAGAAGTCCGACGCGGTGCGGCTGTTCATGGCCAGGGCGACGGCCTCGGCGCGCGGTTTCGCGCTCGACGAGGGCAACGCGGCGGCCGTGGCCCAGTTGTGCAGGCGGCTCGACGGGCTGCCGCTGGCGCTGGAGCTGGCGGCGACGCGGGTGCGCTCGCTCGGCGTGCACGAGCTGGTGGCGCGGCTGGACGACCGCTTCAAGGTGCTCGCCGGGTGGCAGCGCGGGGTCTCCGACCGGCAGCAGACGCTGGTCGGCATGATCGACTGGAGCTGGAGCCTGCTGTCGGAGGAGGAGCGGGTGGTGCTGCGGCGGCTGTCGGTCCACGCCGACGGGTGCACGCTGGAGGCGGCCGAGGCGGTGTGCGGCGGCGACGGGCTCGACGTGCTCGACCTGCTGGTCAGGCTGGTCGACCGGTCGCTGGTCGGCGTGGTCGAGGGCGCCGCCGGGGTGCGCTACCGGCTGCTGGAGTCGGTGGCGGCCTACTGCAGGCGGCGGCTGGAGGACTCGGGCGAGGAGGCGAGCGTGCGCGCGGTCTTCGTCGAGCACCACACGCGCCTGGCGGCGCAGGCGGAGGGCATGTTGCGCGGGCCGGAGCAGGCGGAGTGGCTGCGCAGGCTGGACGCCGAGGCCGCCAACCTGCGCGCCGCGCTCGACGCCGCCCCGGGCCCCGTCGGGCTGCGCCTGGTCAACGACCTGGCCTGGTACTGGTTCCTGCGCGGACGGCTGCGCGAGGCCCGCAGGGCCTTCGACACCGCGCTGGCCGTCCCGGCCGAGGACGGCGCCGATCCCGCAGACCGCGAGCAGGCGGCCGCCTGGCGGGCCGGGTTCGCGCTGCTGCTGGGCGAGGACGTCGACTGGCGGGCCACGCTGAAGATCACCGACCCGGGGGTGCGGGCGCGGGCGGAGTTCTTCTTCTCGCTCGGCCAGGCAGCCCTGCCCGCCAGCCGCGAGCTGACCGAGGACGCGCTGGTGACCTTCCGCGAACTCGGCGACAAGTGGGGCGAGGCCGCCGTTCTCAGCAGGCACGCCCGCGACGCCTTCGCGGTGCGCGAGATGGACCTGCTCGAACAGGTCGGCGGAGAGAGCGCCCGGCTGTTTCGCGAACTCGGCGACGGGTGGGGGCTGCTGCAGGCGACCGAGTGGCTGGGCGGGCTGGCCGAGATGCGCGGGCGCTACGACGAGGCGGTGCGCACCTTCGGCGAGGCGCTGAGCGTGGCCCAGGACCTCGGGCTGTGGTCGGACGTCGCGCGCAGACTGGCGTGGCTGGGCTGGCTGACGATGCACCACGGCGAGTACGCCCGCGCGATGGACGTGTGCGAGCAGGCGCTGGCCCTGGCGGTCGGCCAGGGCTACCTCGACGGCCAGTACTTCTCCCGCATGGGGCTGGCCTTCGCCGCCCGCCGCGCCGGCCGGCTGGAGCTCGCGGAGGAACACCTGAACCGGATGCTGCACAAGGTCTCGCGTGATCCGGCGGCCGAGCCGCCGCTGTTCATGCCGAGCGTCCTCGCGGAACTCGGCTACGTGCAGGAACGGCGGGGCGACGCGGACGGCGCCCGCGCGTTGTTCCTCGAAGCGCTGGCGGCGGGCCGCAAGATCGGCGACCCGCGTTCGCTGACCTCGGTCACCGAGGCGCTGGCCGTGGTCTCCCCGCCCGCTGAGGCCGCCCGCCTGCTGGGCCTCGCGGCCGCCGCCCGTTCGGCGGGCCGCAACCCGGCCAGCGTCTCCGAGCAGGCCGAGCTCACCCGTACGGCCGAGCGCGCGATCGCCGCGCTGGGCGAGGCGGAGTTCGAGGCGGCCCGCGCCGGCGGCGCGGCGCAGACCTTCGACGACGTCCCGTGAGGGTCAGGGGCGCGAGAGCTGCTCGTCGAGGCGCTCGAAGAACTCCAGCCACCCGGCCCTGGACTGCTCGGCGTGGGAGGTGCTGGTGTTGACCCCCCGCTGCCGGAAGGTCATCACGGTCACGTCGCCCCGGTCGGTGAAGCCGACCGTCACCACGGAGGCGGGTCCGTCACCGGGCGCCTCGGGGTCGCCCGTGGTGAACACCAGCCGCTCGGGCGGGCACACCTCGCGGTAGACGCCGTCCAGTGTCAGGGAGTAGCCGTCCTCGCCGACCAGCGTGGCCTGCCATTTGCCGCCCGGCCGGCAGTCGAGGACCACCCGGTCGGCGGGGGTGGCGAAGATCCTCGGCCCGAACCAGCGGGCGAACCGCTCGGGGGTGGTCCAAGCGGCGTACACGCGTTCGCGGGAGGCGGCGAATTCGCGGACGATCTCGTAGTCGGATGTCATCTGTCCCTCTTGTGGCGGTTGTCGGCGATGACATGACGATCCGTGAATCCGCTTATGCTCCCCTTCCCGCGGCCTTAAGGTCAGGCGAGCAGTGCCGCACTCCGCTCTGTCAGTGCGTGGCGCAGCGGCTCGCCGGCGAGGAACCGGGCCAGTTCGTCCACCACGAGTTCGCCGAGCGCGCCCCGCTCGCCGCCGAGCGCCCCCGCGATGTGCGGGGTGAGCATCACGTTCGGCAGGGTGAACAACGGTGAGCCGGGCTCCGGCGGTTCCGGGTCCGTGACGTCGAGGGCGGCGAACAGGTCGGGCCGCTCGGTAAGCACGTCCACCAGCGCGTGCTCGTCGATCACCGCGCCACGCGCGGTGTTGATCAGCGTCGCGCCCAGCTTCATCGAGTCGAGCAGTTCCCTGCCGACCAGCCCGCGTGTGGCGGGCAGCAGCGGGGTGTGCACGCTGACCACGTCGCAGGTGGCGAACAGCTCCTCGATCCCGACCAGGCGTACCCCCGGGTAGGAGCGGGCGTAGGGGTCGTGGGCCAGTACCTCGACGTTGAACGGGCGCAGCCGGTCGGCCACCATCCGGCCCACGGCGCCGAGTGAGAGCAGTCCGACGCGGGAGCCGTACAGGCCGGGGCGCTCGACCAGGGTGGCGGGGGCGCGGTCGGCGCGGGCGCGCAGCGCGTACTGGAAGGCGCCCTTGAGCGCCAGCGTGATCTGGGCCAGCGTGAAGTCGGCGACCGGTACGGCGTTGCCCTGGTAGGCCGACACCAGCGGGATGCCCCGGGCCCAGAACTCCGGGGTGGTGATCGCGCGGACGGAGCCGGCGGCGTACAGGACGATCTCCAGCCTGGGGGCGGCGTCGAGCAGCGTCTGGTCGAGCACGGGCGCGCCCCAGCTGCTGAACAGCACGCGCACGTCGGCCATGTCGGCGGGGTCGATCGGGCCAGGGGGTTCGTGCATCACCTCGGTCATCGTGCGGATCCGGGCCATCGACGGGCCGTAGACGTCGTCGAAGACAGCAGGGCTAAGGACAAAGGCCGCTTTTCGCACGAGTGAGATCTTATATTTGCCTACTATTCCGGTAGGTATTAGGGTTTTGTCGGGTAAGGCCGCAGAACGAAGGGTTGTCGTCCCATGTCCTCATCCAGACCCGCGATCCTCAGCGTCGCAATGCTCGCCGTCGTGGGACTGCTGAGCGCCTGCGGCGCCGCCCCCGCCCCGCGCGCCGCGGCGGCGGACGGCACCCCCGTCCGAGGCGGCACCCTCACCTACCTGGAGCATCAGCCGCCCACCTGCCTGTACCTGCCGGCGGCCGGCTTCTATCCCAACGGCGGCGTCCTCAACCAGCTCACCGACAAGCTCACCTGGCAGAACCCGCAGACCCTCGCGGTCGAGCCGTGGATCGCCACCAAGTGGACGGTCGACGACGACGCCACCGAGTACACCTTCCACCTGCGCGACGGCGTGACCTTCAGCGACGGCAGCCCGCTCGACGCCTCGGCGGTCGCGGCCAACTTCGACGTGTACGGCAAAGGCGACGCCCGGCTGAAACTGCCGCCCGCCGAGTTCGTCAGCAACTACGCGCGCAGCGAGGTCGTGAACCCGCGCACGGTGAAGTTCTTCTTCGACCGGCCCTCGCCCGGCTTCCTCCAGGGCACCTCCGTGATCGGTGCCGGCCTCGTGTCGAAGAAGACGATCGGCCTGCCGTACGAGGAACAGTGCCAGCTCAAGAACGTGATCGGCTCCGGCCCGTTCACCGTCGCGGGCCAGGTCGTGGACAAGGAGATCGACCTGCGCGCACGCGAGGACTACGACTGGGCGCCGCCGTCGTCGCAGCACCAGGGCCGCGCCTACCTCGACCAGATCAAGATCATCGTCACGCCGGAGGACAGCGTCCGCGTCGGCGCCCTCACCAGCGGGCAGGCAGACTACGTCCGCTACGTCCAGGCATATGACGAGCGCACGGTCGCGGCGGCCGGGTTCACCGTACGGGCCGAGCCGACGCGCGGCGTCAACAACGGCCTCTACCTGCGTCCGGACAACGAGCTGCTGAAGGACGCCCGCGTCAGGAAGGCACTGGTCAAGGCCACCGACGCCAAGGAGGTCGTGGACACGCTCTTCACCGCCAACTACCCGCAGGCCACCTCGGTGCTCAGCCACCTGGCCCGAGGCCACGTGGACCTGTCGAAGGACCTCGCCCACGACCCGGCGCAGGCCGCGCGGCTGCTCGACGAGGCCGGCTGGACCAAGGGCGCGGACGGCCTGCGGGCCAAGGACGGCCGGCCGCTGAAACTCGGCGTCTTCGTCTCAGGACCGCAGCCGCTGTCCAAGCAGACGCTGGAACTCGTCGCCCAGCAGTGGGCCAAGCTCGGCGTCACCCTGGAGATCCGCCCCGCCGACGCGGGCACCCAGGCCGTGGACATCAAGGACGCCCAGAAGACCGCCGTCAGCCACAGCATGGTCGGCCGCGCCGACCAGGACGTGATCAAGAGCCAGTTCCACAGCGAGAGCCGCGACGTGCTGCTGTCCACGGACAAGCGCCTCGACACGCTGCTGGAGGAGCAGTCGGCCCTCGCCGACCCCGCCGCGCGCGACGCCAAGGTCGGCGAGATCCAGCGCTACCTGGTCGAGCACGCCTACGCGATCCCGCTGTTCGAGGAGCCCCAGGTGTACGGCATCGCCCCGCACGTGCGCGGCGTCGCGTTCGAGGCGGTGGCCCGGCCCAGCTTCTACTCCGTCTGGCTCGCCAGATGACCGCGCACCTGCTCAGAAGGACGGGGCAGGCGCTGCTCGTCCTCTGGGCCGCCTTCACCGCCGCCTACCTCCTGCTCCAGGCCATGCCGGGCGACGCCGTCCTGATCAAGTTCCAGAACCCGGAACTCGGCCTGTCGCCCGAGCGGATCGCCGAGATCCGCTCCTACTACGACGGCGGCGGCTACCTGCACACGCTCCTCGGCTTCCTCCAGGGCGACTTCGGCTACTCCGTCGAGACCGGGACCCCCGTGCTCGACCGGCTGGCCGAAGGGCTGCCCGCGACCGCCGAACTCGCCGGTGCCGCGTTCGCGCTCGCGGTGCCGCTGGCCGTGCTCATCGCCTTCGCCTCCTGCCACAGCACCCGGCTGCGCGGGCTGCTGCTGGCCGTGCCGTCGCTGATGGTCTCCGTGCCGGTGTTCCTGCTCGGCATCCTGCTCGTCCAGCTCTTCTCCTTCCGGCTCGGCCTGGTGCCTGTCATCGGCGGCAGCCGGGCTCAGCAGCTCGTGCTGCCGGTGCTGACGCTCGCCGTGCCGGTGTCCGCGCCGATCGCC
Source organism: Nonomuraea longicatena (assembly GCF_039525605.1). NCBI lineage: Bacteria > Bacillati > Actinomycetota > Actinomycetes > Streptosporangiales > Streptosporangiaceae > Nonomuraea > Nonomuraea longicatena. Next base: position 164,390 of record NZ_BAAAHQ010000035.1, on the reverse strand, counting down.
CAGGTGCTGGCCCGCGCCCTGGACCACGCGCTGGCTCAGCCGTACGTGCCGGTCGTGGCCGCCAAGGGCGCCTCGCGCTCGCGGATCCTGTGGCGCCACGCGGCCCGCAACGCGCTGCCGCCCGCGCTCACCGTCGCCGGGCTCACCTTCGGCGAACTCGTCGCCGGATCGGTCGTCACCGAGACGGTCTTCGGCCGCAACGGCGTCGGCCGCCTCACCGAACAGGCCGTCGACAGCCAGGACACCCCGGTGCTCCTCGCCGTCGTCGTGCTCGCCGCCGCCGTCTTCGTGCTCGTCAACCTGCTGGTGGACGTGCTGTTCCCGATCCTCGACCCGAGGCTCGCATGAGGGCGCCGGCCTGGCTGACGCTCGCGCTCGCCGTCCTGTGGGCCCTCGTCCCCGGCCTGTTCACCGGCCACGACCCGCTCAGCGGCGTCCCGGCCGACAAGCTGCTGCCGCCGAGCGCCGAGCACTGGTTCGGCACCGACGCCGTCGGCCGCGACCTGTTCGCCCGCGTGGTCCACGGCGCCGCGCAGTCGCTGTCGGGCGCCGCCGTGGCCGTCGCCGTCGGCCTCGTGCTCGGCACCCTGCTCGGCCTCGCGGCGGGTACGGCCGGCGGCCTGCTCGACGGGCTGGTCATGCGGCTCATGGACGTCCTGCTGGCGGTCCCCGGACTGCTCCTCGCCCTGACCGTGATCGTCCTGCTCGGGCCCGGCACCGTGAACGCCGCCGTCGCGGTCGGCGTCGGCTCCGTCGCCGCCTTCGCCCGGCTCACCAGGGCCGAGGTCGTCCGCGTGCGCGGCAGCGACTACGTCGAGGCCGCCTACGGCAGCGGCGGCACCGTCACCGCCGTCCTGCGGCGGCACGTGCTGCCCAACTCCCTCGGCCCCGTGATCGCCTTGGCCGCCCTCCAGACCGGCGTCGCCGTCCTCGCCCTGTCCACCCTCGGGTTCCTCGGCTACGGCGCCGAGCCGCCCACCCCCGAATGGGGCCTGCTGATCGCCGAGGGCCGCGACTACCTGGCCACCTCCTGGTGGCTGACCACGCTGCCGGGCGTCGTCGTGGTCGCCGTGGTCCTGGCCGCCGGGCGCCTGTCGAAGGAGCTGCGATGACCCTGCTCGACGTCAGGGACCTGCGGGTCCGCCACGGCCGCAAGGAGGTCGTCAAGGGCGTCTCCTTCACCGTCGAGGAGGGCGAGTGCGTCGCCGTCGTCGGCGAGTCCGGCTCGGGCAAGACCACCACGGCCGGCGCGCTGCTCGGTCTGCACCCACCGGCCGGCGGCCGGGTCCTGCTGCACGGCACCGACATCGCCCGCTGGTCGCAGCGCCGCCTGCGCGCCGTCAGAGGCACCGGCATCGGACTGGTCCCCCAGGACCCCGGCGCCTCGCTCGACCCGGTCATGCGCGTCGGCCACCAGATCGGCGAGACCCTCGCCATCCACCGGGCAGGCGACCGCGCCGCGATCCGCCGCCGCGTGCTCGACCTGCTCGACCGCGTCGGACTCGACGACCCGGCCCGCCGCGCGAGGCAGTACCCGCACGAGTTGTCCGGCGGCATGCGCCAGCGGGTGCTGATCGCCGCCGCCGTCGCGCTGCGGCCCAGCCTGCTCATCGCGGACGAGCCCACCAGCGCGCTCGACGCCACCGTGCAGCGCCGCGTCCTCGACCTCCTCGACGACCTCAGGCACGAGTACGGCACCGCCGTCCTGCTCGTCACCCACGACCTCGGCGTTGCGGCGGCCCGCTCCGACCGGCTGGTCGTCATGCGCGACGGCCGGATCGAGGAGAGCGGCGGCACCCCCGAGATCCTCGCCGCACCGGCCGCCGAGTACACCCGGCGGCTGCTGGCCGACGCGCCCGCCCTCCGCGCCGGCGACTTCCGCGAGCCGCCCGTGAGCGGACCCGCCGTCGTCGTGGCCGACCTGGTCAAGCGGTTCGGGGACCATACGGCCGTCGCCGGGGTGTCCTTCGAGGTCCCGAGAGGAGGCACGCACGCGCTGGTGGGGGAGTCCGGCTCCGGCAAGACCACCACGGCCAGGATCGTCGCCGGGTTCACCCGGCCGACCTCGGGCGCGGTCACGCTGCCCAGGGCGCCGCAGGAGCGGGCCTTTCGCAGGCACGTGCAACTCGTCCACCAGAACCCGTACGGCTCGCTCGACCCCCGCCAGAGCGTGGCCGCGATCGTCGAGGAGCCGCTGCGCAACTTCCGCCTCGGCGACCGGGCCGCCCGCAGGCGCCGCGTGAAGGAACTGCTCGACCGGGTAGCACTCCCTGCGGAGCTGCTGGAGCGCAGGCCGAGGGAACTGTCCGGCGGGCAGCGGCAGCGGGTGGCCATCGCCCGCGCGCTGGCCGTCGAACCCGAGGTGATCGTGCTCGACGAGGCCGTGTCCGCGCTGGACGTCACCGTGCAGGCGCGCATCCTCGACCTGCTGGAGGAGCTCCAGCGCGAACTCGGCCTGACCTATCTGTTCATCTCGCACGACCTCGCGGTGGTGCGCCGGATCTCGCACACCGTTTCCGTCATGAGCAAGGGACGCATCGTGGAATCAGGAACGACCAGACAGATCTTCGACAGCCCTCGGCACGCCTACACCCGCGAGCTGCTCGACGCGGTGCCGGAGCCCGCCCGATGACCCGCCTCGGCTTCTTCACCCGGCTGCTCGACGACGCGCCGCCCGCCGAGCGCTACCGCCTGGCCACCGAGCAGATCACGCACGCCGAACGCCTCGGTTTCGACACCGCCTGGGTCGCCCAGCACCACTTCGACGGCGCGGAGGGCGGCCTGCCCGCACCGCTGGTCTTCCTCGCCCACGCCGCCGCCCGCACCGAGCGCATCCGGCTCGGCACCGGCATCATCACCCTCCCGCTGGAGCAGCCGGTACGGGTCGCGGAGGACACCGCCGTACTCGACCTGCTGTCCGGCGGCCGGCTGGAGGTCGGCGTGGCGGGCGGCGGCACCCCGTCGGCGTTCACCGCCTTCGGCAAGGACCCCGCCGAGCGCGCCGCCGTCTACGCCGAGCACCTGGACGTGCTGCTGCGCGCCTGGTCGGGCGAGGACCTCGGCGGCGGCAAGCGGCTCTACCCGCCCGCGCCCCGGCTCACCGGCGCGCTGTGGGAGGCCACGTTCTCCGCGAGCGGCGGCGCACGGGCGGGCCGTGCCGGGCACGGGCTGATGCTCTCGCGCACCCAGCCGCGCCCGGACGGCGCCCCGCACCTGTCGCTGGCCGACCTCCAGCGGCCGATCGTGGAGGCCTACCTCGCCCACCTGCCCGACGGGGTCGCGCCGCGCATCATGGCCTCGCGCACCGCGTTCGTGGCCGACACCAGGAAGGAGGCGCTGCGCTGGGCCGCCGCCGGCCTGTCCAGGCCCGGCCTGCCGCAGCCCGACGGCGGCGGCGTGGACGAGCTGATCGCCGCATGGGACGCCCACGTCGGCACCCCGGAGGACGTCGCCGCCGGGCTGCGCGCGGACCCCACCCTCGAACACGTCACCGACCTGGTCTTCCAGGTCCACTCCATCGACCCGCCGCACGAACTCGTGCTGCGCTCAGCCGAACTGCTGGCCACCGAGGTGGCCCCCGCCCTGGACATCGCCCCCGCGAAGGGATCCGCCCTGTGACCGCCGACCTGATCGACCGCCTGGCCGGAATCCGGCCCGGCTCCCGCCTCGACACCCTGCGCGGCCGCCGCCCCGACACCCGCGAGCACGCTCAGCACGCCTACGAGGCGCTGTTCTGCCCCGACGTCGAGGACGACGTCACCATCGTCGAACGCGACGCCGTCGCCGCCTTCGTCACCGGACTGCACGGCGAGAGCGCCGTCGCCGCCCACTACGCGGAAAGACTCGGCGAACTCGCGCCCGACCTGCTGGCCAGAGTGCGGCAGGAGATCGACGCCGGCCGCACCAGAGGACCCTACGGCGCCTACAGCGACCCGGAACTCGCCGGTGAGAGCACCGTCGGGCCCTCCCACGTCTCCAAGCTCGACGGACGGCTGGCCGCCGCCTTCCAGCACGCCCACCTGCTGGTGTTCCGTCCCCGCGAGGCCCAGCGGGAGGACCTTCGCGCCCTGCTCGACGCGGGCTGGAGCGCCACCGCCGCGATCACGCTGTCGCAGCTCGTCTCGTTCCTGTCCTTCCAGGTCCGCGTCGTCGCGGGGCTGCGTCTGCTCGGAGGCACCGCGTGAAGTTCACCCTCGACCGCCTGTCCTGGACGCCCTGGCTGGAGCCGCCGGAGGAGGACGCGCTGACCGACGAGCAGCTCGACGCGCTCGTGGACCGGGCGCGGGCGGCTTCGCCGTACTTCCGGCTGCTGGCCCGCGACCCGCACGTCCTGCACGCGCGGACCATGACCGACAACGACATCTTCTACAACGCCGACGGCGGGTTGCCTCGCGCCGAGCGCGAACTGGCGGCGACCGCGACCTCGCGGCACAACGGGTGTGTCTTCTGCGCCTCCGTCCACGCCCGCTTCGCCGCCCACTACGGCAAGCGGCCGGAGGACGTGCGGCGCCTGCTGGACGACGGCGTGGACGCGCCCCAGGACGAGCGCTGGCGGGCGATCGTCGACGCCGCCGTGGCGCTGACCGCGACCCCGTCCGCGCTCGACGCCGAGCACCTGGCCGCGCTGCGCCGCGCCGGGCTGGACGACCTGGCCATCGCGGACGTGATCCACTCGGCCGCCTTCTTCAACTGGGCCAACCGGCTCATGCTGTCGCTGGGAGAACCGGAGTGAGCGCCCTCGACCACCTCGTCTACGCCGTCCCCGACCTGCTCAAGGGGGTGGCCGACCTCGTCGAGCGGACCGGGGTCGCGCCCGTGCCCGGCGGCGCGCACCCCGGCGGCACCGCCAACTACCTGCTCGGCCTGGGGGAGGGCGCCTACCTGGAGGTCATCGGCCCCGACCCGGACGCCGGGGGTGAGCGTCCGCGCGCCTTCGGGCTCGAAACGCTCACCGCGCCCGCGCTGGCCGCCTGGGCGGTTCGCACCGGCGACCTCGACCAGGCGGTACGGCGGGCACGGGCGGCCGGGTACGACCCGGGTCCGGCCGAGCCGCTGTCGCGCCGCAGACCCGACGGGACCCTGCTGGAGTGGCGGCTGACCCGCCGCGAGGACCCGGCGGCCGTGCGGCCGGTGCCGTTCCTCATCGACTGGGGCACCACCGCGCACCCGGCGGACTCCGGCCTGCCGGAACTGTCCCTCGTCTCCTTCACCGCCACCCACCCCGACCCCGGCGCGCTCCGCCGCGACCTCGCGACCGTGGGCGCCACCGCCCTCACCGTGGCGCGCGGTGACACCGTGGCGCTGCGTGCCGTCCTCGCCACCCCGCGCGGCGAGGTGGTGCTGGAGTAGAGGTTCTTCTACCCCGGTCCGGTGAAAAGCTCCATGGCCGCCGCGCCCGGCGGCCGTGAAGATCGGGACATGGACGAATCCCAGGAGATCGCCCGCGTCAAGCGGCAGCTCAGGCAGACCCGCATCCTCATCGGCGGCATGTTCGCCGTCGTGGTCACCGGCGGGGTGATCTTGGCCACCGGCGGCACCGCCGTCGCGGGCGGCGACGGCAAGGCCCGCTTCGAGGAGATCGACGTACAACGGATCAACGTTCTGGAGGCGGACGGCAAGCCACGGATGGTCCTCGCCAACAAGGCGAAGTCACCCGGTGTGATCATCGACGGGCAGGACCTGGGCAACGCAGGGCAGCGGGCGGGCATCGCCTTCTACAACGGCGAGGGCGACGAGGCCGGCGGCCTGGGCACCGACAGCGGTGTCGTGGACGGCACGAAGCAGGCGCACGGGATGCTCGCCTTCGACCAGCACAAACAGGACCAGACCCTGGTACTGCAATACGCCCAGAACGGCACCGCCCGAAGCGTCGGGCTGCGGGTCCAGGATCGGCCGGAGGCCGGGATGACCGAGTACGTGCGCGAGTGGAAGCGGATCGAGCAGATGCCGCCGGGGCCGGAGAAGGACGCCGCCATCGCCGACCTCAAGAAGCGCTACCCGAGCCCGCAGCGCGTCTTCATCGGCAAGGAGCCGGACAAGGCCTCGGCCGTCACCCTCGCCGACGGCAAGGGCATCCCCCGCATCGTGCTCCGGGTGGGCGCGAACGGCGATCCGCGCATCCAGTTCATGGACGCCGACGGCAAGGTGACCCGTACGATCAAGGGCTGATGAACGCCTGGCAGACGATCACGAGCGACCCACTGCGGTTCCTCGTCTCCGCGTGGCCGTGGCGGGCACTGCTCTACCTGCTGACCGGCCTGCCGGGCGGTCTGGCCTGGATCGTGATCGTCGTGAACGGGCGGCAGGCCGGGATGGTCACCGCGAGCGCCGTCCTGCTGGTCGCCGCCTGTGTGCTGAGCCGTCCCATCGCCGCACTGGAACGGCGGCGGCTGCGCTTGGTCGACCCGGAGGGGCTGCCCCCGCCGCCCGCCCGTGCGGGGCTCGCGAGCCCCGCCACCTGGCGTGAGATCGGCCACGCGCTGCTGTGGGCGACGCTGCTTCCCACCGCCAACGGCACGATCTTCGTGCTGGTGGGGCTCACGGTCCACTCCTACGTCCTGGCGCTGCCCGCCGTGTTGTCACCCCTGTTCGTCGTGGCGACCGCCGCCGGGTGCGCCTACCTGTTCACCGTGCTCGCCGTGGCGCAGGCGGCGCTGGCCCGCAGCCTGCTGGCGGCACCGGAGGAGGAGAGCCTGGTCGAGCTGACCCGCTCGCGGGCCCGCCTGGTGGACGCCTTCCAGGCCGAGCGGCGGCGCATCGAGCGCGACCTGCACGACGGGGCGCAGCACCGGCTCACCGCCGTACTCATGCACCTCGGTCTCGCCCGGCTGGACGTCGAGGAGGACCCCGTGCGCACGGCACAGGCCATCGGCCTCGCCTACGAGCACGTCCAGGCCGCCCAGGAGGAGCTGCGCCGCGTCATCAGGGGCATCCACCCGTCGGCGCTCACCGACCGGGGGTTGTGCGCCGCGCTCACCGACCTGGCCCGCCACTGTCCCCTGCCGGTGGTCCTCGATCTCGACGTGCCGCGCCGCCCGTCCGCCGGGGTGGAGGCCGCGGCGTACTTCTGCGTCGCCGAGAGTCTCACCAACGCGGTCAGGCACAGCGGCGCCGGGCGGGTCACGATCACCGCCCGTGAGTCCGGCGGGCTGCTCGTCGTCGAGGTGGGCGACGACGGCGTCGGCGGCGCCGACCCGGCGGCGGGCAGCGGCCTGGCCGGGCTGGCCGACCGGCTCGCGGTGTTCGACGGCACGTTGTCGTTCAGCAGTCCGAGAGGAGGCCCGACGGTGGTCAGGGTGGAGTTGCCGTGCGCGTGATGATCGCCGAGGACTCCGTCCTGCTGCGGGAGGGCCTCACCGGGATCTTCACCCGGTTCGGCCTGGAGGTGACGGCCGCCGTCGGCAGCGCCGTCGAACTGCTGCGCGCGGTCGCCGAGGACGTGCCGGACGTCGTCGTGGTGGACGTGCGCATGCCGCCGGACTTCACCGACGAGGGCCTGCGGGCCGCGATCCGGCTGCGCGGCGAGCATCCCCGGCTCGGGGTCGTGGTGCTGTCGCAGTTCGTCGAGGCCGCCGCGGCGGGCGAACTGCTGGAAGCGGGGGTACGCGGCGTCGGCTACCTGCTCAAGGACCGCGTCGGCGCCGTGTCCGGGTTCGTCGAGTCGGTGCGCGCGGTGGCCGGCGGCGCCACGGTCATCGACCCGGACGTGGTGCACCAGCTCCTGGTCCACCGCCGCGCCCACGACCCCCTCGACGTGCTGTCGCCGCGTGAGCGTGAGGTGCTGACGCTGATCGCCGAGGGCAGGTCCAACGGCGCCATCGCCGGGCGCCTGTACGTCTCGGAGGCGGCCGTGGCCAAACACGTTACCGGCGTGTACACCAAGCTCGGACTCGGCCCCGACCCCGGCGACCACCGCAGGGTGCTGGCCGCTCTGACGTACCTGCGTTCACGGTGATATCCCGATCTGGCGTGAAGTATGGTGACCAGTCGTGACCGAACTCAAGATTCAGGTGCGAGAGCTGCGCATCCAGGGCAAGTCCCCGAAGGAGATCGCCCGTGCGCTCGGCGTCAAGCCGTCGGTGGTCGCACCCCTGGTCCGCGAGATCGCGGCAGAGACCGCCACGACCGCCGAGCCCGAGCTGATCGGCTGCTGGATCAGCACCGGCTGGAGCGCCGGCCTGTCCTTCGACCCCGCCCACGGCTGGCACGACGAGGGGGCGGGACAGTCGGTCATGCCCGGCTGGGTCAGCGTGCTCGTCGCCCGCAGGCACGGCCGCGACCGCGCGTCCATCGCCGGGTTCCTCGCCGACGTCCACTGCCTCGGCGTCAAGTTCACGCACGGCCCCGAGGTCATGGACGAGGTGCAGTTGCGCAGCGCCCGCGACTTCGTCTTCAGCGACTACCCCGGCTACCAGGAAGCGCCCATCGAGCTGGCCAGGCAACTCGTGTGGGGCTCCACCGCGTACGCCGAGAGCCTCGGCTTCGAGGCCCACACCGACCTGCCCGAGCTCGCGGGTCACCTCGGCGCCCTGGAGGGGCCGTCGGTGATCACGTTCGGCCGCGACGGCAGGCCGTTCTACACACCGAGCCCGCAGGACGACGCCGACAAGGTCGTCAGGAGGCTCCGGTCGAGGGTCGGCGACGACTTCGGCTACGTCGTCCTCGACGCCGGATAACGCATCAGAGGGGTTTCTGCGGTGAGAAGCGGCGCAGGTCGGCACGGGCGGGCAGGGCCTGCCACTCGCTGGCGGCCGTCGTGGCGGCGGCGGCCAGGTGCGTGGCCCGCCGCAGGCGCTCGGACGGCGTGAGGCCGTCCAGGGCGCCCGAGATGTAGCCCGCGCAGAACGCCTCCTCCGCCCCGGCCACGTCCACCACCGGCACCTGCACCATGGGCACGTCGTAGCGGATGCGGTCGGCGCGGACGCTGGCGCCCTTCGCCCCCCTGTTGACCACGACCTCGCGCTCGCCCGTGAGCGCGGGCTTGACCAGGTCGAGTTCGTCCTGGTTGACGAACAACAGGTGGGAGGCGAGCGCGAACTCGCCGAGCACCTTCTCCGCCTCGCGGACCGAGGCCCAGAGCTCCGGCCGGTACGTCACGGAGAAGGACACCATCACCTCGGCGTTCCTGGCCGCCGTGACCGCCGCCCGCATCGCCTCCAGCACCTCGGGTCCGAGCGCCGCCGACAGCCCGGTCAGGTGGAGCATGCGGGCGGCGCCGATCCGGTCGATCGGCACGTGCCCCGGCGTGAGCCGGGAGCCCGCCGAGCCCGCGTGGTAGTAGGACGTCAGCACCGGGTAGCCGACCCGCGACTCCTTGACCAGCAGGCCCGTGATCGCGTGCTCGTCCACGCGCAGGTCGGCGATGTCCACGCCCTCGCCGCGCAGCACCGACAGGATGCGCGAGCCCAGTTCGTCGGCGCCGACCTTGCCGAGGTAGGCGACCGAGTGACCGAGCCTGGCCAGCCCGACGGCCAGGGTGAACTCCGGTCCGCACACGTCGAGCCTGGCCTCGCTGTCATGGCGGATCCGGCCGCTGGCGACCACGCCCAGCGCCGCGCCGAGTGTGTAGACGTCGGTCATGGGGCCTGACTGTATCCGGCCTGCGCGATAATTCGGATTTTTCGCCGTCTCTGCAGGTCAGCTCCATGATCAAATAATTTTCGCGATTTTAGTCAACCTTTTCCCGATCCTGAGCCTCAAAGTAGTAGAGCGGATCGGCAATCCCGAGTCGATCCCGCGATACGGGGAGAGGACTCAGCACCCTCATGAAGAAGATCGCACTTGGGCTGGTCGCGGCCACCGTCGGCGGCGCCATGCTCCTTTCCGGCGGTTCGGCTCTGGCGCAGCAGCGCACGTCCAGCGTCGAGATCAAGGACATCACCCCCAACCCGGTCAGCGTCAAGCAGGGCGGGGAGACCACGGCCTACTTCAAGGTCGGGGCCAGCAGCGACGTCGACAAGGTGACCCTGCGGGTGCGCCTGGACGGCCAGTTCAGGACGCTCAGCGAGAAGACCGTCAGCGACCGCAACTGGCGCTTCTCCGTCGACTTCAACGACAGCGACGAGGGCCGGTGGACCGCCATCGCCGAGGCCTTCAAGGACGGCAAGAAGGTCGCCGAGGACACCGCGGCGTTCGCCGTCGAGGTCGAGGACGCCGGCAAGGCCGACACCCGGATCACGCGCTTCACCGCGGACCCGTACAAGGTCCGCAAGGGCAAGTCGATCCACATCTCCGGCCGCCTCCAGGCCGACGAGGACGGCTGGGAGGGCGCCAGCGGCGAGAAGGTGGGCATCTACTACCGCGCCAACGGCAACAGCGGCTGGAAGCACATCGGCACCACCACCACCAAGTGGGGCGGCAAGTTCAACGCGAGCACCCGCGCCTGGAAGTCCGGCAGCTTCAAGGCCGTCTTCGAGGGCACGGACGAGCTGAACGGCTCCGAGAGCGGCTCCGACTACGTCCGCGTGTACAAGCGCTGGCACTGACACATCACCAGGTAGCGCCCGGTCCCCGCACCTCGGGGGCCGGGCGCCGCTTCTTTTGCGGCTGTTCTGAGCGGGTAGCGCTCAGGGTATGGACCTGCTGAAACGCTACGACCCGTTCGACATCTTCGACTTCGAGGCGGCCCGGCTCGACAGCTTCTTCGCCGGGCTCGACGCCGAGGGGTGGGCCCGGCCGTCCCGGTGCGAGGGGTGGACGGTGCGCGACGTGCTCGGGCACCTGGCGGGCGAGGAGATGTACAACCACGCCGCCCTCGACGGCACCGTGAAGCAGCTCATGGGCCGGATGAGCAGCGAGGGCATCACCGGGTTCAACGAGTTCAACGAGTGGTGTGTGGCCGGGCGGCGCGGTCTGCCCGTCGAGGAGGTCCTCGCCGAGTGGCGGGAGAAGAACGCGCAGACGCGGGCCCGCATGCGCGGGCGCGGGCGCGACGGCACCCTGGACACGATGGTGGGCGACTACCCCGTGGGGGCGCAGGCGTTCCACTACGACTCCGAGTACGCCACCCACGCCGACGACGTCGGTGCCCCGGTCTCCGGCGAGGAGCGGGCGGCCCGCGACGCGTGGCGGGTGGCCGTGGGCCGCTTCGCGCTGGCCGAGCAGGAGGCCGAGGTCGAGATCGAGCAGACGGCCGACCAGGTCAGGGTACGAACGGACGGCGCCTCCGCCGACCTGTCGTACCCGGAGTTCGTGGCGGCGACGGTGGGCAGGGCGGGCGACGCGCTCGACCCGCGCCTGGCCGCCGCGCTGCGCTGCCTGGCCTGACGGGGTCGCCTGGTCTGAAGCCGGGTCGCCCGGCCTGAATGGGGGGAGGCGGTCATGGGGCGACGGGACCGTGAGGGCAGCGAGCCACTGAACGCCCGCAGCCCGGTGCGCGCCCGGCGGATCATGTCGGTGATCGCGCTGGTCGTCTTCACCGCGCTGGGGGTGTTCTTCGTCGTGCGGGCCACGGCGACGGGGCAGCCGGTGTGGAGCGTGGAGGCCGTCATCGCCGGTGTCGCCGCCGTCGTCGCGCTGATCGACCTCGTCGTCCTGCGGGGCCGCTGCTGACCGGCTACCCGCCGTAGCGGCGCTTGAAGCGCTCGACCCGGCCCGCGGTGTCGAGGACCCGGCCCCGGCCGGTGTAGAAGGGGTGGCTCGCCGACGAGACGTCCACGTCCACGACCGGGTAGGTGCGGCCGTCGGTCCACACCACGGTCTTGTCGCTGGTCAGCGTTGAACGCGTCAGGAACGCGTAGTCCGCGCTCGGGTCGCGGAAGACGACGGGGCGGTACTCGGGGTGCAGGTTCTTCCTCATGGCCCCTGCAACCGAGGCGCAATGGTTTTCATTCCCGAATGGGTCGGGCTTCCGGATCGAGGCCGAGCACCGTGCGGCCGCCGTCCACGGGGACCGTCGCGCCGTTCACGAACGAGGCGGCCGGTGAGAGCAGGAACACCACCACCGCCGCGATCTCTTCCGCCCTGGCCACGCGGCCGAGCGGGTGCAGGCGGGCCATCTCGGCCTCGACCTGGGGGGTGACGGTCTCGGTGTACCTGCCGGTCGCGACGGAGCCGGGGGCGACGGTGTTCACCCTGATCCCTCTGGTGCCGTACTCCACGGCCAGAGACCTGGTCAGGCCCTCGACGGCGGCCTTGGCCGTCGCATAGGGCAGCGCGCCGGGTACCGCGCGGGCGGCCTGGTGGGAGGTGAGGTTCACGACGGCTCCGGCCGTACCGGCCGCGAGAAAGGCCCTGACCGCGACGCCGCAGCCGACGACGGCGAGGTCGAGGTTGGCGGCGATCAACCGCCGCACCTCCGCGAGCGGGGCGTCATGCACGGAGGCGTCGCTATCGCCTGGCCGATCCCCTTTCCTCCTCCGGTGACTACATGGGAAGAACTCATGAGGTGATGCATATCACCGTATAAGTGCATTTGTGGTTGGGAAGGGCTTCTGGTGTGATCGTTAGGGTCCGTCCGGGGTGTGTTCCGGAGGTTCCGGGCGGGCGGCGGATGGTCCTGGCGCTGGCGATCACACAAACTGCCGGATACGGCGTGCTTTATTACGCTTTTTCGGTGTTTATTACCCCGATGGCCCGGGAGCTCCGTACCGGGGTTCCGCAGGTCACCGGGGCGATCACCCTCGCCGTTCTCGTGTCCGGACTGGTCGCGCCGCTCATCGGCGGCAGACTCGACCGGCGCGGCGGGCGCGGGCTGATGACCGCGGGCTCCGCCCTGGGCGCCACGGCCGTACTGGCCTGGTCCCAGGTCCAGGATCTCGTCCAGCTGTACATCGTGTGCGCGGTGCTCGGGGTCGCGTCCGCGATGACGTTGTACGAGGCGGCGTTCGCGGTCATCGTGGCCTGGTTCGACGGTGCGCGACGGCCGCGCGCGCTGCTCGCCGTCACCATCGTGGCCGGATTCGCCTCCACGGTCTTCCTGCCGCTCACCGGGTTCCTCGTCGAGCGGTACGGCTGGCGGGCCGCGCTGGTGGTCCTGGCCGTGCTCTACGGGGCGGTGACCGTACCGCTGCACTGGTCGGCCGTGCGCGGGAGCGGCACCGGCGGGCGGCCCGCCGCCTCGCGGGCGGCGGTGCGCGCGGCGCTGGGCGAGCGGCCGTTCTGGCTGCTCGTGCTGGCCTTCCTCACCCAGACCGGCGCCGTCGCCGTCATGGGCGTGCTCCTCGTCACCTACCTGATCGGGCTCGGGCACCCGCCGGTCTTCGCCGCCGCCGTCGCCGGGCTGCTCGGCGTGCTGTCCGTGACCGGCCGCGTCGTCACGACCGGGCTGCAGAGCAGATTCCCTGTCGCGCTGGTCGCGGCGGCCGTCTTCGCCCTCCAGGGGCTCGCCGCCGTCCTGCTGCCGCTGGTCGGGCGCGGCCAGTGGGGCGCCGTGAGCGCGGTGGTCCTGTTCGGGCTGGGGTTCGGCGTGGCCACGATCGCGCGGCCCGCGCTGCTCGCCGAGAGGTACGGCACCGCCGCCTTCGCCGCCGTCAGCGGCGCGCTCACGCTGCCCGTCACGGTGTCCAAGGCGCTCGCCCCGCCCGCCGCGGCCCTCCTCGGATTCCCGCTCGCCATGGGCGCCGTCGCGCTCTGCTGCCTGGCCGGGGCCGCCGCGCTGGTCGCCTACGATCGCCGTGGGCGAACTCGCGGTCCAGCCTGACCGACCCACATAAGGTAGCCGCATGGATACGCCCCTCGACGCCCTCCGCCGTGTCTTCGGCTACGACTCCTTCCGGCCCGGCCAGCAGGAGATCATCGAACATGTGGTGGCGGGCGGCGACGCGCTCGTCCTCATGCCGACCGGCGGCGGCAAGTCGCTGTGCTACCAGATCCCCGCCCTGGTGCGTCCGGGCACCGGCGTGGTCGTCTCGCCGCTCATCGCGCTCATGCAGGACCAGGTCGACGCGCTGACCGCCCTGGGGGTCAACGCCGGATTCCTCAACTCCACACAGGACTTCGGCGAGCGCCAGCGCGTCGAGGCGGCCTTCCTGGCGGGCGAGCTCGACCTGCTCTACCTCGCGCCCGAGCGGCTGCGCGTCGAGGCCACCCTCCGCCTGCTCGAAAAGGGCGACATCGCGCTGTTCGCCATCGACGAGGCCCACTGCGTCTCCCAATGGGGCCACGACTTCCGCCCCGACTACCTGGGCCTGTCCGAGCTGCGCGAGCGCTGGCCCGAAGTGCCGCGCATCGCCCTCACCGCCACGGCCACACCCGACACCCACGCCGAGATCTCCACCCGCCTCGGCCTCGACCGGGCCCGCCACTTCGTCGCCAGCTTCGACCGGCCCAACATCCAGTACCGCATCACCCCCAAGAGCGAGCCCAAGAAGCAACTGCTCGACTTCCTGCGCACCGAACACGCGGGCGACGCCGGAATCGTCTACTGCCTGTCGCGGTCCTCGGCGGAGAAGACCGCCGAGTTCCTTTCCGAGCACGGCATCCCCGCGTTGCCCTACCACGCCGGGCTCGACACCCGCACCCGCGCCCTCCACCAGTCCCGCTTCCTGCGCGAGGAGGGCATGGTCGTGGTCGCCACGATCGCCTTCGGCATGGGCATCGACAAACCGGACGTCCGCTTCGTCGCCCACCTCGACCTGCCCAAGTCCGTCGAGGGCTACTACCAGGAGACCGGCCGCGCAGGCCGCGACGGCCAGTCCGCCACCGCCTGGATGGCCTACGGCCTGCAAGACGTGGTCCAGCACCGGCGGCTGGCCCTCGAAGGCGACGAGATCCACCGCCGCCGCCAGTCCCTGCACCTCGACGCCATGCTCGCGCTCTGCGAAAGCGTCACCTGCCGCCGCGCCATCCTGCTCGACTACTTCGGCGAGCGCGCCGAGGGCTCCTGCGGCAACTGCGACACCTGCCTCGCCCCGCCCGAGACGTGGGACGGCACGGTCGCCGCCCAGAAGGTGCTGTCCACGGTGGTGCGCCTCGACCGCGAGCGCAGGCAGAAGTTCGGCGTTGGCCAGGTGGTCGACATCCTGCTGGGCAAGAAGACCGCCAAGGTCGAGCAGTTCTCCCACGACTCGCTGTCCGTCTTCGGCATCGGCACCGAACTGACGGCCGCCGAATGGCACAGCGCCGTCCGCCAGCTCCTGGCCAGAGGACTGCTCGCGGTCGAGCCGCAGTATGGCGCGCTGGTCCTCACCGACGCCAGCGCCGAGGTGCTGCGCGGTCAGGAGAAGGTGCCGCTGCGGCGCGACCTGAAGCCGCGCACCTCGCGCTCCTCCTCGACGGCCAAGTCCGCCCGCCCGGCGGCCGAACTGCCGCCCGAGGCGGCCCCGGTCTTCGAGCGGCTGCGCGCCTGGCGCGGCGCCACCGCCAAGGAACTGGGCGTTCCCGCCTACGTCATCTTCCACGACGCCACCCTGCGCGAGATCGCCACCCACCGGCCCACCAGCCTGTCGGCCCTCAGCGCGATCAGCGGCGTGGGCGACTCCAAACTCGCCAAATACGGCGACCAGCTCCTCGAAGTCCTCGGCACAGAGGGCGGCGATCAGCTCCTCGAAGTCCTCGGCACGGAGAACGGCGATCAGCTTCTCGATGTCCTCGACACGGAGGAGCGCTAGATGACGCGGCTGCCCGCCTTCGACCCCGCCCGCCTCGGCCCCGAGGCCCGCGCCGTCCACCGGCGCATCACCGCCGGGCCGCGAGGGGCGTCCGCCGTTGACGCCGACGGGCGGCTGGTCGGGCCGTTCAACGCGATGCTGCTCAGCCCCGCGCTGGGCGGTCCGCTGCAGGAGCTCGGCGCCGCCGTCCGCTACGGATCACGGCTGAGCGACCGGTGCCGCGAGATCGCCGTCCTCACCGTCGCCGACCACCAGGCCAGCGCCTTCGAGTGGGCGACCCACGAGGCCGTCGCCCGCTCCCACGGCATCACCGACGCCGAACTGGCCGCCCTCCGCTCCGGTGAGTCACCGTTCGACGACCCGCAGGAGGCCGCCGTGCTGCGCGTGGCGCGGGCGCTGACCCGCAGGGGCGACCTCGACGACGACGAGTACGGGCTGCTCGACCCCGACCTCGTCTTCGAGCTCACCACCCTGGTCGGCTACTACACCACGCTCGCCCTCCAACTACGGGTTTTCCGTGTCTGAGGCACACCGGGTCGCGGGTGCACGGCTGCGGTTCGAAGGTCTCGGGCCGCAGCTTCGTGGTCACTTGCAGGGGTCGGTGTTGCTGTCGATGACCTTGTCCTTCATCGAGTCCGGGATCGTCGACAGCACCCGCACCCCCGGCCAGTCGGTGCCGATGACGAGCTGCACCAGCGGGGTCTTCAACGTAGCGGGCGCCTTCTTGTAGACCTCGCGGGTCTGCGGCCTGACCATCCCGGCCACCGGGGTGCGCTTGTCCTTCGACAACCGGGCGGACACCGCGTCGGCGTACGGCGCGGCGTCCGCCCGCTTCTTGCCGTACCGGATCGAGGTCTCGGCCGTGGTCGGCACGTTGCCCGTCTCGACCACCACGAAGCCCTGTGCGGTCAGTTCCTCGGCGATCCGGCCCGCCCGGCCGCTCTCGCCGGTGCCGTTCAGCACCTGGACCCGCACCTGGTCGCGGGCGATCTTCGGCGCCGCGCTGGCGCCGGTGGTGGCCGGCGGCGTGACCTCGACGTCGTTCACGATCCGCTGGAAGAAGTCCTTGGCGTCCGGCTCCTTGAACTGCACCAGCGCTTCTGGTTTGGGGGGGTATGCCTCGACCGGCACGGTGGTGCCCTTCAGCTCCTTGGCGGTCAGGCCGCTGACGCTGTTGGCGATCTCCAGCATCCGTTCGAACGTCAGCTCGCTGTCGACCGTCACCGCCTTCGTGGCCGCACGCAGGAACCCGTCGAGCCGCACGGGGTTGGTGAGCAGGCCGCCGCTGGTCGCCTTCGCCATCACCTGGTTGAGGAAGATCTGCTGGCGCTCGATGCGGCCGAGGTCGCTGCCGTTGCCGAGTTGCTTCCTCGTGCGCACGTACCCGAGAGCCTGCTCGCCCTTCACGACGTGCTTGCCCGCGCCGAGCACCAGCTTCGCCAACGGGTCGTTGACCGGCTTGGGCAGGCAGATCTCGATGCCGTCCAGCGCGTCGACGATGGCCTTGAAGCCGCTGAAATCGACCTTGATGAAATGGTCGAGGTGAATGCCGGTCAGCGACTCGATCGTCCGCATCGTGCAGTCGATGCCGCCTTCGTTGAAGGCCGAGTTGATCGCCCTGACCCCGGCGGGGACCGTGCCGCACTGCGGGATCAGCACCATCGAGTCACGCGGAAAGCTGACCATGGTGGCGTTGTCGCGGTTGGGGGAGATGTGCAGGACCATCATGGTGTCGGTCCGCTCGCTCAGGTCGGTGGTCGTGGCGCCGTACTTCTTGTTGGCGCCCTTACGGGAGTCCGAGCCGATCAGCAGGATGTTGAGCGCGCCCGTCTCCTTCGGGCGGGGGCCCAGGTTGCCGACCACCACCCGTTCGATACCGCTGTCGATACTCCGGTAGTAGACATATCCGCCGATGGAGCCCAGGGCCACCAGGCCCACCAGACCGACGGCCACCCACTGCCAGACAAGCAGATGTTTCATCACCGTTGTTTCCGTTCAGGCTGATTGGCGGACGACCAGCTCCGTGGGGAGGATCACCGGGTCCGCAGTGCCGTTCTCGTAGAGGCCGAGCAGCAGCCGCACCATGGCCGAACTCTGCTCGAAGATCGGATGCCGCACCGTGGTGAGCGGCGGTTCGGTGTACTCGGCGGCCTCGATGTCGTCGAAGCCGATCACCGCGACGTCGTCGGGGACCCGCCGTCCCGACTGGCGCAGCGACCGCAGCGCACCCATGGCCATCAGGTCGTTGGCGGCGAAGACCGCGTCCAGCCCCGGATCGGCGGCCAGCAACCGCCGCATCGCCGTCGCGCCGGATTCACGGGTGAAGTCGCCGACCGCCACCGACGGGCGGCCGTCTCCGTCACGCAACGCGTTCCGGTAACCCGCCAGACGGTCCTGGCCGCCGACCATGTCCTGCGGACCGGCGATCGTGGCGATCCGGCGCCGTCCCGCGCCCAGCAGGTGCCGCACCGCCGCCTCGGCGCCGCCGACGTTGTCGTTGTCGACGTACGGGAGGTTCGCCGGGACGGGCGGGCGACCGTACGAGACCACGGGGACGCGCAGCCGGGACAGCGCGGTCGGCAACGGGTCGGCGCCGTGCATGGAGATCAGCATGACGCCGTCCACATGACCGCCCGCGATGTAGCGCTCGACCCGCGCGTGGCTGCGCGCGGATCCGGCCAGCATCAGCACCACCTGCCGGTCCGCCGCCTCCAACGCCATGCTCGCGGTACGGATCACCGTGGAGAACAGCGGGTCGTCGGAGAAGACGCGGGTGGGCGATTCGGAGACGACGAGGGCGATCGAGTCGGTTCGCTGGGTGACGAGACTGCGGGCGGCCGGGTTGGGAACGTACCCGAGGTCGTCTATGGCGCGTAAGACGGTGTCGCGGATTTTCGGCGCCACCGTCGTCTGCCCGTTGACGACCCTGGAGACGGTGGCGCGGGAAACACCCGCATACGCGGCGACCGCCTCCAGAGTGGGACGTTTCATCACGAGAGGAATCTACAGGTCAAATGAGAAGTTGATCTCTGGATGGGCGGGGTGGTGCAGGGGAACAGGGCGCTGTGCCGATGCCGCTGCGAACAGTTCCACCATACGTTTATGCAGGTCGTCTGGGTATCGGCAGGCGGGATGGGGGTGGGTTGCATGGGCGCGATCGACAATATTGAGACATTCGGTGATCACCCCCCGTCGGTCACTGCGCTGCGCGCGGACCCGGCTTCAGCGACCGACCACCCAAGTCGAGTCTCTGGATAAGGTCGGTCGTCAGGGGTTGGGGACGACTACCTGGGGACGGGGGCGGTCGTCAGGGGTTGAGGACCCGGCCGACCATCCGGGCGTACATCCGCCCCGGGCTCGGCGCCACCGTCAGAAACCCCGGCAGAATCGGCAGATCAACAGCGAGCGGGGCCAACCGCTTGTACATCTCCACCGCATCGGGCGGCCGATGCTCCGGCCGTTTCTCCAGCAGCGCCCGCAACAACCCGGCCAGCTCCGCAGGCAGGCCGGGTATCGTCGGCGGCTCCTCCTTGACCTGCTTCTCGAAGACCACGTAGTCGGTCGGCCCGGTGAACAACTGTCGGCCGGTCAGCATCTCGTGCAGCACGCACCCCAGCGAGTAGAGATCACTACGCGGATCCGCCAGCCCTCGCTGTATCTGCTCAGGAGCCATGTACGCGGGCGTGCCCAGAATCTGGCCGATCCTGGTGAACTGCGTGACATCGGCATCGCGCAACATCGCCAGCCCGAAATCCAGCACCTTCACACTGCCGTCGGGGCAGAGCATGAGATTGGTCGGCTTGAGATCGCGGTGGCAGATGCCGACCTCGTGGGCGGCCGACAGCACCGCCGCCGCCTGCGCCGTGATCGCCGCCGCCCACGGCACCGGCAGCGGCCCGTGCTCGCTCACCACGTCGGCCACCGTGACGCCCTCGATGAACTGCATCACCTGGAACAGCCGGTGCTCATGCGTACCGAAGTCATAGAGCACGGGCGCCCCCGGATGCTCCAGCCGGGCCAGAATCCGCGCCTCGCGGACGAACCTGCGCTCCAACTCCTCATCCGGCGAGCCGAGCCCGCGCAGATGCAGAAGTTTCACCGCCACCCTGCGGTCGAGGTGCCGATCGTGCCCGCCGTAGACGGCGCCCATGCCGCCCTGGCCGAGCGGGAGGTCTTCGAGCTCGTATCGGTCGCCGATGACCATTCGCCCCTCCCAGCAGCTCTTCCGGAAAAACTACACCGTTCGTGTGACTGGTGATCACCCTCCAGAAGCGCTCCTCCTGTGCACACCACCCTTCACCACACCTAAGGGGGTCTGCCACTTTCACCTCTTTTACGGACAGACCTTCTAGCTCTTTCCACCCCATCCATAACCATCGATCACCTGCACCCCGCCCAAGCCGGGCACCGCTCAGAACCTCGGCACCGCACCGGCGACGACGACACCTGGCGGGAGCGACTCACCGAACGCACGGACGGCCGCTCCCTCCTGCGAAACGCGTGGTGACCCGAGCCGGACGGTGGCTTCCGCCGAGTCAGCGGCCCGATCAGCACGGCCCGGCCTGTCGTGCCGGGTCAGGAATCCTCCGTCGCGTCCTGACCGTCGATCGGGCGTAGATGACCGTCGATCAGGCCGTCGAGCCCGAGTTGGATCAAGGTCTGCCCGAGCACCGTGGTCTCCCGGAGCGCATCCTCCATCGCCGCCAGTTGCCGGAACGCCGCGCCGTACACCCTCTGCTCCTTCAACGGGATGCGCGGCAGTCGCGTGCGGCGCGCGTCGAAGCGGCTGGACCCCGTCGTCGTCCGCCCCCCGGCGCCTCGCAGAAAACCGGCCAGGAAATGCGGATCGACCCGCCGCGCATCCACCCGGTACAAGGTCAGATGCGGCCCCAGCACCCCGGCCGACCCGGACATCACCCGAATGCTGGAGTACGAGGCCACCACGTCACCGGCCTCCACCCGCACCAGCCCTTTGGTCCGGGCGGTCCGCGCCGACGGCCGCGCGCCCGAGGCCACGTCCTCGGCCGTCAGCACCGGCAGCTCACCTCCGGAGACCGCCATCTTGGGCGGCGCCTGCAGCGCCGTCACCAGACCCTCTTTGATCAAATCGCCGAGCGTGGTGACAGGCAGGTCCGGCGGCCGCTCCAGAACCTGCAGATCCGGCGGTACGGCAGACGCCGCCAGGAACCGCTCCCGCGCCTCCACGAACGCCCGCCCGAGATCCTGGCTGCGACGATGGCGCGCAGGCGTCATGTCGATCTCGTCGGCGAACAGGTCGATGATGCGTACCGCCTGCTCCGACGTCCCCGCGAGATGCGCCCGCCAGGCGGGCTCGACGATCGACAGGTCCTCGCTCGCGTCCAGGATCAGCACGTCGGCGGGTGGCCGTTCACCCGCCACGGGGCGGCGCAGCAACCACAGATCGGACCCCGGCAACGCGATCACCGCGCGAAGCGCACCGGCGCGCAGCAGATTGGCCCTGATCCGACGCCCCGGCTTCCGGCTGGCGGCGGCCGGGGGCATCAGCACGGCCACCATGCCTCCAGGCCGCGCGTGGGTGAGACAGTGCTGAACCCAGGCCAGTTCGGACTCCCCTCGCGGCGGCAGCCCGTACTCCCACCGCGGGTCGCCCGTCAGCTCCTCGTATCCCCAGGCCCGCTCGTTGAACGGCGGATCACACACGACCGCGTCCACCTTGGTTCCGGCGAACCCGTCCTGCCGCATGGAGTCGCCGCTGGCTATGACGGCCTTGACCCCGCGAATCCGCAACCGCGCCGCGGCGATCAGCGCTGACGACTCACTGAGATCCTGCCCCAGCACCCGCACACCCGCATGCCACCTGCCCGCACCAACACGATCCGTCGCATCACCCACCCCCAACCCGACCCCCGACCTCGAAGGGTCTCCCGATTCCGAGGGGTTCCCCGGTCCCGAAGGGTCTGCTGACCCCGTAGGGTCTCCCGACTCCGAAGGGTCTCCCGACCCACCCCCCGCAGCCTTCCCCCAGCCGCCGACACCACCAGATCTGCCATCCGGGCCGACCCCGGTGTCCGTATCCCCGCCCACACCTGTTCCTGCGGCCACATCGGCTCCCGCACCCGTAGGCGCACTTCCCTCGACACTGCCGCCCGCGCCTGCGGTCGTCCTTGTGTGTCCGCCCGCCCTTGTGCTCCCGCCCGTGCCTAGGCCCCCGTGCGTGCCCGTGCCCATGCCTGAACTCGCGTCGACTGCTGACGAGGCCGCGTCTCTGTCTCCTGTGTCTCCGCCCGTGCGAGTGTCGTCTCCAGCGTGCGCGTGCGGCTTGTCGCCGGCATGCGCATTCGGCGCGGCACTCGCGCCTGGACCTGAGCCGATGTCGGCGTTCGAGCCGGTCGTGCCATGTCCTGCACCGACCTGCTCATACCCGGCAGTACCTCGCCCGCCGCCCTGGCCATCGCCGTTGACCGCACCGGCGGCGCTGTCCGCGTCACCGCTCGCAGCGTGGCCGGGAGCGATCCGCGACGTGACGGCATCCTTCGAACCGCCACCTCCACTCAGGCCGAGAGCTCCCGAGCCTGCCCCTCCGCGAGAACTGCCGTCTTCACCAGCTCCATGGAGTCGACCGGCTTCGTGATCCCGCCGTGGATCCGGTGACCCGCTGCCCTCACCGGGCCGATAACGGCCCTGTGCGTCCGCGCTCTCATCGGCTCGTGCGCCACCCGCATGCACGTCGCCTGCCGTCCCCGTGGCATCGCCAAGGGCGGCGCGGCCACTTGCGCCGGCTCCATCACCCTCCGCACCGTCGGGGACAGGCGGTGAGGAGGCTTCATCATCTGCCTCCGCACCGCTGGAGACAGGCGGTGAGGTCGTCGCGTCGTGGTGGAGGTCGTCATGTGCGTGTGCCCTGGCGCTCGCGAGAAGGAGCGTTCCCACCCCACAGGCAGGATCGAGGACGGTCCCCCCGTTCGGCACAGCGAGGCGCACCATCAACTCCGCGACATCGGAACGCGTCACCGAGAGCTGCCTGGAGTGGGCCTCCAGATAGCGCTCACACAGGAAGTCGTACGCCGCGGCGGCGCCGTCCTTGTCGGCCCACTCGACGATCATCTCCGCCAGAGAGGCTTCCAGCAGGCTCTCCCCGGACCTGACAGCGTCCCGCAGCCCCGCACCCGAACCGACCGCGGCCCCCACAGGACCGACACGCACGCCGGTGACCACACTGGCAGCAGCTGCGGCGAACAGCACGTCAACGGACGCCTCGGCCGCCGATCCCCCTGCGAGCGGTACGGCGACGACCGGCGGCCCCGCCGCGCCTGCCTGGCCAACTGATCCGTTCTGACCTGTCGTGTCCGTCTGGTCGGGCTTTCCACCCTGACCCGCTACATCCGTCCGGTCGCGCCTTACATCGTGGCCCGCCACGTCTGCCCGGCCAGGCTCGCCGCCTCGACCCGCCATGTCCGTCTCATCTGGTCCGCCGCTCGGGCTCGCGCCGCCGCTCTGGCTCGCGACACTGCCCTGGCTCGTGGCGCCGTCCTGGTTTGCGACGCCGCCCTGGCTCGCGCCGCCGCTCGGGCTCGTGGCGCCGCCTTGGCCCACGCCGTCGCTTGGGCTTGCGACGTCGTCCTGGCTTGGGGTGTCGATATGGTCCGGTGTGTCCGTCGCGTCGTCCTGGCCTGGGGTGTCCGTCTGCTCTGCGGTGCCGGATCGCTTCGGCGTACCCCTTCGGAGTGCCACGCTCGCGTCGGCCTGGTCTGCCGTACTCGCATTCCGACCGGTCTCCGGGTCGCCGGATCCGTGTTCGGTCGTCTGGGGCCGAGAGCCCTTCTCGGTGCCCGCGCCGGACGGGACCGATCCATGGACGTCCCCGGCGCCCTTCCCCGAAACCACGCCGTCGGCCGCCACCACAGGATGGACGGCCTGGCCGGGCGGCGAGTCATGCGCAGGGGACGGCGACGTCTCAGCGGGTGTCGACGTCTCGGACGCCTGCTGTTCCGGTGGCAGCGCCGTACCGCCGAGGTGACGGGCCGAGCCAGGGTCGGCGGGTGGGGACCCGCCGGGTCGAGGCGTGTCGTCTCCTGCGGAGCGCAGGGCGAGACCAGGTGCATCGGGGACGGCCTGCCGAGGAGCGGGGAGCCTGCTGGAAAGGAGGGCGCCGGCCTCGGCCACGAGGTCGCCCAGACGCAAATCTCCGGCCGCCTTCAGGCGTTGCCACACCCGGTCGGCGAGTGACACCTGGTAGGACTTCCCGTAGCGTCGCAGCCAGTCTTCGACCTCGTGAAGGAGGAAGAGAGGCTGGCTGGCGGTGCCGCCGACCGGCGTGGGGAAGTCGTCGTGGCGGCGGCGCCAGTTGCTCACCGCGGCACGCCCGACACCGGCGAGCCGGGCGATGTCCCCGGCGTTGACGGTGGGGTCGTGGCTCATGAGGGTCACAGTAGTTCACACGAGTCTTCAGCGCATCTGCTTGTGAAGTCTTTCAACCAATGATTTACTGCATGCCATGAAGCAGAACATCCGCTATGCCGCCGGATCAGATGTCGGCCGTCGCAGAGAGCAGAACGAGGATGCGGGCTACGCGAGCGGCCGTCTGCTCGTGGTTGCGGATGGCATGGGCGGACACGCGGCGGGCGAGCTGGCGAGCTCGGCCGCGATCGCGGTGATGCGGGAGCTGGACGTCTCGCTTCCCGAGGCGGGCTGCGACCTTGAGGCGGCGCTGGAGGGCGCGGTGCACGAGGCGGCGCGCAGGCTTTCCGAGCTGGCCGACCTCGATCCCGCGCGCAGGGGGATGGGCACCACGGTGACCGCCACACTGTGGGACGGCAACCGCTTCGCGCTGGCTCATCTTGGCGACTCCCGCGGATACCTGCTTCGCGATGGTGCTCTGTACCAGATCACCAAGGACCACACCCTAGTGCAGTCAATGGTGGATGAAGGCCGCATAACCGAGGACCAAGCGGCTGTTCACCCACGCCGCTCGATGGTGCTGCGAGTGCTCGGCACCGAGGGCCGCGCAGAGCCCGACATGTCCTTGCGCGAGGCCGACCAGGGTGATCGCTACCTGTTCTGTTCGGACGGCCTGACCGGTGTGCTCGGCCCGGAGATCCTGCACGAGGTGCTGTCGACGGTGATCGACCCTGCGGTCGCCGTGCAGCGGCTCATCGATCTGGCGAACCAGGGCGGGTCGCCCGACAACGTGACCGTCATCGTGGCCGACGTCGTGCCGCCTGGGGAGGGCGAGGCGACGATCTACCGTGTCGGCGCCGGTTCCTGACGAGGACCGGGCGTCCCGGGAAGCCGAGGATCTCAGGCCGGGAGCTTTCAAGCTCCAGTTCGTACGACGTGGCCCTTTTCGAGCACGACAGCGGGTGAATCGGAAATAGGTTGACGCGGGTCACTGGAGTAACAAGGACGGATTTTCGGCTCTTTAATGGACAACCTCGTGATGTGTGGAGTGTGATGGGTTTGGTGCTACTGCAGTCCATCGTGATCCGCCGGTTATCTGGGAGGAGTCATCCTGGACCCGATCGCACGAGATCTTCTTGCTGAAGTACGCCCGGAGCTCGGCTACCGGGAAAAGAGTGGCCAGTTCACCAAGTTCGGCAAGTGGTATGCGGAACGCCTCCAGGATCCCCAGTATCGCAATGCGCCCTGGTGCGACATGTTCATCGCATGGGCGGCGGACAAGGCGGGTGTAGGAGAGTACGTCGGGCAGTTCGCCTGGACACCGTCCCATGCCGCCTGGTTCATCAAGCAGGGCGCCTGGTCCGACAAGCCGGAACCGGGCGCACTCGTCTTCTACGACTGGGGCGGCGGCAAGAGCTACAAGGGCATCGACCATGTGGGCATCGTGGAGAAGGTCGACGGCAAGAAGATCCGAACGATCGAGGCGAACGTCGACAAGGTGTGGCTCAAGCGGAAATTCCGCGACACGGAGAAAGTCGTCGGGTACGGTCTCCCGCGCGTCGTGAAGCAGAAACTCGCGCAACAAAGTCAGGCCCGCCCCACCGAACAGCCGGTGATATCCGCTCCGAGCCTGAGCCCCCGCACCGAGGTCGCCGCCGACCGAGGTTCACCGCTCGACGTACTCGGGACACCCCAGGCATTACTCGCCGCCATGGTGTTAGCCACCGTGGTCATCTCCATTCGGCTGGCCGGTCGCCGCCGCGGCACCCACCGGCGCGGCCTCCGCGCCCTCTTCGGCAAGGACACCTCGACGGTCACGATCGCCCGGCCCAGCCCTCGGGCCGACAACCCCAGAGCCGCTCGGCGCCGTGCGAGCACCGATTACGGCGATACCGACATCGGCCTGGTCTCCTCCGCTGCCGGAGTCAGCTGGTCCGACGGCGAACCCGTCCCTCACCGCAGGGCCGCCCGCCGAGCCGCCGCCCATGACGATGTCTCCCACCCGCGCGGCAGCCGCCGCCACGAGCCGAAGGCCGGGCTCGAAGAGCGCCTCGACGCCTTCTTCGGCTCGCCCGACCCGGGCTCACCACTCAGCCGGTACGGTCACCCGAGCGAAGCCGAACGCCGCGCCAGAGACGCCCACGCCCGACAGGAGGCGCGTCGGAGAGCCGAGGCGAAGGCGAAGGCCAGAGCGGAACGGGCCAGACAACGAGTGAACGCGGCCATGCCGGCCGGCTCCGCTGATCAACCTGAAGGGCCGGCTCGCTCGGAGATCCGCCATCTGGTGCCGACAGGTCCCGATCCGATCCCTTCGGCCGGCCGTGAACCGTACGAAGGCGGGGCACCCGATCCCTTCGACCGAGCCTCGTAGACCACTCCCGAAGCACCCGCCAAGCCCAGCGGCGCCCCCCAGCGAGGCCCCAAGGCCACGTGCGCAGCTCGTGCGAGCTTGGCGGGCAGTGGCCGGGCACACGGTGGATGGCGGGCCCGCGATGGGCACATCCGCGAAAAGGGGGGCCTGCGTCACGCGGCGGGTCGTCACGGGAAGCGAGGCCCGGGGTGGTAGGGGCGGTGAGTCAGGAGCCGAGGCGCAAGCTGGCAAGGGCGGTGAATCAGGAACCGGGGCCCAGGGTGGTAGGGGCGGTGAATCAGGAACCGGGGCCCAGGGTGGCAGGGGCGGTGAGTCGGGAACCGGGGCCCAGGGTGGTAGGGGCGGTGAATCAGGAACCGGGGCCCAGGGTGGCAGGGGCGGTGAGTCGGGAACCGGGGCCCAGGGTGGCAAGGGCGGTGAATCAGGAAGCGAGGCCCAGGGTGGTGAGGACGGTGATGAGGCCATGGCGGGCGTCGGGGCTGAGGCCGTGCAAGGGCAGGGGGAGGTTCGGTTCGCCGGTGAGTCCCAGGTGGGACGCGGCGGCGGACATCACTCGCAAGCTGCCGTACTGCCTGAACAACTGCCACAACGGTTCCAACCGGTCGGACGCGGCCACGGCCTCGGCCGTGTCGCCGCGCTGGGCCGCGCGGGTGAGGGCGAGCGCGACATCGGGAAACAGGCCGCCGACCACCGAGTACCAGGAGTCGCATCCGGCGTTCAGCCCGGTCGCCGCCGTCCAGTCGCCGCTGACGCCGATGGTGACCGTCGCCGGGATCTGCGTCCGCAACGTCGCCACACGCGTCCGGGCAGCGGCCGGATCCGCAGGGACCGGCGGGATCTTGATGGAGGCGACCTGTGGCAGCCGGGCGATGCGGGCGTGGAGTTCGTCGGTGAAGTGCACGTGGGTGGTGCCCGGGTTGTCGTAGACGCACAACGGCACCGAAAGCTCCCGGGTGACGTCCTCGTACAGGCCGAACACCTCGTCCTCGGCGAGCGGCTGGTACGTCATCGGAGCCAGCAGCACCGCCGACGCGCCCGCCTGTTGGGCATCCTCGGCGAGCGCGAGGACCTGTGCGGTGCGCAGCGCCCCGATTCCCACCATGACCGGCGTCCCGTCCGCCGCGTCGACGGCGACCCGCGCCACTTGGGCGCGCTGCTCGCGGGACAGATAGGCATAGCCGCCGGTCGAGCCGAGCGCCCCGATGGAGTCCACCCCGGCCCGGGCCAGGCGGGCGACGAGCCCCGCGTAGGCACGATCGTCGATGCCGGACTCGGTGGTGGGAGTGAGCGGGAAGGCGCTGAGGCCGGTGAACATGACAGAAGGTCCTTTCCCGGGGGGAGTGTCGAGGCGGTGTTCGCGATCTGCGCCGGCCGTCGTCCCCTGATCGGCCTCATGTCCATCCGTTTGTCCTAGGACATCAAGAGTATCGGCAAAAGGACGGCTCCACTCTGGGCATTTAGTAGGACGTCCTAGTACTTTGGTAGGTGAGTCCTTACAAAGGAGTGATCTGCGTGCACGTCCCGGTTCACCCTGTCCGCTTCGTGACTGCGGCCGCGCTGTTCGACGGCCACGACGCCGCGATCAACATCATGCGGCGCATCCTGCAGTCACAAGGCGCCGAGGTCATCCACCTCGGCCACAACCGCTCGGTGGACGAGATCGTCACCGCGGCCATCCAGGAGGACGTCCAGGGCATCGCGATCAGCTCCTACCAGGGCGGCCACGTGGAGTACTTCACCTACCTGGTGGACCTCCTCAAGGAACGCGGCGCCCCGCACGTCAAGGTGTACGGCGGTGGCGGCGGCGTCATCGTCCAGGACGAGATCGACCTGCTCCACTCCCGGGGCGTCACCCGCATCTTCTCCCCGGAGGACGGCCAGCGCCTCGGCCTCCCCGGCATGATCAACAAGCTGATCGAGGAGTGCGACGTCGAACTCGGCGGCATCCCCGAGGTGGAGGCGGTGCTGTCCGGCGACGACGCGGCCCTGGCGCGGGCCATCACCCTGATCGAGAGCGAGCGCGCCCCCGCCGCCCTGCTGGACGGCCTGCGCGCGGCCGGGCGCAGTGCCCCCGTCCTGGGCGTCACCGGCACCGGCGGATCCGGCAAGTCCTCCCTCACCGACGAACTGGTCCGCAGGTTCCGGGTGGACAACGACGACAAGTTGCGCATCGCCGTCATCGCCATCGACCCCACCCGGCGCAGGGGCGGCGGCGCGCTGCTCGGCGACCGCATCCGCATGAACAGCCTCGGCGCCCAGACCTACTTCCGCTCCCTGGCCACTAGGGGAGCCGCGGCCGAGGTGCCCGCCCGCCTCGACGACGTGATCACCGCCTGCCGCGCGGCGGGCTACGACCTGGTCATCGTGGAGACCCCGGGCATCGGCCAGGGCGATGCCGGAATCGTCCCCCACGTCGACGTCCCGGTCTACGTCATGACGCCGGAGTTCGGCGCCGCCTCCCAGCTTGAGAAGATCGACATGCTGGACTTCGCCGAGGCCGCGGTGATCAACAAGTACGAGCGGCGCGGCGCCGAGGACGCGCTGCGCGACGTGCGCCGCCAACTGGTGCGCAACCGCGAGGCGTTCGGCGCGCGTCCCGAGGACATGCCGGTCTTCGGCACGATCGCGGCCCGCTACAGCGACGCCGGGGTCACCGCGCTCTACCACCACGTCAAGGAGCTCCTGGTGGACAAGGGACTCCAGGCCCAACCCGGACTGCTGCCGCAGGTGGAGGGCCGCACCTCGCGCACCTCCGCCGCCATCGTGCCGCCCGCCCGGGTGCGCTACCTGGCCGAGATCGCCGACACCGTCCGCGGCTACCACACGGAGACGCTCGCACAGGCCGGGACGGCCCGCCGCCGTCAGCAACTGGCCGCCGTCGAGGACCTGCTCGACGACAAGGCAGAGGTACGGCGGCTGCGCGAGCGTGCCGAGGCCGAGCTGAGCGAGGAAAGCACCGCCCTGCTCGCCGACTGGCCCGCGACCAAGGCCGCCTACCAGGCCGACGAACTGGTGGTGAAGATCCGCGACAAGGAACTGCACACCCCGCTGTGGCGCGAGACGCTGTCGGGCAGCCGCATCCCGCGAGTCGCGCTGCCGAGGTCTGCGGACCACGGCGACCTGCTGCGGTTCCTGCGCAGCGAGAACCTGCCCGGCAGGTTCCCCTTCACGGCAGGGGTCTTCCCGTTCAAGCGCGACGACGAGGACCCGACCCGGATGTTCGCCGGGGAGGGCGACCCGTTCCGCACCAACCGCCGCTTCAAGCTGCTGTCGGAGGGTCAGCCCGCGACCCGGCTGTCCACGGCCTTCGACTCGGTGACGTTGTACGGCCACGACCCCGACCTGCGCCCCGACATCTACGGGAAGGTCGGCACCAGCGGGGTCTCCATCGCCACCCTGGACGACATGAAGGCGCTCTACGACGGCTTCGACCTCGCCGCGCCCAGCACCTCGGTCTCCATGACGATCAACGGCCCGGCCCCGACCATCCTGGCCTACTTCCTCAACGCCGCCCTCGACCAGGCCGTGACCGCCTTCCAGGCCGAGCACGGCCGCCTGCCCGACGAGGGGGAAGAACGCGAACTGCGCGCCCGCACGCTGGCGACCGTGCGGGGGACCGTACAGGCGGACATCCTCAAGGAGGACCAGGGGCAGAACACCTGCATCTTCTCCACCGAGTTCTCGCTGCGCATGATGGCCGACGTCCAGGAATGGTTCATCCGGAACGGTGTGCGCAACTTCTACTCGGTCTCGATCTCCGGGTACCACATCGCGGAGGCCGGGGCGAACCCGATCAGCCAGCTCGCGTTCACGCTGGCCAACGGCTTCACCTACGTCGAGGCGTACCTCGCGCGCGGAATGCGGATCGACGACTTCGCCCCGAACCTGTCGTTCTTCTTCTCCAACGGCATGGACCCCGAGTACTCCGTCCTCGGGCGCGTGGCCCGGCGCATCTGGGCGGTGGCGATGCGCGAGAGGTACGGCGCCGGCGAACGCTCCCAGAAGCTCAAGTACCACATCCAGACCTCGGGCCGCTCGCTGCACGCCCAGGAGATGAACTTCAACGACATCCGCACCACGCTGCAGGCGCTGATCGCCGTCTACGACAACTGCAACAGCCTGCACACCAACGCCTACGACGAGGCGGTGACGACCCCGAGCGCCGAATCGGTCCGGCGCGCGATGGCCATCCAGTTGATCATCAACCGCGAGTGGGGGCTGGCCCGCAACGAGAACCCGTTGCAGGGCGCGTTCGTCATCGACGAGCTCACCGACCTGGTGGAGGAGGCGGTGCTGAAGGAGTTCGAGCGGCTGTCCGACCGGGGCGGGGTGCTCGGCGCGATGGAGACCGGCTACCAGCGCGGCCGCATCCAGGACGAGTCCATGCTGTACGAGACCAGGAAGCACGACGGCTCACTGCCGATCATCGGTGTCAACACCTTCCGCTCCGCCGCACGGGAGGAGGCCGAGCCCCCGCGCAAGCTGGAACTGGCCAGGGGCACAGCGGAGGAGAAGCGCTCCCAGCTCGACCGTCTGTACGCTTTCCACGAGCGCCACCGCTCGGAGGCCCCCGCGGCTCTGGCCCGGCTGCGCGAGGTGGCCATGTCCGACGGCAACGCCTTCGAAGTCCTCATGGACGCCGCCCGCGTGTGCTCGCTCGGCCAGATCACCGAGGCGCTGTTCGAAGCGGGCGGGCAGTACCGCCGCAACGTCTAGCGGGGGCGGCATAGGATCGCCTGCTGGTAGCGAAACCAACTGGAGGCTTCTCATGTCCGTCACTTTCCGGGGCACCCCCATCACCGTGGGCGGCTCCTTCCCCCAGGTCGGCGACACCGCGCCGGGCTTCCACCTGGTCGGCAAGGACCTGTCGGACGTCTCGCTGGCCGACTTCGACGGCAAGACCAAGGTGCTCAACATCTTCCCGAGCGTCGACACGGGAGTGTGCGCCGCCTCGGTCCGCCGCTTCAACGAGGTCGCCGCCGAGCACCCCGAGGCCGTGGTCCTGTGCGTCTCCGCCGACCTGCCGTTCGCGCAGGGCCGCTTCTGCGGCACCGAGAACCTGGAGAAGGTGGTCACGCTGTCGCTCATGCGCGGCCGCGAGTTCCTCGCCGACTACGGCGTCGCGATGGAGTCGGGCCCGCTGGCCGGTCTCGCCGCCCGCGCGGTGGTCGTGCTCGACGGCGAGAACAAGGTGATCCACTCCGAGCTGGTGCCGGAGATCACCCAGGAGCCCGACTACGACGCCGCTCTGGCCGTCCTCAAGTAGCCCCCAGGCGTCCGACGCCGCACAGCAGCAGCGCGTCGGCCGCCGATTCGGGGAAGTCGAGGCCGCTCGTCTGGTCTGGCTGCCACTCCGGCAGCCAGACCAGGCCGGGCGGGACGAGGTCGAAACCGGTGAACAACGCTTCGATCTCCGTACGGCTGCGCAGGGTTATCGAGGCCGAGGCCGAGGAGTACACCTCGCCGGCCTTGGCGACGGCGGCTCGGCGCGCGTCGCTGGTGCCGTGGGACATCACGAGAAAGCTGCCCGGCGGCAGCGCCTCGCGCAGCGCCGTCATGATCCGCGCCGGGTCGTCGGCCTCGGCGACGTAATGCATGACCGCCACCAGCAGGACGCCGACGGGTTCGGAAAAATCGATCCCCAGATGCCGGTTTTTCAGTATCTGATGGGGCTCGCGCAGGTCGCCGGGAATGACGGTGATGTCGTTATCCCGGGCCAGCATCGCCCGCCCGTGCACCAGCACCACCGGATCGTTGTCCACATACGCGACGCGGCTCCCCGAACCCGCGATCTCATGGACGTTCCCCCAGCTCGGCAGGCCCGCGCCGATGTCGAGGAACTGCCGTATCCCCCGGTCGGCCAGATAGCGGACGGCCCGGCCGAGAAACGCCCGGTTGGCGCGGGCCGCCGCCCGTACTTCCGGAGCCACCCGCAGAATCTCCTCGGCCGCCAGGCGATCTGCGGGAAAATGATCCTTGCCACCCAGGTAATAGTCATAGAGTCGGGCGACGTTCGGCGTATTCGGATCAAAGCCCGCCGATCCCCAAATGTCCAACAGACGTTCCCCCGCTCACGAGAAGTCCGCCACTCAACCGAATACTACGTACATATCATCCAGTCCGGCGAAAGATCCGCAATAATTCGCAGGAGAGAGGCGGGACGCCATGTCCGATGACACCGGATACTACGCTCCGGTGCCCGCCCGGGTGGGCCGGATCGTGTCGCTGGTCCCGTCGCTCACCGAGTCGGTCGCCGCCACGGTCCCCGAAGCCCTCGTCGGCGCCACCGACTGGTGCTCCCACCCGGCCGATCTCGACGTCGCCAGGGTGCGCGGCACCAAGAACCCCGACCTCGCCGCCGTTGCCGCGCTGCGCCCCGACGTCGTGCTCGCCAACTTCGAGGAGAACCGCGCCCAGGACCTCGCCGCCCTGCGTGCCGCCGGTCTGGCCGTCTGGGTGACGCGGATCCGCACGGTGGAGGAGGCGTTCACGTCGCTGGCCCGCATGTTCGAGCATGCCTGCCGGGTGGAGCGGCCCGCCTGGCTCGACGCCGCCGAGCGCGCCTGGGACCTCCCGGAACCGGCCGTGCGCCGTACGGCCGTCGTCCCGATCTGGCGCCGGCCCTGGATGGTGGTCGGCAGGGACACCTTCGCCGGCGACGTGCTGCGCCGCCTCGGTGTCGACAATCTGTACGCCCATCACCCGGAGCGCTACCCCAAGATCCCCCTGCCCGAACTCGTGGACCGCGATCCGGACCTCGTGGTGCTGCCGGACGAGCCGTACGCGTTCTCCTCGGCGGACGGTCCCGAGTGCTTTCCCGGCCTGCGCTGCGCCCTGGTCAGCGGTCGGCTGCTCACCTGGTACGGCCCCTCCCTGATCACCGCCCCAGCCGAGCTGACGCGGTCGCTCACCGACACCCCGCCCGGGTGAGCCACGGCCACGAGTCGGCTCGGGCGATCGCAGCCCCGGTCACCGCCGCTGCGGAGCCGGCCCGGCGACGTCGAGCGCGGCGTCGACCACCGACGGGGACAGTACGTGCTCCATCACCAGCACCGCCGTGCCCACGATGCCCGCCTGCTCGCCCAGCGCGGTCGTCACGATGTCCAGATTGCGGGTCGTGTACGGCAGGCTGCGGCGGTAGACGCTCTCCCTGATGCCGGTCAGATAGTGCTCGCGGGTCTCGGCCATGTCGCCCGCCAGCACCAGCACCCCCGGGTTGAGCAGGCTGACCGCCGTGGCCAGCACCACCCCGAGCGTACGGCCGGCCTCCTGGGTGCGGGCGATGGCCGTCGGGTCGCCCGCGTGGACCAGCCGTACCACGTCGCGGCTGGCCGGGCGGCCGAGGTCGGAGGCGACCGCGAAGCCGCTGGCCAGCGATGCGACGCAACCCCGTGAACCGCACGTGCATACCCGGTCGTCGGTCTCGCTCAGCCGTACGTGGCCAATGTTCCCCGCCGCCTCCTCGACGCCTCGGTAGATGCGGCCGTCGATGACGATCCCGGCGCCGATGCCGGTCGAGACCTTGACCAGCAGCAGCGAGCGGCTGCGGCGCCAGTGCGACCACCACTCGCCGAGCGCCATCGCCTTGGCGTCGTTCTCGACCAGGATCGGCACCTCGAACCCGGCACCGACGGCCTCCCTGACCGGGTGGCCGTTCCAGCCCGGCATCAGGAACGAGCGCAGCACCGTGCCCGAGGCGTGGTCGACCGAGCCCGGCAGGTCGAGGCCGATGCCGCACACCTGCTCCGGGTCGCGCCCGGCGCGGTCGAGCAGCCGCCGGAACGCCTGCCGTACCCAGGACAGGACCGCGTCGGGGCCGAGTTCGATGCGCATCGCCCGGGACTCCTCGGCCAGCGGCCGGGCGGCGAGGTCGGTCAGCGCCACCCGGGCATGGCTGGCGCCGAGGTCGGCGACCAGGACCAGGCGGCTGGTGGCGTCGACGTCGAGCACCGAGGGCGGCCGCCCGCCCCCGGAGCTGGCCACGCCGGACTCGTGGATGTATCCGGCCTCGATCAGCCGGTCCACCCGGTCGGTGATCGTGGACCTGGACAGCCCCGTGAACTCGATGAGGTCTTTGCGCGTGCGGCAGGTGCCATTCCTGATCAGCTGAAGGACGTGCCCTGCCGTCAGCATGGTTATCCCTTCTCCGCTCCTGCTGTGAGTCCCTCGGTCAGCAGACGTTCGCCGGCGAAGAAGACGATCACGATGGGCAGTGTCAGAACCACCGATCCTGCCATGAGAACGGTGGTGGGGATCTCGATACTGCCCGCCAGCTGAGACAGTCCGAGTGAGACCGTCCAGCTTTCCCGCCGCTCGACGAGGAAGAGCAGCGCGAACAGGAACTCGTTCCAGGCGATCATGAAGGCGTACAGGCCGGTCGCCATCAGGGCGGGCTTCGACAGCGGCAGCACGACCCGCCAGATCGTCTCCACCCTGCCGCATCCGTCGATGGCGGCCGCCTCCTCGACGCCGACCGGCACGGTCTCGAAGTAGTTGCGCAGCATGTACACGGTCACCGGCACCGTCTGTGCGATGTAGACGAGGATCAGCCCGATCATCGAGCCGCGCAACCCCATCATCGTGAACAGCACGAACAGCGGGATCGCGAGCACGATCGCGGGGAACAGGTAGACGGCGAGGAACAGGAAGTGCACCTGCCTGCGCCCGAAGAAGCGCAGCCGGGCCACGGCGTACGCGCCCGGGATCGAGATGAGCAGCGTCACCGCGACGGAGGCCACCGCGACGAGGGCGCTGTTGCCCATGAAGCTCAGGAAACCCTGCTCGCCGAGCACCCGCGCGTAGGTGTCCAGGGTGAAGACGCGCGGCCACAGCGAGCCCGGTTCGAGGATCAGTTCCTGGATGTCGCGCACCGACAACATCACCATGTAGAGGAACGGGAACGCGGTGACCGCGAAGAGCACCGCGATCACCAGCGGCCGCAGCACGGCGACCAGCGCCCGTTCGAACCTATCCCTGCTCACGCTCACCTCCGGCGAAGAAGCGCAGATAGACCACGAGGAAGACGACCAGGACCAGCGCCATCACCACGGCCTGCGCGGCCGAGGCGCCGATGTCGTCGCGGGCGGTCAGGAAGTCGTAGACGCGCACGCTCACGACCTCGGTGCCCGCGCCGCCGCCGGTCAGCAGGTAGACGTCGTCGAACTTGGTGAAGGTGAACACGAACCGCAGCACCGCGAGCAGCGCGACGACCCGCCACAACTGCGGCATGATCACGTGCCGCAGCCGCTGGCTGGGCGTGGCCCCGTCCACGATCGCCGCCTCCTCCAGTTCGCCCGGCATGGCCTGGATCCGGGCGAGGACGAACAGGAAGGCGAACGGGAAGTACCGCCATGCCTCGAAGGCGATGACGGTCAGCAGCGCCACCGGCACCTCGACGCCGAGCAGGGTGCCCCGGGCCTGGGTGAGGAAGGCGACGGGCTCGGCGAGCCAGGTGTTGACGATGCCGAACTGCGGGTTCAGCATCACCTCCCACAGGAACGCCGCGGCGACCACCGGCGCGACGTACGGCACCAGGATCGCGGCCCTGACCAGGGTGCGGCCCCGGAAGCGGCGCCGCAGCGCGAGCGCCGCGACCAGCCCGATCGCGATCGACAGCGCGGTGCCGGCGACGGTGTAGGCGAGGGTGTTGGCCAGCGACGACCAGAACCCCGGCTCGCCGACGACGTAGAAGAGGTTGTCCAGCGTGTAGTCGCCGAGCAGTCCCTTGCGCCTGATGTCGATCAGGCGGACGTCCTGGAAGGCCAGCATCACCGCCCACAGCAGCGGCAGCACCACCACGACCAGGGTGACGACCAGGGTGGGGGACAGGAGCGCGAGCCCCGCGCGGGACTCGCGCTGACGCAGGGTCCTCACCGGCGGATCCCGCGCTTGATGGTCTCGACCTCGCTCCTGGCCTGCTCGGCGGCCGCCTGCGGGGTCAGCGAGCCGTCCACGATGCCGCTCAGCGCCTTGGGCACCGGCAGTTCGCCCATGATGGCGCCGACGAGTTTGCCCTGCCCCTGGGGGATGCCCCAGCGGGCGAAGGTGCCGGGGCTGGCGCGCAGCGCGTCGAGGACCTCGGCCGGGTAGACCTCGGCCAGTGGCTTCTTGGCGTCCACCCCGGCGGGCAGCTTGCTCCACTGCTCCTCGAACCCCTTGCGGGTGGGGAACTTGCCCTCCGGCGCCATGCCGAGCCACCGGGCGTAGCCCTCGTTCATCAGATAGGAGACGAACGCCGCCGTCGGCTCCTTCGCCGCGTCGCGGGTGATCGCCCAGGAGACGATCTCGCCGTACTGCGCGGGTGCGCTTCCCGCGGGCCCCTTCAGCGCGGTGACGACCCCGGTGTTGCGGGCCAGCCACTGCCGGTCCGTACGGCACCGCGCGCACGACGGGAGCACATCGTTCCGCAGCCCGGCCAGTTCGTCGAGGATGAACGACGACCAGATCGTCATCGCGGCCTTGCCCGCGAAGTAGGTCGCCCGGGTCGAGTCGACGTCCTGCTTGCCCTTCACCGAGTACTTCGTGATGAGATCGGCGTAGAACCCGAACGCCTGCGCGCAGCCCGGCGTGCCGAGCGCGACCGCGCCCACCGGGTCGACGAGTTCGCAGCCGTTGGCCAGCGCGAGGTGCTCGAAGCTCTGTGCGGTGAAGGAGTCCTTGGGCGCGATGGCCATGGTGATGCCGGCGACGCCGTCGCTGTTGAGTTCGGCGGCTGCGGCCCGCAGCCGTTCGTAGGTGTCGGGTGGTTCGAGGCCCGCGGCCTCGAACAGGTCCTTGCGGTAGAGGAGGAGTTGCGCCCACCCGTCGGACGGAACCGCCAGCAGCTTGCCGCCCGAGGTGTTCAGCTCCAGCGGGCGCGGCGAGAAGGAGTCGCGGCCGAGCCGGTCGACGACCTGGCCGGGCGTCTCGGTGTCGAGCAGGTCGTTCGCCTCCATCTCCCGTACGGCGGCCAGCGGCAGCGCCCCGATGGCGTCGGGCAGTTCGCCGGCCGCGGCGGCCGCGGTCAGCGTCTGGCTGAACTGGTCCTCGGCGACGCCGACGAGCTTGACCCTGATCCCGGTCTTCTGCGTGAACTCGGTGACGATCCGCTGCTGGACGGCCATCCGGTCGGGCAGGTTCTCCTCGGTCCATACGGTGATCTCGTCGGCGGCGGCCTGTGGCTCGTCCCCGCCGCAGGCGGCGGTCAAGCTGACGGGCAGGGCGACGAGCAGGGCGGTGGAGAGGACGGTGGTGACCTTACGTGGCATCGCACGCTCCTCGGGGGACCCGGTAAGGGGGATGTTGGCCGACTTACCCCCTGACGGAGGGTCGCAACGGGTGGTGAGCGATTCCGAGACCGGTCTGTACCCTCTCCGTGCTCCCGATCCCGGCGCGGCCGTCCTTCTCCGTTGCGGTGAAACGGTCTAGGCTGGTGGAATTTCGGACATCCGTTGCGGGCCGGCCGGGGAGCTCCGGGGCCGCGATCCCCGAGGCGACGACCTGGTGTGCGATGTCGGAAAGGCGACTTTCCGGAAGACACGCAGCCAGGAATCCCAATTTCATCAGCTACCTCCGGCAGAAGTCGTAGACTTACGAGTGTTATTGACGCAACTATCGCGTGCAGAACAACGCTAAATCTTTGACTTCTGTCTGATCCACAAGCGTAAGTGTGGGGCATGCACGTCATCACCATTCGAGAGCCGGGTGCGGGCCGCGTTTGCGAGGAGGCATCGGGTGAGCTGAGTCCGGGTCGTGTGCGCATTCGTACGATCTGCTCCGGGTTCACCGCATATAGGGTCACAAACCCCTACTCGTCCCGAAAATGGGACAACGGACGACGATTGTTCGTGGCGGGCATCACCCACGCCTGGCCGCTGAGCGTCCATCCCGCCGTGCGTCGTGGTGTTCCCGAACACGGCGGTGCAGCGCCCCATCGGCTCGTCCTCGGATCCGAGAAGGGGGAACCGTGAAGCTGGCCGTTCAGGAGCACCTGCTGCCGGGGCGCAGCCTGCAGGAGAAGTTCGTCTTCGCCCAGGAGGCCGGGTTCGACGCCATCGAACTGCGGGGCAGGGGCGACTTCCACTTCGCCGGGCGGCTGACCGAACTCAAGCGGGCGCTGGCCGACGGGGTCGTCATGCCCACCGTGTGCGTGGACATGCCGCACTTCATCGGCGATTTCGACCCGGCGAGACGGACGGACGCGATCCAGCAGTTGCGCTCGCAGCTGACCGTCATCGCCGAACTGGGCGGGCTCGGGGTCGTCACCCCGGCGTCGTGGGGGCAGTTCTCCCGGCACCTGCCGCCGTTCGAGCCGCCGCGCGGCCCGGCCGAGGACCGCGCGGTTCTCGGCGAGGCCCTCGCGGTGCTCGGCGAGCACGCCCAGCGCAACGGGGTGCTGATCATGCTGGAACCCCTCAACCGGTATGAGAACCACCTGGTCAACACCCTCGCCGAGGCCGTGGCGTACTGCTCCATGGAGTCCGTCAAGGTGGCCGGCGACACCTATCACATGAACATCGAGGAGGACGATCCCTGTCGCTCGCTGGCAGAGGCGGCGCCGTACCTGGCGCACATGCAGGTCAGCGAGTCCAACCGCAATCAGCCCGGCAGCGGGCATCTCGACTGGGCCGCGCAGCTGGCCACACTCGACGCCATCGGCTACGACGGCTACCTCGCGCTCGAGTGCCGCCTGCGCGGCGAGCCCGAGATCGTCCTGCCGCAGACCGCCGCATTCATCAGGAAGTTCCTGTGACCATCCTCCGAGAGGCCGTTCGCGTCCTCGTCGCGAACTGGGACGGCAGCTACACCGTTCCCTCACGGCGCCTCTACCCCCACCAGTGGAGCTGGGACTCCGCCTTCATCGCCCTCGGCAACGCACGCTGGTCCCCCCGGCGTGCCAGAGCCGAACTGCTGTCGCTGTTCGGCGCGCAGTGGCGGGACGGCAGAGTGCCGCACATCGTGTTCAACCCCGAGGTGCCGGAAGGCGCCTACTTCCCGGGGCCCGAGTTCTGGGACGTACGGGCCCCGTCGGGCACCGCGACCTCGGGCATCGTGCAACCGCCCGTCCACGCCCTCGCCGCCTGGCGGGTGCACGTGGGCGAGCCCGACCCGGCGTTCCTGCGCCGGATCTACCCCCGGCTGGTCGCGCAGCAGGAGTTCCTGCGCACCGCGCGGCGTTCGCCCGAAGGGCTGGTCTCGATCGTCCATCCCTGGGAGTCGGGCATGGACAACAGCCCGGCCTGGGACGAGCCGCTGGCCGCCGTACCCGCCACCTCGATCGGCGCGCAGCGCAAGGACCTGCGCCACGTCAGCGCCGACGAACGCCCCACCGACCGCGACTACGAGCGCTACACCGCGCTCGCCCGCGCCTACCGCGACACCGGCTACCGCCGCGCGGGCGCCTTCGCCGTCGAGGACCCGCTGTTCAACACCGCCTACGGGGTCGCGGAGATCGTGCTGGCGCGCATCGCCAAGGCCATCGACCTCGACCCGGAGCCCCACCGGCGCGAGGCCGCCGCGATCACCTCGGCCATGGTCGAGCACCTCTACGACGACGGCCTGTTCCACGCCCGCGACCTCAACACCGGCTGCCTGGTGCGCTCGCACAGCGCCGCCGGCCTGGTCCCGCTCATGCTGCCGGACCTGCCGCGCGAGGTCGCCAACGCGCTCATCGGCACCGCGCTCGACCGCTTCGAGATCAAGAGCGGCATGCTGCCGAGCTTCGCGCCCGGCGCGGAGGAGTTCGACCCGGCCCGCTACTGGCGCGGGCCGAGCTGGATCAACCTGACCTGGCTGGTCTGGCAGGGCCTGCGGCACCGCCGCTCCGACCTGGCCGACCTGCTGGCCGAGGGCATGATCGGGGCGATCAAGGCGAGCGGGTTCCGCGAGTACTTCAACCCGTTCAACCTGG
The DNA here is from genome assembly GCF_039525605.1 of Nonomuraea longicatena. Lineage (NCBI taxonomy): Bacteria > Bacillati > Actinomycetota > Actinomycetes > Streptosporangiales > Streptosporangiaceae > Nonomuraea > Nonomuraea longicatena. The sequence continues at coordinate 124,204 of NZ_BAAAHQ010000035.1, read as the reverse complement.
CCGGGCACGGCTGCCGCGACTTCAGCTGGTCGGCCGCGCTGATCCTGGACATCGCCGCGGAGCACGGCCTGCACGGCGCGTCCGCCTCGCGCGGCGACCTTGCCAAGGAACTGGGAAGCCTCACCGGAGCCGACGACCTCGGCGACCACGTGCTCGCGTAGCACCCGGATCGCGGTGCCAGGGCCGGTGCTCGGGGCCGGTCCTGGCACCGTTCGCGTTGGATCCCCGCGTCCAAACGTTCTGCGGCGCGGGGATCCAGTAACAACGCTTTTTCTATGAAGATAGGGATATTCAGCGACAAAACATCCTCATTCGGGTTACGGTTCGCAAAGGCGGCACACAGCCATAGATCGCATCGAGTTGTCCGGGCATACAGAACGGCGGGCGACTCAGGCAATCGAAGCGTCGGTGAAACCTGAGAGGACGTCAGCGTGACGCGCGACGACATTTTCTGCACCGATGATGCCCATGCGACTATTTGACGGCACCGCACGACGCATCCCACATCTTGGGCAAGCCAATCAGGCGTGCCCAAAATTCACTAGCCGGGACAAAGTTCCGATTGGGATCGAGGTGAGTGCATGAGCACAGACCTGCGGGTCACGCAATGGTACGGCCGACGCACCAGCACCGCGTCGGACTGGCCACTGGACACACTCGTCGACGCGAAGGGCACGACCAGAATCAGTGTCGTCCTACCGGCCAGGAACGAGGAGAGGACCGTCGGCGCCATCGTCACGGTGATCAGGCGCGAACTCGAACACCTCGTGGACGAGATCATCGTGGTCGACTCCCGCTCCACCGACTCCACCGCCGAGGTCGCCGCAGCGGCCGGAGCCACCGTCGTCCACCAGGACGCGGTCCTGTCCCACCTGCCCGTCCTGTCGGGCAAGGGCGAGGCCCTGTGGAAAGGTCTCGCCGCCACCACCGGCGACATCGTCGTCTACGCCGACGCCGACGTCAGCAACTTCGGCTCCCACTTCATCACCGGATTACTCGGGCCGCTCCTGACCGACCCCGAGGTGCACTTCGTCAAAGGCGCCTACGAGCGGCCGCTGAACGGGCGCCGAGGCGAAGGCGGACGCGCGACGGAACTGGTCGCCAGACCCCTGCTCAACCAGTGGTGGCCGGAACTGGCGGGCTTCGTCCAGCCGCTCGGCGGAGAGTACGCCGCCCGGCGGGAGGTGCTCCAGCGGGTGCCGTACGTCACCGAGTACGGCGTCGAGTTCGGCCTGCTGGTGGACCTGCTCGACCTCATCGGCCTCGACGCCATGGCCCAGGTGGACCTGGGCTCCCGCGACCACGGCCACCAGAACACCCTCGCGCTCGGCCGGATGGCCGGGCAGATCATGGTCACCGCGTGGTCCAGGCTCGCCCGGCAGGGACGGCTGGTGGCCGCAGAGCCGCCCTCGCCGTCGCTGCTGCAGTTCGACCTCGACCGGCAGGCCGAGTGGGTGGACGTCTCCGTCGCGGAACGCCCGCCCCTCGCGAGCCTGGTCGCCGAAGAGGACGTGGTATGAGGATCCTGATGAACGCGGGCCCCTGGCTCCGGGTGCCGCCACCCGGACACGGCGGCGCCGAGCACGTCGTCGCCACCCTCGTGCCCGCCCTGCGAGAGCGTGGCGTCCACGTCACCCTCGCCACCGTCGGCGCCAGCACCACCAGGGCCGACCGGGTCATCGGGGTGTACGCCGACGGGCAGTACACGGCACTCCGGAAACCGTACAACCAGGCCATGGGCATCGCCCACGCGCACCAGACGCGGGTTGCCGCCGAGGCGCGCGACGGCGACTACGACCTCGTCCACGACCACCTGGAAGTCGTCGGCCCCGCGGTACTCGCGACGCTCGACGGCCCCCCGGTGCTCCACACCCTGCACTGGGACCTGCGCAGGCACCCGGCCTTCTACGCCCGCTGGCCGGAGGACGTCGCGGTGAACAGCGTCTCCTACGCGCAGTTCGAACAGGCGCCCGCCGCCCTCAGGTCCGCCTCGCTCGGCACCGCGCACCTCGCCACCCCGCTCACCGGCCGCGAGGTCCGGGGGCTCGGCGGCGACCACGTCGTCGTCATGGGCCGCATCGGCGCCGCCAGGGGCCAGCACGTCGCCGCCCGCCTCTGCCAGAAACTCGGGCTGCCGCTCGTCCTCGCCGGGCCGGTCAGCGGTCACGACGATCCGGACGAACTCGCCAGGCTGCTCGCCAACCCCGACCACACCCTCCACCGCCATCCCGACGTCCGCTACTACTTCGACGAGGTCGCCCCCTACCTGGACGGTGACCGGATCCGCTGGGCGGGCGGCGTCGGCGGCCACGAGCGGGAGCGCCTGTTCGCCGCCGCCCGCGCCGCGCTGTTCCCCACTACCTGGCCGGAGCCCGGCGCCACCGCCGTGGTCGAGGCCCTCGCGCTCGGCGTGCCCCCCGTGGGCCTGCGCCGGGGTTGCCTGCCAGAACTCATCGACCACGGACGCACCGGGTTCCTCGCCGACAGCGAAGAAGAACTCGCCGACTGGCTCCTGCGGATCGACGACCTCGACCCGGAGGAATGCCGCCGTGAGGCCCGCACCAGGTTCAGCCCCGGCGCCATGGCCGAGCGCTACCTGCGCCTCTACGAGGCCACCCGATTACGAAAAGCCGCGCGGCAACACCGCCACCGGGCACGCGGCAGCACGTAGCACCTTCATCGCCACCTCGCCGAGGAAGACCCGGTGAGGCTGCGCGTCCTCACTGGCCGCGCAGACCAGCAATTCGCCTGGAGGCCATTCGACGTCCGCCAGCGCCGCCGCGACGTCGAAGCCCTCCGCGATCTCGGCCTCCGCCTCGATCCCCGTGGCCTCCCACGCCAGCCGTACGGCCAGCGCCAGATCGTCGCGCAGCCGGCTCGGATCCTCCGTACGCAGATCGAGAGTGATCAGCCGCAACGGCACCTCCAGCCGCAGAGCGGCCCGCGCCACCTGCTCGACCGCCTCGTCGCACTGCGGCCGGTGCACATACCCCAGCGTCAGCCGTGACGGTTCCTCCGGAGGCTCGTAGCCCGCCGGGGCCAGGATCACCGCCTCCGGCGACAGATGCAGCAGATGGGCCGAGGTGCTGCCGACCGAGATACGCCCGTGCTGCCCGCCGCCCGCCGAGCCGACCGCGATCAGGTCCGCCTTGATCCTGCTGGCCAGCACCGCGAGCCCCCGGCCCGCGCCCCGGCTCTCGAACGCGATGTACTCCGCCTGGACGTGCTCGCCCAGTTGCTCGGCCGCGTGCGCGAGATTGGCCTGCGCCTCGACCGCCTGACCCGGGCTGCCCGGCGGGTAGATCGTCGCCACCGTCAGCTCGCCGCCGGTCACCCTGCCGATCGCGGCGCCGAGCGCCAGCGCGTCGCGCCCCCCGGCGTCCCCCGTGTAGCCCACGATCACGTGCTCTCCGATCACGCACCCTCCTCTACCCGCCGTGAACTGGGAATACGCGGTCGTTACCGGGAGTTGTACACCATCGGAGGCGGTTGCGACGTGAAGATCACATCAGATACCCGGTTCAACGGCTCCCATGGTCAGGTGACCCTCCGCGAGGCCGTCCGGCATCTTCGATCGCGCGAACTGGACTGCACGATCTCCCGCGAAACGCTCGACGGCAAGGCCAGGTTGTTCGTGGAGTGCGTGGAACACGGCTTCACTCCGTTGCGCGGCGAGATCATGGCGGCGTACTACGTGGCGGAGACCGCGGCGGCGGCCGAGGCGTACGCGCGGGGGCTGATCACCGGCGAGGAGCTTCGGCAGAAGGAACTCGACCTCGCCCGTATCGTGACAAGCTAGTCCTTGCCCGACGATCGGCGGGGGATATCGGTCCTTTGACCGAGTCCTGAGGCAGGGCCGATCATTAAAGTCGTGTCCAACGCCTCTTCATGGATTGGACTTCCCCCTTGTACCGCGACATCGTCGACTTCGCGCTCTCCACACCGAGGTGGGTGCACACCTTCGCCGAGGTGGGTACCGATGCCGGGCTGTTCGTCTTCGCGGCGCTGTTCGTGCTGTGCTGGTGGCGTGCGCGCAACGCGTCCGACCGGGTGCTCGCGGTCGCTCTGACCGGGCCCGCCGGTGTCGTCGGCACCTACGTGGTGAGCGAGATCATCAAGCTGGTCATCCAGGAGGACCGGCCCTGCCGCGGCATCAGGACCGTGGCGGCCTGTCCGCCGCTCGACGACTGGTCCTTCCCCAGCAACCACTCGGCCATCGCGGCGGGGGCGGCCGGTGCGCTGGTGCTGGCGTGGCGGGCGCTGGCGTGGCTCGTGATCCCGCTGGCCGCCGTCATGGCGTTCTCCCGGGTGTTCGTGGGGGTGCACTATCCGCACGACGTCGCCGCCGGGTTCACGCTCGGGCTGGTGCTCGCGCCGGTGTTCACGCTGATGCTCGTGGGGGCGGCCACACCGGTCGTACGGATGCTCCGGGCCCGCCTCCGCTGGGCCCAGCCCGCAGACCGGCCGCAGCCGCAGCAGCAGGCGTTCGACCAGCCCGTCGCGCAGCCCCAGGCGTTCGGGCAGACCCAGGTCCTCGGACAGTCGCAGCCCTACGAGCAGCCCCACGAGCGGCCTCAGCAATACGGTCAGCCCCAGCCTTACGGACAGACCCGCCAGTACGGCCAGTCCCAGCAGTACGGCCAGTCCCAGCAGTACGGCCAGCCGCAGCAGTACAGCCAGCCGCAGTCCCAGCCCCGGCCGCAGGTTTACGGGCAGGAGCCGCAGGCGCCCACTCAGACCTACTCCCGCGCTCAGCCGGGCCCCCACTCCCAGGGCGAGCCCCAGGCCGGCCCTCACTCGCAGACCGGTTCTCACTCGCAGGGCGAGTCCTATCCACAGGCCGATCGGCGTCCCCGGCAGTGACCCGGGCCCTGTGATTCCATGGGTCCTCTACGGCGTCGGAACGGGGAGGAAGCCGATGGATCTGGTCACGCTGCAAGAGATCCGGAAGGCGGCGGCGCGCATCGCCCCCGTCCTGGTCAGGACGCCGCTGGTGCCGGTCGGTGACTCGCTCTGGGTCAAGCCGGAGAGTCTCCAGCGTGTCGGCTCGTTCAAGATCCGAGGGGCGTACAACGCCGCACTCCAGGTCGAGCCGGGCACCGGCGTCGTGACCCACTCCTCCGGCAACCACGGCCAGGCCCTCGCCTACGCCGCCCATCGTCTCGGGCTGTCCTGCGTCGTGGTCGTCCCCGAGGGCACTCCGGCCGTCAAGTCCGACGCGATCGTCGGGTACGGGGCCGAACTCGTCGTCGTGCCACCGCCCGAGCGGATCGCCGCAGCCGAGCGGCTGGCCGGGGAGCGCGGCCTCACGATGGTGCCGCCCTACGACCATCCGGCCGTCATCGCCGGTCAGGGCACGATCGGCCTGGAGATCCTGGCGGAGCTGCCGGACGTCGAGGTCGTCCTGGTGCCGGTGAGCGGCGGCGGCCTGGCCTCCGGGATCGCGGCCGCGATCAAGGCTCTCGACCCCCGGGTCCGGGTCGTGGGGGTGGAGCCGGAGCTGGCCGCCGACGCCGAGGAGAGTCTCGAAGCGGGCTATCCGGTCTCCTGGGACACCTCGCGGACCTTCCGCACCATCGCCGACGGTCTGCGCGCCGACCTGTCGCAGCTGACCTTCGCCCACCTGCGGGCGCACCTCGACGGCATCGTCACGGTCACCGAGGACGAGATCCGCGCCGCCATGCGCCTGCTGGCCGGGGCCGGGCGCCTGGTCGCCGAACCCAGCGGTGCGGTCGCCACGGCCGCCTGCCTCGCGGGGCGGGCGCCGCAGGGCCGTACGGTGGCGATCCTGTCGGGCGGCAACGCCGACCCGGCGCTGCTGCGAGCGACGTTGTGACCCGCCGCTGACCGCCGCCCACGCCGGGCGGTGACGCTTGTGAGCCGCGTCCGGCCGCCCACGTCAGGTGGGTGACGCTGCGGGCCGGGCCGCCGTCAGGCCGTCCAGGGCAGGCGGGTCAGGAAGGAGCGGTCGCCGGTGGCGTACTCGCGGAAGGCGCGCTGCACGTCCGGGAGCTCCTCCACCATCGTGCTGCGCATGTCGCCTTCCTTGTACTCCAGTTCGTAGCCGGGCGACACCTGCAGGAAGTGCATGCCGAAGTTGACCAGGGCCACGAACGGGTTCTGCGCCGACAAGGTGGCGAGCACGTCGTGGATGAGGCCGAGGTCGGGGTCGGTGACGATCATGCCGTCGCCGGTGTGGAGCTGCATGCCGACGTAGACGCCGAGCGGCCCCATGTTGTGGACCAGGTCGCGCTGGGGGTCGTAGCAGACGAGGTCGTGCTCCTGTGCGAGCTCGAAGACCCTGCCGGACATCTCGTCCATGGACTCGGGGTCCATGGAGATCAGCACGTGTTCGGGGTAGACCGTGATGAGACCCGGCAGCTCCTTGGCGTAGTCGGGCTGGTCACCGCCCGGCTGCGTCTTCTTGACCGCCAGGTACACCGTCCGGGCCCGATCCCTGGTGATCGGTTCCGGTTCCTGCCAGACCATCAACTCAACGCTCACTAGCCCATCTTCCCGGACGATCGTCCCAGTCTGGGCGTTACGCCGTCATAGGCGGCAACAACCACGTGCCAGCCGTGGCTCATCCGCGTGGCGTCATCGTCCCGCACTCGTCCACTGCATCGGTCACTGCATCGGTCACTGCATCGGTGTTCGCGCGCTGTGCACGGGCTTCAGTACATCCGAGCCGTCCCTCCAGCGGCGAACCGCTTCTTACATGGTACGGCGGACGCCGACGGGGGGCATTTCCCGGGCCCGCGCACTTCATCGGAGGCGAGCGGGGTTGTGGGCCGCGGTCGGGGAACAGAACATGGGGGAGACCGCGAGGGAGCGCGCGATGGCCGAGACCTGGTCAGAAGATCCGTATCCGCGGGCCGTGACCGGCGGCGCCTCTGCCGACGTGCCCGGATGTTTCACCCTGTCCAGGGTGTGGATTTGGGCATCGCATAACGCATCGCATAACAACGGGCGACGCGTGGCGGGGTACCATCGTCCGGTCGAGATCAGCCCGCGTCCTTCGGTTTCCATGCGGTCGCCATACGTTCCGGCAACACGCCGACGCGGCGGGCCGAGGTCGTGCCGTGTCTAGGCCGATCTCCACCTACCGCCTCCAGCTGACCCCCGACTTCGGCTTCGCCCAGGTCGGCGAGATCGCCGCGTACCTACGCGACCTCGGCGTCAGCCACGTCTACCTCTCGCCGATCCTCCAGGCGAAGCCCGCCTCCGCCCACGGCTACGACGTCACCGACCACTCCCGGATCCGGGCCGAGTTCGGCGGCGCCCAGGGGCTGCGCGAACTCGCCGGGCGACTGGCCGCCCACGACCTGGCCGTCGTCCTCGACCTCGTGCCCAACCACATGGACACCGCCAACCGGTGGTTCCGGGCGGTGCTGCGCGACGGGCCCGCGTCGCCGTACGCGCGCTGGTTCGACCTGCACTGGAACAACGGCGAGATCGCGCTGCCGGTCCTCGCGGCGGGCGCGGCCGAGCCGCGGCCCGACGGCGACGTGCTGCGCTACCACGAGCACGAGTTCCCCCACCCCGGCCACTACCGGCTGGTCCCCTTCACCGAGGGGCCCGGCTACCGGCGCTTCTTCGACGTGTCGTCGCTGATCGGGTTGCGGGTGGAGGAGCCGGAGGTGCTGTTCGCGACCCACGAAGTGATCTTCTGGCTGCTCGACGAAGGGCTGGCCGAGGGGCTGCGCGTCGACCACCCGGACGGGCTGGCCGACCCGCGCGGCTACCTGGAACGGCTGCGCGAGCGCTCCGGCGGCGTCTGGACGGTCGTCGAGAAGATCCTGATCGGCGAGGAGCGCCTGCCCGGCGACTGGGCCTGCGACGGCACCACCGGCTACGACGTGCTCAACCGCGTCAACGGCCTGTTCGTCGACCCCGCCGGAGCCCGGCCGCTGACCGAGTCGTTCACCCGGTTCACCGGGCAGCGGGGCGACTATCCCGAGGTCGTCAGGCGCGCCAAGCACCAGGTGATCGAACTGTTCTTCGGCGCGGAACTGTCCAGGCTCGCGGCGGCCGCCGGCTGCGACCCCGCCGTGGTCGGGGAACTGCTCGTCGCCATGCCCGTCTACCGGGCCTACGTCGTACCAGGGGAGGATCCGCCCCCGCACTCGGTGGCGGTCGTGGAGGCCGCCGCCCGCCGCGCCCGCGCGGCGCTCCCTGAGGAGCGCTCGGCGGAGCTCGCCCGGCTGGTCCGAACGGTCCTGTACGGCCCCGCTGCCCCGGTCACCGCCTTCCAGCAGCTCTGCGGCCCCGTCATGGCCAAAGGCGTCGAGGACACCGCCCTCTACCGCTGGTACCCGCTGGCCTGCCTCAACGAGGTGGGCGGCGAGCCCGACCGGTTCGGCTGGTCCGTCGGCGAGTTCCACGACTTCTGCGCCGACCTGCGCCCTCACACGATGACCACGCTGTCCACCCACGACACCAAACGCTCGGAGGACGTGCGGGCACGGCTGTCGGTGCTGTCGGAGCTGCCGGAGGAGTGGGCCGAGGCGGTCGCGCGCTGGTCGAGGGTGCTGTCCTTCGATCCTCAGCTCGACTACCTCGCCTGGCAGGACCTGGTCGGCGCCTGGCCGATCTCGGCCGAGCGGTTCGCCGACCACCTGCTGAAGGCGGCCAGGGAGGCCAAGCTCCGGACCTCGTGGATCGCTCCCGACGCCGGTTACGAGGAGGGGGTCAGGGAGTTCGCCGCGAAAGCGGTCACGATGCCGGTGGGGGAGTTCGTGGCCACGGTGGACGAGTTCGCCCCCGCCAACTCGGTCGGCGCCAAGGTCGTGCAGCTGATGATGCCGGGGGTGCCCGACGTCTACCAGGGCAACGAGACGACGGACTTCTCGCTCGTGGATCCGGACAACCGGCGGCCCGTGGCCTTCCCCCGGCAGGCCGCCACGGAGTGGGACGCGCTCAAACTGCTCGTCACCGGCCACGCGTTGCGGCTGCGTCGCCGCCTGGGGGACGCTGCGCCGTACCGGCCGCTCTATGCCTCGGGGGAGGCGGCCGGGCACGTGATCGCCTTCGCCCGAGGGGGTCATGACGCGCATTTTCGGAGAAACGACGCGGGCGCCGGTAACGCCGAGGGCGATCAGGGAGATACCGGTGATGGTGCCGACGGCTGCGAAGACTCTGGCGGTGGCGCGAGAGTTCACGGGTACGCTCGCGCCGCCGCCGTCAGCATACGTGAGAACGCCGCTCGGGGGAGTGGCGTGAGCGCGCGGCCGGCCGATCGGGGCGTCGGCGGGGGAGACGGCCGAGGGCACGGGGCGGTCGTGGTGGCGACACGGCTGCCGGCAGGGCTGGCGCGTCGCGGTGGCTGGGGGGCCACCACGCTGACGCTGCCTGCCGGTCTGTGGCAGGACCTGCTCACCGCGAACCGCTACACGGGCCGCGTCCCGCTGGCCCACCTCCTGGCTCGCCACCCTGTCGCACTCCTGGAGAGACATGCGATTTGACGTCTGGGCTCCGAAGGCCACCTCCGTCGAGATCGAGCTTCCCCCTGGCAGCGCCTCCTCCCGTCGTCCGGACCCGCCGGTCACGCAGCCGGACCCGGTCACGGGCGAGGCGCGTCGCCGTCCGATGGCCGAGGGCGAGGGCGGGTGGTGGACGGTCGAGGTGCCGGAGGCCGAGCACGGCACGACGTACGGTTTCCGGGTCGACGGCGACGGCCCCTACCCGGACCCGCGTTCCCGGCGCCAGCCCGACGGCGTCTTCGGCCCCAGCGCCGTCTACGACCACGCCCACTTCACCTGGGGCGACCACGAGTGGACCGGCCGCGACCTGCGCGGCGCGGTGATCTACGAGCTGCACATCGGCGCCTTCACCCCGCAGGGCACCTTCGAGTCGGCGATCACCAGGCTCGACCACCTGGTCGAGTTGCAGGTCGACTTCGTCGAGGTCATGCCGGTCACCCCGGTCCCGGGCGGCCGCAACTGGGGCTACGACGGCGTCGACGTCTACGCCGTCAACGAGACGTACGGTGGCCCGGACGGCCTGAAGTCGTTCGTCGACGCCTGCCACCAGCGCGGTCTCGGCGTGATCCTCGACGTCGTCTACAACCACCTCGGCCCTTCGGGCAACTTCCTGCACCCGTTCGGGCCGTACTTCACCGGCCGCCAGGGGAGCTTCTGGGGCGAGGGCGTCAACCTGGACGGCCCGCTGTCGGACGAGGTCCGCCGCTACTTCGTGGAGAACGCGCTGCAGTGGCTGCGCGACTTCCATGTGGACGGCCTGCGGTTGGACGCCGTGCACGCGCTGCGCGACGGCCGGGCCACCCACCTGCTCGCCGAACTGGCGGCCGAGGTCGACGCGCTGGCCTGCGCGGTCGGCAGGCCGCTGACGCTGATCGCCGAGTCCGACCTGAACGACCCGCGCGTGATCACCCCGCTGGAGGCCGGCGGCCTCGGCATGACGGCGCAGTGGAACGACGACTTCCACCATGCCCTGCACTCGGCGGTGAGCGGCGAGAGCCACGGCTACTACGCCGACTTCGCCGACCTGACCGCCCTGGCCAAGGTGCTGACCGGCGGGTTCTTCCACGACGGTGGCAGGTCGGGCTTCCGAGGCAGGTCGCACGGCGCTCCGGCCGGGCACGTGCCCGGCCACCGCTTCGTCTGTTGCCTGCAGAATCACGACCAGGTCGGCAACCGGCCGCAGGGCGACCGGCTGTCGCTGGCGGCGCTGAAACTGGGCGCGGGCCTGCTGCTGACGGCGCCGTTCACACCGATGCTGTTCATGGGCGAGGAGTGGGGCGCGCGCACGCCGTTCCTGTTCTTCTCCGACCACGTGGAGCCCTCGCTGCGCGAGAGCGAGGGCGCGCGCCGGGCGCGGGAGTTCGCCGGGTTCGGGTATGACTGGGACGCCCCCGACCCCTCCGACGAGGAGACCTTCCACCGCTCGAAGCTCGACTGGGACGAGTTGAAGGACGAGCCGCACTGGTCGCTGCTGTGCTGGTACCGGGATCTGATCGCGCTGCGCAAGGCGCTTCCCGAGCTGTCGGACCCGAGGCTGGACCGGGTTCGCGTCGAGGTCGACCCTCTCAACCGGTGGTTGACGCTGTGGCGGAGTTCGCTCTGTGTAATCGTCAATTTTTGTCCGGATTCCGTGACAGTGTCCGTTCCTCCGGGTGTGGTGCTGATCGCCGCCGATGATCCTGTTTCTGCTGGCCAGGGCAGTCTGCACGTCCCCGGCCAGACGGTCGTGATCTACCGCGCGGTGATCTGACCGTTATCGCGACGTTGCTGGCCGTTACGTTCTTGCAGATATTCTGCAAATCGGTCGTCATCCCCGCGTCAAGTGATTTTCCTTGGCTTTTGACGACTTTTTCGTTGCGGGGGCGACACCTCCTTACCTGACCCTTCGCCCCTGTTCCGTGAACGGAGGGCAATGGGCAAGTACCTGCTGCGCAGGTTGGCGATCAACGTCATCCTGGTGGCGATCGCCGCGAGCCTCGCCTACCTGCTCGCCGCGTCGAGCCTCAACCCCCAGGTCAACTTCCAGGGCCGCAACCCGCCCATCCCCCAGGCGACGATCGACAAGACCCTCGACGGGTACAACATGAACCCGAAAACGCCCCTGTTGGAGCGTTACACAACCTGGGTCGGCGGCGTCGTGCGCGGCGACTTCGGCAAGACCTGGGAAGGCGACTCGGTCAACGAGGAGATGGGCCGCCGCATCGGCGTCAGCCTCCGGCTGCTGCTCATCGGCACGGTCCTGGGCTCGGGGCTGGGCGTGCTGGTCGGCGCCTTCGCGGCGATCCGCCAGTACAGGCCGAGCGACCGCATGATCGGAGTCGGCTCGTTCGTGATCATGGCCGTGCCCGTCTTCGTCATGGCGACGATCCTCATCCTGGCCGCGACCAGGCTGAACGAGGCCACAGGCAGCAAACTGATCGAGTTCGTCGGAGAGTACTCACCGGGGCTCACCGGCTGGGAGCAGTTCACGAACCGGCTGGTCCACCTGATCCTGCCCACGATCTCGCTGTGCCTGGGGCAGATCGCCTTCTACAGCCGCATCCAGCGCAACATGATGCTCGACGTGCTCGGCCAGGACTTCGTGCGGACCGCGATGGCCAAGGGGCTGCGGCGCCGTACCGCCCTGTTCAAGCACGCGCTGCGCACGGCGCTGATCCCCGCCGCGACGTACTTCGCCTTCGCCTTCGGCACCCTGCTGACCGGCGCGACCTTCACCGAGAAGATCTTCAGCTGGCACGGTATGGGCGCCTGGCTGGTCGACTCGATCCACCAGCACGACGTGAACGCGGTCGCCGCCGTGAGCACCTTCGCCGCCGTCTGCGTGCTGGTCGCGGGGTTCCTGTCCGATCTGGCGGTCGCCGCCCTCGACCCCCGAGTGCGGGTGAGCTGACATGCGCAACAAGGTCGTCCTCAGACGGCTGATCAGGAACAGGAACACCCGCTACGGCCTCGTCGGCGTCGCCGTCCTCCTGCTCCTCGCCTACGTCGGGCCGCTCGTCGCGCCGTACGGCTGGCAGGAGAAGGACTTCACGGCCTTCATGGAGCCCCCCGGCCCCGACCACTGGTGGGGCACCACGCAGACCGGCGGCGACGTGTTCGCCGGCACCCTGCGCGGCCTGCAGAAGTCGCTGGTCATCGGGTTCCTCGCGGCGCTGATCTCCACCGGGCTGGCGGCCCTCGTGGGCGCGACGGCCGGGTACTTCGGCGGCTGGGTGGACCGTGTCCTGATGTGGGGCGTCGACCTGCTGCTCGTGCTGCCCAGCTTCCTGATCATCGCGATCCTCTCGCCGCGCCTCCAGGGCGGCACCTGGCTGCTGTTCGTGGTCCTGCTCGCGCTGTTCGGCTGGATGATCACCTCGCGGGTGGTCAGGAGCATGACGCTGTCGCTGCGCGAGCGCGAGTACGTCCTCGCCGCCAAGTACATGGGCGTGCCCGGCTGGAAGATCATCCTCCGGCACGTGCTGCCCAATCTGTCGTCGCTGCTCATCATCGACGCGACGCTGAACGTCAGCGGCGCGATCATCACGGAGACCTCGCTGTCCTTCTTCGGCTTCGGCGTCCAAGCGCCGGACGTGTCGCTCGGCACCCTCATCGCCGACGGCTCCGGCACCAGCACCGTCATCACCTATCCGTGGCTGTTCCTGTTCCCGGCGGGCGTGCTCGTGGCGCTGGTGCTCAGCGTCAACCTCATCGGCGACGGCCTGCGCGACGCCCTCGACCCGGGGAGCAACCCGTGAGCATCCTTGAGGTGAGAGACCTCACCGTCACCTTCCCCGGCGGCATCCAGGCCGTGCGCGGCGTCGACTACGCGGTCTCGCGCGGCGAGGTCCTCGGCATCGTCGGAGAGTCCGGCTCGGGCAAGTCGGTGACGTCGCTGGCCGTCATGGGCCTGCTGCCGCACAACGCGAAGGTCAGCGGCTCGGTCAAGCTGCACGGCCGCGAACTGCTCGGCATGCCGGAGAGCGAGCAGATCAAGGTCCGGGGCAAGACCATCAGCATGATCTTCCAGGACCCGCTGTCGGCCTTCACCCCCGTCTACACCATCGGCGACCAGATCGCCGAGGCGGTACGCGTCCACCAGGACGTGAGCAAGGCCCAGGCCGCCAAGCAGGCCGTCGAACTGCTCGACCTGGTCGGCATCTCGAATCCGGACGTACGGGCCAGGTCGTTCCCGCACGAGTTCTCCGGCGGCATGCGGCAGCGCGCCATGATCGCGATGGCCGTCGCCAACGACCCCGACCTGCTCATCTGCGACGAACCCACCACGGCGCTCGACGTCACCATCCAGGCGCAGGTCCTTGAGGTGCTCAAGACGGCCCAGCGGGAGACCGGCGCGGGCATCGTCATGATCACCCACGACCTCGGCGTCATCGCCGGGATGGCCGACCGGGTGCTGGTCATGTACGCGGGCAAACCGGTCGAGCAGGGGCCGGTCGACGAGGTCTACTACCGGCCGAGGATGCCGTACACGATGGGGCTGCTCGCGTCGATCCCCCGGATCGACGGAGAGGAAGGGCCGCTCGTGCCGATCGAGGGCAACCCGCCCTCCCCGGCGGCGCTGCCGCCGGGCTGCCCCTTCGCGCCGCGCTGCCCGATGCGGATCGACGCCTGCCACGAGGAGGAGCCCGGACTCGTCACCGTCGGCGCGGGCAGGCAGGCGGCCTGCCTGCGCGCCCACGAGATCGAGCACCGGGGCCTCACCGGCGCCGACGTCTACCCCGTGCCGGTCATCCCGGCCGCCGAGGTGGTACGGGTGCCGCGCGAGCAGCGGCCCACCGTCCTCGAACTGAACGACCTGGTGCGGCACTACCCGCTCATGAAGGGCGCGGTCTTCAAGCGCCGGGTCGGTACGGTGCACGCCGTCGACGGCATCAGCTTCGACATCGCGGAAGGCGAGACGCTGGCGCTGGTCGGCGAGTCCGGATGCGGCAAGACCACGACCCTCCAGCAGATCATGCAGTTGGAGGCCCCGCAGAGCGGGCGGATCGTGGTCCTCGGCCAGGACAGCGCCGAACTCGGCAAAGCCGGGCGAAAGGCGCTGCGCCGCGACCTGCAGATCGTCTTCCAGGACCCGATGGCCGCCCTCGACCCGCGCATGCCCGTCGGCGACATCGTCGCCGAGCCGCTGCGCGCCCACGGCCGCAAGAACGTGGACGCCAAGGTCGCCGAACTGCTCACCCTCGTGGGACTCACGCCGGACAGCGCGGAACGCTACCCGCAGCAGTTCTCCGGCGGGCAGCGGCAGCGCGTCGGCATCGCCCGCGCGCTCGCGCTGGAGCCCAGGCTGCTGGTGCTCGACGAGCCCGTGTCCGCCCTCGACGTCTCCATCCAGGCGGGTGTGATCAACCTGCTGGAGGAGCTGAAGAACGCTCTGGGTCTGTCGTACCTGTTCGTGGCGCACGACCTGGCCGTGGTACGGCACCTGGCCGACCGCGTCGCGGTCATGTACCTCGGCCGCATCGCCGAGATCGGCACCGTCCGAGAGGTCTACGACCACCCGGCGCACCCGTACACACAGGCGCTGCTGTCGGCCATCCCCCTGCCCGACCCGGAGACCGAGCGCAACCGCAAGCGCATTCTGCTCGAAGGAGATCTGCCGAGCCCGGCCGATCCGCCCTCGGGCTGTCGCTTCCGTACCCGTTGCCCGAAGTTCGCCCGCCTCGGTGCGGCCGAACAGCGGCGCTGCGTGGACGAGGAGCCCTTGGTGGCACAGCTCGCGAACGCCGACGATCACGGCGCCGCCTGCCACTACGCGGAGCAGATCGAGGTCATCACGGCCTCGGAAAATCAGGAGGAAAAGTGAAGGTGCGTTACCGGGCGACGGCGGGGCTCGCGGTCCTGGCCCTGGCCGTCGCGGCCTGCGGTGGCGGCGGCGGCGACAAGAAGCCGAGCGCCGAGCAGTCCCAGCAGGCTCAGCAGCAGGCGGCGGCGCTGCCGGAGATCCAGATCAACGAGACGCCGCTTGAGCAGGTGCAGGACGGCGGCACCGTGAAGCTGGCGCTGCAGTCGTGGCAGACGCAGTGGAACTACCACCAGACGCAGGGCACCAAGGGCGACGTCCGTGACGTCGTCAGCTCGTTCATGCCCGACCTCGGCACCGCCGACAGCAAGGCCGAGGTGCGCAACAACCCCGACTACGTGACCGAGTGGAAGAGCGAGGTCGTCGACGGCAAGCAGACCGTCACGTACAAGCTCAACGACAAGGCCAAGTGGTCCGACGGCAAGCCGATCACCTACAAGGACTTCGTGGCCCAGTGGAAGGCTCTGAACGGCAAGGACAAGGACTACCTGATCTCCTCGCCCGACGGGTACGACCGCATCGAGTCCGTGGAGAAGGGCGCCACCGACCACGACGTGATCGTGAAGTACGCCAAACTGTGGCCCGCCTGGCCGGACATGTTCACCCCGCTCTACCCGGAGTCGGTCAACGCGAGCGCCGAGAGCTTCAACAAGTCGTACCTGAACGCCGCGCCCATCACGGCCGGGGCGTTCAAGGTCGGCAAGATCGACCAGACCGCCAAGACGTTCACCGTCGTCCGCGACGACAACTGGTGGGGTCAGAAGGCCAAGCTGGACTCCATCGTCTACCGGGCCATCGATCTGTCCGGCCACGTGCCGGCCTTCGCCAACGGCGAGATCGACGCCGTGACCGTGGGCGCGGACGGAGCCAAGTTCCAGCAGGCCAAGGGCGTCGCGGGCACCGACATGCGCAAGTCGGCCGGACCGATCTGGCGGCACTTCACCTTCAACGGCGCCGGTGAGGCGCTGAAGGACAAGAACGTCAGGCACGCGATCTTCGTCGGCATCAACCGGCAGCCGATCCTGCAGTCCGACCTCCAGGGCCTCGACTGGCCGATGCAGACGCTGGACAACCACGTCTACATGAACACGCAGAAGGGCTACCAGGACAACTCCGGCGGTCTCAACACCTACAACCCGGAGAAGGCCAAGCAACTGCTCGACGCGGCCGGGTGGAAGCTCGAAGGCGACGTGCGCAAGAAGGACGGCAAGGAGCTGAACCTGCGGTTCATGTACTCCTCCGACCTGGCGGTCGCCAAGCAGGAGGGCGAGCTCACCCAGGCGATGCTGAAGGAGATCGGGGTCAAGGTCACGCTCGACGCGGCCGTGCCCGACAAGTTCTTCGACCGGATCAACGAGGGTGACTTCGACATCACCCCGTTCGTGTGGGAGGGCACGCCGTTCCCGCTGGGCAACCTCTTCCAGCTGTACGGCAACCCGCCGGACGAGAAGCTGTTCAACAACAACTTCACCTGGCTGGGCAGCGCCGAACTGGACGCGGCCATGGAGGCGGCCTCGTCCGAGGTGGATCCGGTGAAGGCGGTCGAGCTGGGCAACCAGGTGGACAAGCTGGTGTGGGACCAGGCCGGGGTGCTGCCGCTGTTCCAGCGGCCGAACATCGTCGCGGCCAAGTCGACGCTGGCCAACTACGGCGCGTTCGGCTTCGCCGACCGCGCCTGGGCCAAGATGGGCTTCAAGAAGTAGCCCCTCGTACGCTCCCGCCCCGGCCGGTGCCTTTCCGGTCGGGGCGGCCGTCACGGCGGGCCCGCTCGCTTACCCGTTCGGCCTGATCGCGGGCGTGACGGGCGCGCTGGCTCACCGGTTTGGCCTGGCCAGTCCTGGCGGGTTCGCCGGGGCGCGGGTCTACCGGCTCGGCTTGGTCGCAGGCGTGGCATCGAGAACTGAGGACGGCTGTCCACAGCCCGGCATCTCGGCTCCCCGTCATCCACAGAATGCCGTTCGGTTCCCCGTCCGCCGCCCCACCTTGGCGACCCTGGTGTCCCGCACAGACCCAGGAGCCCCGTCGTGAAGATCACGCTTCCCCTGCCCGCCACCCTGACCACGATGTTCGTGGTGGCGATCGAACACCTGGCCTTCGACCTCGAAGGCGTCCTGCCCTGGCGCATCGGCCGCCCGCACAGAAAGGCGGCGCTCCGCGCCCTCGGCACCCCCGGGCTCACCCTGTCCTGCGTCCCCACCGCCTGGAGGCCGAGGGGGATCGATCTCACCGACGCCGACCGCCGCCTGCTTCGCCGCACCCGCCGCCACGTCCTGGTCTCCAGTACGGCGCCGCCGCATGCGTTGCCGGAGACCGTACAGGTGGCCAGGGCCGCCGCCCGGGTGATCGCAGAGGAATGCTCCGGGGTGGTCGTCGACCCGCTGACCGCCCGCGTCCTGCCCGGTGAGAGCGGCGAACCCTCGGCATTCCGGCCGGCCGACGACTGGCTCGGCTGGCGGGTGGACGTCCACGACCTCGCCACCTGCCCTCCGTGGAATCCCGCCGAGACCCGCGCCTGCGGCTGTCTGCGCGTCACCTCTCGGGGCCTGCGGCGGTTCGCGCTGCCCGAGGTGACTCTCGACGGGGCGGCCTGCGCCCACAGCCTGTGCGCCATCGACCTGTTGCGCGCGGTCGCCCAGCGCCTGCTCATCGACCATCTGGCGTTCCTGGGCGCCCACCCGGAGGCATCGCAACGCACGATCGACGCACATCTTCTCGTCCACGATCACGAACCGCCCGTCAACGCCTGGCCGTACGATCACGCCTTCGGCGTGAGCCTGACGCCGTGCGACGACCGGGCGCCCAGGCGGCTGAAGGTCGGCCCGGAGCCTGGATCCGG
The DNA here is from genome assembly GCF_039525605.1 of Nonomuraea longicatena. Lineage (NCBI taxonomy): Bacteria > Bacillati > Actinomycetota > Actinomycetes > Streptosporangiales > Streptosporangiaceae > Nonomuraea > Nonomuraea longicatena. The sequence continues at coordinate 106,086 of NZ_BAAAHQ010000035.1, read as the reverse complement.
GCAGGTCAGGTGCTTGAGGGTGGGGCCGCCGCCCGGGTTCACCGGAACGATGAACGACTGGCTCTGCTCGACGCAGGCCGTACCGGTCACGAATCGATTGCTGGCGGCATAACGGGTGTTACCCCGAGTTATTGGTGATCAGTATGGAAAGGTGTCTTTGATGCGTGAATCAGCCCTTACCTGGCTGGGTTACCAGTGAGTAGGGTTGGTGCTGGGGGAGACGGCGAGGAGAGTCCATGAGCGAGACCGCACCCGCGGGCATCGACGTACGCACGGCGAACGTCGCCCGGATCTACGATTTCATGCTCGGTGGCAAGGACAATTTCGCCGCCGACCGCGAAGCCGCAGAACAGATCGCCAAGGCGTTCCCCGAGTCCCGCGACGGGGTGCGGCTCAACCGGCGGTTCCTGGGCGAGGCCGTACGCTACCTGGCGGCCGAGGCGGGCATCCGGCAGTTCGTGGACGTCGGCGCGGGTCTGCCGACACAGCAGAACGTCCACGAGGTCGCCCACTCGGTAGACCCGTCCGCCAAGGTCGTGTATGTCGACAACGACCCGGTGGTCTGCGTCCACGGCCGCGCTCTGCTGGCCAACACCTCGACGGTCGCCATGGTGGAAGCCGACCTCCACGAACCCGAAACGCTACTCGCCCAGGTCGCGGCCACCGACCTGATCGACTTCTCCCAGCCGGTCGCACTGCTGCTGGTCTCGGTGCTCCACTTCATGGACGACCCGTACGCCCAGGTGACCGAACTCCGGCAAGCACTCGCCCCGGGCAGCCACCTGGTGATCAGCCACATGTCCATGAAGGACGAACGCAGCGGCGACACCGACTCGGTGCGCGAGATCTACTCCCGGACCCGCACCGGCGTCTTCCCGCGCACGGTGGCGGACATCCGACGCTTCTTCGGCGACTACGAGGTCCTCGACACCAGCCGCTTCGTCACAACCTCGGAGATCAAACGCTTCGCCGTCCTCGGCTGGGCAGGCGTAGGCCGCTCCCGGTGAACAGGCCTCCCACCAGCCCCTCGCTGGCCTGCCAGGGGTCTCCGACGTCGACCGGCACCATCTCGCGCTCCGTGAAGAGACCGAAGGTGGCGAGCACCGTCAGGTAGAAGATCGCCAGTAGCGGCAGCGCCACAGCCGGAACCTCTTCTCGGACCTGCGCCGCCACACCGGACGCGACGGTCACGAACCCGACCGCCGCGTCTCGGACCGACGTACAACGGCTCATCACCCTCCTCCAGGGCGACTGGTCCGGTGATGGGTACCGACGGGAGGGTGAAGCGACGACAAGCGCCGGGCGCGTCCGTCAAGCCGGTCGGATACAGGGCCTTCCGGGGAAGTATCGCCCGACCTCAGCTTCGCCGCAGACGACGCACCCACCACCCGGACAGAGGTTGAATCCCCAGGTGTGGGCCAGGTCGGCCACGAGGCACAGCCCCCGTCCACCCGTGTTCCAGGGGTCGAGCGAGGACTCCCGCACCGCAGGGAACCCGTCAGACCCCTGATCGTGCACAGCCACTACCAGCACCGGCCGCGTACCGTCCACCTCCAGCCAGAGTTCCAGCCGGACTTCAAACGATTGACGTTTCGACGGAGGGAGATGCTATGGAGCACACGACCAAGTTGAGCTACCGTCAGATCGCGACGCGGCTTGGTGACGACATCGTCAACGGCGCCTATCCGCCCGGAAGCCTTCTTCCGCCTGAGCCGGAACTTGCGGAGCGCTTCGGCGTGAGCCGAAGCCTGATAAATCGAGCGTTGACGGTCCTCGCCAGCGAAGGCAAGGTCAGGGCCAAGCAGGGCAGCGGAACCCGAGTGACCTGGCTCCCGCCAATCCTCCACAGCTCAGCGCGGTATAGACAGGACCTGCGTGAAGCCGAGGGTGCGCGCGGTGCCTTCGATGCTGAAGTCCGAGCCCTCGGGCTTGACCCCATTCACGAGATCACTACGCAGCGTGCAGCAGCGCCCGACCACATTGCGGAACTACTCGGCCTCGAACCGGGACAAATCAACTGTCTGGCCCGTCGCCGCAGGCTGCTCGCGTCGCACATCCCAATGCGGCTCAACTGCACCTGGATTCCTCTCGACATCGCCGGAGGCACGGTCCTTGAGGACTCCGACGCAGTTCTCGTCGGTGGGGTCAAGTCCACTCTCGCTGAGCTTGGCTTCAGGCAAACCGAGGCTCTTGAGCGTTGGTTCGTGCGGCGTCCAACCGAGCCCGAGGCGATCTCCCTGGAGATCAGCCCAGACCGTAGCGTGCTCGACCTGATCCATGTCGGACAGACGGCAGACGGACGCGCGGTCGAGGTAACCACCACGGTCACACCGGCCGACACCCAAATCATCGAATACCGCTTCCCCCTCTCGTGAACACACAAGGAGTAAGCATCTGATGACGACCACAGCGACCATTGGCCAGACTCCCAGAATCGACCGGTACCCGGCGTACGTCTACGACCTGCCTGCGCTCCGTGACCACATGGCCCAGATCAGGCAGCACCTCAAGGGCATCGAGATCTACTACGCGGTCAAGGCCAACCCCGATGTCGAGCTTCTACGAGTTCTTCATGACTATGTCGATGGGTTCGAGGTCTCATCCGGTGGCGAGCTATCCCACGTGCAAGCTCACTTCCCTGACAAGCCTCTAGCGCTGAGTGGGCCGGGAAAGACGGATGCGGAACTCTCCAGCCCGGGAGTCACCCGGCTACATGTGGAGAGCATCGGAGAGCTTCAACGGCTGATCGATTCAGGCCGGTCAGCCGACATCCTGCTTCGGGTAAATCTCGCTCTGCCCGTCGAGGGAGCGAGCCTCACCATGGGCGGAGGTGCCACGCCGTTTGGGATGGACCCCGACACTGTGAACGAGGCCATGACCCTGCTTTCAGCTCAGGACGCGGTACGGGTCCACGGCATCCACGCTCACCTCGCCAGCGGGCTTGACGCCCCGCACATGCTCAAGCTCGCGGCCGAGATCCTGGCATATGCACGGAGTCACGGGTTCTCGGAAATCAACCTCGGCGGCGGTATGGCAGTCTCCTACGCCGATCCAGGGAAGCGCTTCGACTGGCAGATGTACGGTGAGGGGCTTCGCGAACTTCGCCAGTCCGGCGAGGTTCTGCGCATCGAGCCCGGACGGTCGATCACTGTCTACTGCGGTGAGTACGTCGTCCAGGTCATCGACGTCAAGCGCGTTCACGGCGAGTCATTCGCCATCGTGACCGGCGGCACGCATCACATCCGCACACCTGCCACCAAGAATCACGACCAGCCCGTAGTGATCACAGGCGAGGACGAGGACGAGCCCGTTACCCTCGTGGGCCAACTCTGCACGCCCAAAGACACGCTCTCACGCCGAGTCCACATCAACGTGAAGCCGGGAGACGTGGTCCGCTTCGCGATGGCGGGAGCTTACGCCTGGAACATCTCGCATCACGATTTCCTCATGCACCCGCACCCTGAGTTCCACTACATCAGGTAGCGGCTCAGCCGGTATGCGCAAGCTCCCGGCTGCTCGATGGAAGGGGAGGCGGAGCTAATCCGGCGTAAAAATGACATTTGAACATCTTCGTGCTGTAGCGCTCAGCCCATCCGACACGCTGACGCTGCTTGCAGCCCTCATCAACGAAGATCATGAGTGAAAGGAACTGGGATGCATCCCGACCTTTCCGATGCCGCATGGCACAAGAGCAGCCTCAGCGGCGACGGCCCAAGCTGCGTCGAGGTGGCGATCGGCAAGAGTGTGATCGCGGTTCGAGACACGAAGGATCGTGAGGCGGGCATGCTCATGTTCACTCCGGATGAGTGGCAGGCGTTCATCGGAGGCGTGAGGCTGGGCGAATTCGACCTCTGAGGCGCCTGCGAGTTCAACGGAGCCCGCACGTGAAGGCCCCTTCTCCGCTTTCGGGGAAGGGGCCTTCACGTGTTCGAGGCAAGGGGTGTGCTTCGCTCAGAACGCCGAACAGGTCAAAGGGAAGGCTGTGGTGTGGTCACCAGGAACTGGCAGGCGCATCCACGCTTTCATTCGAAGGCAGGGCTGTGGCGGGGTCAGCGGGAGGTGGGCGGGCACATCTCCGCTTCCATCGCCTTGGTGAGGATGCCGAACGCCGCGCCCCAGTCGCCGTTGATGTTGGTGACGACCATGTGCTTGCCGTCGCGGGTGCCCATCGCGTAGGTCCAGGAGCCGTGGATTCTGCCGCCGTTGCCCCAGATCGTCACGCCGCAGGACAGTTTCTGGGAGAAGACGCCGAGTCCGTAGGCGGTGTTGTCGATCCACGGCACGCCCTTGGTGGAGACGGTGGTGAACATCTCCTCCTGCAGCGCGGGCGGCAGCAGTCGGCCGCTCAGCAGGGCCCGGTAGAAGGTGTGCAGGTCGTCGGCGGTGGAGACGATGCTGCCTGCCGCGCCGGCCCAGGTGGGGTTCATGTCGGTGAGGTCGTAGGGCGTTGTGGTGTCCTCGCCGACCAGGAACTTGACGTAGTGCTGTGCGTGCGGCTCGGGCAGCTTGGTCCGCTCGCCCGGCAGAGACGTTCCCCGCAGGCCGAGCGGGCGGATGATGCGCCGGGTGACCTCCTCGGCGTACGACCTGCCGGTGACCTTCTCGATGATCATCTCGGCGACCGTGAAGTTGGTGTTGGAGTAGCCCCACCCCTTGCCGGGCGCGAAGGAGGCCGGGTTGCGCATGGCGATCCTCACGAGTTGCTCGGGGCGGTAGCTGGTGAAACGGTCCTGGAGGAAGGCGGTGCTCCACTGCTTGGTCGCCAGGTCCATGTCCGAGGTGTAGGGGAAGATGCCGCTGGTCTGGTTGAGCAACTGCCGGATGGTGATCTTGCTGCCGTCGTGGCCGTTGCCCTGCACCACGCCGGGCAGCCACTTCTCCACGGTGTCGTCCAGGCTCAGGCGGCCCTCGGCGACCAGTTTCAGTGCCACCAGTGCGGTGAACGTCTTGGTGACACTGCCGGCGCGGAAGTGTTCCTGCTGGCTACGCTTGCGGCCGGTCTCCGTGTCGGCCACGCCTTCGGTGCTGAACCACTTCTCGCGGCCGTCGCGGACGTCGGCGAAGATGCCGGGCATGCCGTCGTCGGTGACGGCCTGCTCCAGCACCCGCTGGAGCCCGGCGTGATCGTCGGCCCGGTTGCCGGTGTGGGTGTCGGCCACCGCCGCCGAGGCGCCGGCGGTCACGGCGACTGCGGCGGCGAGCAGGCCGACAGCGGTACGCAGCGCCTTGGCCAGCAGGGTCTTGGTCATGGGTCTATCGCCTTTCCGGCAAGTGGTGTGTTCGTGCAAAGGGAGATGTGCGGGCCAACTGGGAGACACGGTTGAGCAGGCTGTCGCCATGGGTGAGGCGAGCGCGGAGCTCGGTGGTGGTGCCGGTGCGCTGGAACGCGTGGATGCGCAGGTTGGCTTCGGTGAAGAAGGGGCGGCGGCGAGCGGCTGGCTTACGCGCCGACGGAGATGCCGAACTCCGCTTCGACGATCTTGAAGATGGTGTCCCAGGTCTTCCATTCGGTGTTGGTGTGCACGGCGATCGTGTGCCGGCCGTCGGGGGTGCCGATCGCGAAGCAGTGCGAGCCCCAGAAGCTGCCGCCGACGCCGCGCAGGGTCCGGCCCCGCCGGTCGCCTGCTTGTCGAACTCGAACATGCCCAGGCCGTAGCGGGCGTGCGGCATCCAGTGGCCGCCCTCGGTGGAGACGGTGGTCCACATCCGCCGGTGCTGGGCGGGCGGCAGCAGGCTGCCGGTGGTCATCGCGGTGAAGAAGCGGATCAGGTCCGTCGTGGTGGTGACGACGTTGCCGGCCGCGTACGCCGAGGAAGAGCTGAGCTCGGTGACGTCCAGGGGCGGCAGGCCGGGCTCCTCCATCAGCGACTGCCAGTTCTCCGGGGTGACCGCTGCGGGGTCGGCGCCGTCCTTGAGGAACTGCTGCGAGTAGGCGCGCGGGTGCGGGGCCGGGTAGCCGGTCTCGGTGGTGGGTTGGACCCTGGTGTGGGTCAGGCCGAGCGGCTGGATGACCCGGCGGTCGACCTCCTCGGCGTAATCGTTGCCGGTGACCTTCTCGATGATCGCGCCGGCGATGTAGAAGCCGCCGTTGGCGTACTCGAAGCGTTCGCCGGGCGCGCCGACGGGCGGCTGGGACACCGCGATCCGACCTCGGCGACGCTTCGGTCGAGTACCTGCTGCACGTTCTCGTTCGCTGCCATCTCACTGCCTTCCGGGCGGTTCGTTCGATGTGCTCAACGATGTCCGGCAGCGCTGCCAGGCGGCTTTTATCACGCTTCCAGGCACACTGGATGGCTGTAAGGGACTGCTCGACGGATACGGGGTACCGTCCTAGTCGAGTTCGACGTGTGGGGCGCGGGCTGCGGGGTCGTGCCGTCGCGGTGCGGAGTCTTCGAGGGCCGCCAGATCGTCGCCGGGTTCGCTGAGGATCGCGGTCGAATGGTCGCGATGCCTTGAACGTGCGGTCGTGGGGTCTCGGTGAGATGTCCTGGATTACGGTCGTGGGGCCTCGGGTGAGATGCCCTGAATGCGCGGCCGTGGGGTCCCGGGGAGGCGACGGTTCTGCTCAGGGCATACGGCGGGCGAGGTTCGCGAGCCGCCCATCGGCGGTCAGGGCGCCTGCGGGGCGTTGCCGGATGGCGGGCCGTGAAGGTCGGGGGTCGTTCCGTCAGGTCCGGGCGGCGGGTTCTGCAGGTCGGGCGTCGTCACACCGGGCCCGGACGGCGCCCCCGGTGGAATGGGCGCCGTTTCAGCAGGCCCGGACGGCACCGGCGCGGAACCCGGCTGAGACACGCTCGCCGTGGGCAGCGGTTGCCGTTTGTCCGGATCGACTGTCGCGGTGCGGGCCGTGAACACCGTCACCAGTACCACCGCCGCCGCCCCCAGAAAGACGAGCAGCAGGCCCCCGATGACGATGGGCACCACCGGGGAACTCCGCACTCGCGATATCTAACACGCCCCGAAAGCCCGGCGAAACCCCTCTACCGCAAGTGTTGCTCAAGCGATTCGATCTTGCTCGTCATCCCGTCGGTGACACCTTCGCGCAGGTCGGCCTTGAGGACCAGGCTCACCCGAGGCGCCACCTCCGCCACCGCGTCGACGGCCGCCTTGATCACCGGCATGACCTCGTCCCATTCACCCTCGACGGTGGTGAACATGGCATCGGTCCGGTTCGGCAGCCCGCTCTCGCGGACGACCTTGACCGCCCTGGCGACCGGCTCGGCGACCCCTTCGCCGACGCCGAGCGGGGTGATGGAGAACGCGACGATCACGTGATGCCTCCTTCAGACGGTGGTCGGACGGCGTGACGGCCGCGGCGGCGATCAACCGCCGCGGCCGTCAGGCGCGATCAGTGGTCGTGCTCGTGCTCGTCCTCGTCGCTGGGCGCGTCGGACGGCTCGACACCGAGCACCGCCTCACGAGGCTCGATCTCGTCGATGTGGTTGACGAGTTGGAGCACGTGATCCGGCTCGATCAGCCACTGCAGCGCGGTCGCCCCGGTCTCGTCGGCGTTGACCAGCGCGATCTGCTCCTTGCGCTCCTCGTCCGAGAGGTCGGCCTCAGGGTGGCGGATCTCGCCCAGCGCCGCGGCCTGCAGCGCGTCGATGTCGAGCACCTCGACGGTCAGCTCGACCGTGAGACGCAGGAACTTTCCTTCATCGCTCATGGTGACGACTCTAGGGGAGCTTCCACTCGACAGGCGTCGCGCCCTGCTGGATCAGCAGCTCGTTGGCCCGGCTGAACGGCCGCGAGCCGAAGAAGCCGTTGCGCGCCGACAGCGGCGACGGGTGGGCGGACTCGATGCGCGGCACATGGCCGAGCATGGGGGCGAGGTTGCGCGCGTCGCGGCCCCACAGGATGGCGACCATGGGCTTGCTGCGGGCGGCGAGGGCGCGGATGGCCTGTTCGGTCACCTCTTCCCAGCCCTTGCCCCGGTGGGAGGCGGGCTTGCCCGGCATCACGGTCAGGACCCTGTTGAGCAGCAGGACGCCCTGCTCGGCCCACGGGGTGAGGTCGCCGTTGGCGGGGCGGGGCAGGCCGAGGTCGCTCTCCATCTCCTTGTAGATGTTGAGGAGGCTGCCGGGAATCGGCCGCACGTCGGGGGCGACGGAGAAGGACAGCCCGATCGGGTGCCCGGGGGTGGGGTAGGGGTCCTGCCCCACGATCAGCACCTTGACGTCGTCGAAGGGCTGGTTGAACGCGCGCAGCACGTGCGCGCCTGCGGGGAGGTACTGCCGGCCTTCGGCGATCTCCTTGCGGAGGAACTCGCCCATGGTGGAGATACGCTCGGATACGGGCTCGAGTGCCTGGGCCCAGCCGGCCTCGACGATTTCGTTCAGGGGACGTGCTGCCATGGCCGATGAGCCTATCCAGCTCCGGTACGGCTTGCGCCCGAAACAGCAGGCACAAGCCGTACCAAATCGATCTCTACTTCACCGAGCCCGCCATCATGCCCTGCACGAAGTACCGCTGGAAGGCGAAGAAGAGCGCCAGCGGGACGAGCAGGGAGAGGAACGCGCCCGGAGCGATGATGTCCACGTTCGTTCCGAACTGCCGCATCTCGGACTGCAGGGCCTTCGTCATCGGCTGGGAGTCGGTGTCGGCGAACACCAGCGCGATCAGCAGGTCGTTCCAGACCCAGAGGAACTGGAAGATGCCCAGGGAGGCGATGGCGGGTTTGGCCAGGGGGAAGACGATCGTCGCGAAGATCCGCCATTCGGAGGAGCCGTCCATGCGCGCGGCCTCAAGCAGCGAGGCCGGGATGCCGGCGAAGAAGTTGCGGAGCAGGAAGATGGCGAACGGCAGGCCGAAGGCGATGTGGAACAACACGACGCCGCTGATCGAGCCGAAGACGCCGAGCTGGCCGTACAGGGCGGCGATCGGGATCAGCGCGATCTGGACGGGGACGATCATCAGCGCGACGACGACGAGGAACAGCACGTCGCGGCCGGGGAAGGTCATCCAGGCGAAGGCGTAGGCGGCCATCGCGGCGATGCCGATCACCAGGACCGTCGTCGGCACCGTGATGAGGACGGTGTTCCAGAAGGAGGCGGTGAACCCGGTGGCGAGCAGGCTGCTGTAGCTGTCGATCGTGAGCTGGGCGGGCTTGGTGAAGACCGTCCACCAGCCTTCGGCGGCGTTGACGCTCTCGTCGCGGAGAGAGACGACGAGCAGGCCGAGGGTCGGCACCAGCCAGAACAGGCCGATGAGGAGCATCACGGCCTGGGCGAGCCCACCGCCGACCGCGTCCGCCAGGCGGCCGACCGGGCCGCGCCGGACCGCGCCCGCGTGATCGGCGTGAGCAGTCATGAAGCCTCCCTCCTGAATCGGCGGATATTCATGATCATGAAGGGCAGGACCAGCAGGAGCAGGAAGATCGCCAGCGCGCTGCCGAGGCCCTGGTCACCCTCGGCGAAGGAGACCCGCCACATCTCCAGCGCGATCACGTTCGCCTGCGGCTGCACGGACGGCGGGGCGATGATGTACACGAGGTCGAAGACCTTCAGCGTGTTGATGATCATCGTGACGAAGACCACGACGAGCACCGGCGACAGCAGCGGCACGGTGATCTTCTTGAACACCTGCCACTCGCTCGCGCCGTCGATGCGGGCCGCCTCCAGCGCGTCGCGGGGGATGGCCGCGAGCCCGGCGGCGATCAGCACCATGGCGAATCCCGCCCAGACCCAGACGAAGGCCATGACGATCGACAGCGTCACGATCGACAGTCCCAGTTCAGGTGCGAAGACGGGGGCGGGGCCGAGCCAGTTGACACCGCTGTAGGCGGCGCTGAAGTTCTCCTTCGGCAGCCGTACCTCGGCGGGGCCGTTCACCCCCTGGAGGCTGAAGGTGCCGTCGTCGGCGGTCGTCGCGCTGGCGACGACCCGCCCGTCCTGGACCGCCTCCACGGTCATCCCGGGCAGGCCCCGCTCGGGGGCGTCGATCTGCCCCGAGGTGCCCTGCCCGCCGGGGCTGAAGTCGAACCAGACCGTGCCCGCCAAGCCGCCGCCCTGGGCAGGAGCCGCGGGCGCGGCCGGGCGGGCGGTCTCGGGCATGTTCTGCTGCTTGATGCCGACGATCGGGATGAGCACCGGCTGCCCCGGCTGCGCGGGCGCGGTGGTGACGATCGCGCCGTCCCTGGAGGTGAGCGCGTCGCTCTCGCGCGGGCGCGCGTCCGGGTAGCCCTCGCTGGAGAACGGGCTCGCGACCGTGGTCAGTACGGCGTTGGCCACCCCCCGGTCCGGCGCCTGCTCGTACACGAGCCGGAAGATCACGCCCGCGGCCATCAGCGAGATGGCCATGGGCATGAAGACGATCAGCTTGAACGCCGTCGCCCACCTGATCCGCTCGGTCAGGACCGCGAAGACCAGCCCGAGTACGGTCACCACCACCGGCGCCAGCACCACCCACCACAGGTTGTGGATGATCGTGTAGAGCGTGGTGTCGTCGCCCAGCAGCGTCCCGTAGTTGGACAGCCCGACGAATCCGGTGCCCGGCGCGTCGAACAGGCTGCGGACGACGGAGTAGACGATGGGGTAGACCACCCACACGCCGAGCAGGACGGCGGCGGGGAGCAGGAACAGCAGGCCCACGAGCGGGCCGGGCCCGAGGCGGCGGACCCGGGCCGGTTTCTTCGACCGTTCGGTCACGGCCTGCTCCCTCTACTTCTTCCAGGCCTTCTTGGCCTCGGCTTCGAGTTGCGACTGGATGTCCTTGATGTCGCCCGGGTCGCGCAGCAGGTCCTGGAGCAGCTTCCATTCGCCCTTGCTGTCGGTGCCGCCGAACGCGCTGGGCGCGAGGTCGGACATGTCGTAGCGGACCGCCTCCCCTGCGGCGACGATCGTCTGGCCGAGCTGCTTGGTCAGCGGGTCGGGGTACAGGTCGGGGGAGACGTTGCGGTTGGCCGACAGGTAGCCGGGCAGCTTCGCCCAGATCTCGCCGCCCTCCTTGGAGGCGAGGAACTCGATGAGCGCCATCGCGCCGGGCGAGTCCTTGAGCGCGACCGCGACGTCGCCGCCGAGCACGACCGGTGCGGTGTCGCCGACCTTGGGGAACGGGAAGGTCTTGGCGTCGCCGCCGACCGTGGCGCCGGCGTCGACGGCGGAGACGGCGACGAAGTCGGCCTCGATCACCATGGCGGCCTTCTTCTGGCCGTAGACGTTGGTGACGCAGGTGGGGAAGTCGGTCTGGAGGGCGCCGGCGCTGCCGCCGTTGACGAACTCCTTCTTGCTGAAGATCTCGGACATCTTGGTCAGGGCGGTGGTGACCGACGGGTCGGTCCAGGGGATCTCGTGCTTGGCGAGCTGGTCGTACTTCTGCGGTCCGGCGGTGGACAGGTAGACGTTCTCGAATAGGTCGGTGAGGGTCCAGCCGGAGGCGCCGCAGAGGGAGAAGGGCGGGGTGCCGGAGTCCGCGATGGTCTGGGAGATCTTCAGGAGCTCGTCCCAGGTCGCGGGCGGCTGCACGCCCGCCTCGTCGAAGGCGGGCTGGCGGTACCACACCAGCGACTTGTGCGCGGCCTTGACGAGCACGCCGTACGGCTGGCCCTCGGCCGAACCGAGTTCCTTCCAGTAGTCGGTGAAGTTGTCGTCGAGCTGCTTGACGACGGCGCTGTTGAGCGGCTTGAGCGCCTTCTGCGCGGCGTACTGCTGCACCAGGCCGGGCTGGGGGAGGATCGCGACGTCGGGCGGGCTGCCGCTCTGGATGCGCGGGCCGAGGAAGGCCCCGGTGTCCTCGCCGGTGGAGGCGTAGGTGACCTGGGCGCCGGTCTTGTCGGAGAACGCCTTGAGCACCTGCTCGAAGTTGCGCTGCTCGGAGCCGGTCCACTTGGCGGCGACCTCGATCTTGACGCCTTCGAGGGTCTTGCCGGGGGCGCCGGAGGAGGCGGGGGCGGCGGGGGTCTCGGTGGTGGGGGCGTTGCCGCAGGCCGCGACCGCTACCGCGAGTCCCGCGACGACGAGGGCTGTTTTTCGCATGACTGCCTCACTGGGGGTTCAACGATTCCTTGAGGTCCGCCGTGAGCGCCGTCACGACGGCGCCGGTGGACTGCTCGGACGGCGAGCCGATCGCCTTGGCGACCGCGCTGGCGATCACCAGGCTCAGCTGGTTGTAGTTGGGGGTGGCCGGCCGCAGCTTGGCGGCCAGGATGCTCTCCTTGAGCACGGGCAGGTACGGATAGCGCCGGATCAGGGCGGGGTCGTCGTAGATCTCGGCGAGCACGGGCGCGAACGAGCCTTCGGTGAGCACCCGTCGCTGGTTGTCCGGGCCGGTGAAGTAGGCGATGAAGTCCTGGGCGGTCTTCTGGTGCTTGGAGTAGGCGCTGACGGCGAGGTTGAGGCCGCCGAGCGCGCTCACGCCGGGGCCGTCGGGGCCGGGCAGCCTGGCGACGGCGACGCGGTCGCCGAGCTTCTCCCTGGCGGGGCCGTAGGCGTGGGGCCAGTTGCGGGCGAAGGCGAGTTCGCCGTTCTGGAAGGCCAGGCGCGACTCCTCCTCCTTGTAGGCGAGGGCGTTCCTGGGGATCCAGCCTTCGGTCACCCCCTGGCGCAGGAAGTCGAGCGCGGCCCCGGCGCGGGCCGGGTCGAGGGTGACCCGGCCGCCGTCGGGGCTGAGCACCTGGCCGGAGACGGCTTCGGAGAAGTTCACGGTGAGTCCCTCGTAGGCGAGGAACTGCCCCGCGTACCCCCCAATTTCATGATTTTTCGTGATTTTGATGGCTTGTTCGCGAAGTTCCGCCCAGGTCGTGGGCGGCTCGCTCACGAGGTCGGTGCGGTAGTAGAGCAGACCCGCGTTCGTCGTGTACGGCACCGCCCACAACTTGCCCTTGTAGGTCGCCGTGTCCACGACCTGCGGCAGGAACGTGCCGAGCGGGAAGCGGCCGCGCTCCAGCGGGATGATCCAGCCGTTGTCCGCGAACTCGGCGGTCTGGATCACGTCGAGGCCGAGCACGTCGTACCGGTCGCTGCGGGCCTGGAGGTTGGAGACCATTTGGGCGCGCTGCTCGTCGGCCTCCTCCGGCAACTCGATCAGCGAGATCTCCTCGCCCGGGTGGGCGCGGTTCCAGCGGTCGAGCAGGGGTTGCAGGTAGGCGGTGGTGTCGCGCCCGGTGGCGAAGGTGATCGGGCCGGTGCCGTCGGCGACGTCCGCCCCGCCCGCCTCGTCGCCGCCCGAGGCCGCGCAGCCCGCGGCCAGGACGGCGGCGATCAGGACAGGCAGCACGCGGAACACCGGGCACCTCCGCAGTCGGGGGCTACATACGTGTTAGGTAGATGCATTCATGTTATGCACACAGGTAATCTGGAGGTCAATAACGCGTTCGTAACGTGCGTGGAGGTGGTGCGGTGCGGCTGCACCTGTTGGCACTCCTGGCCAAAGAGCCGGCCCACGGCTACGAGCTCAAGCAGGCTCTCGAACATACTTTCGGTAGCGCCTATCCCTCGCCCAACATCGGCCAGATCTACGTCACGCTCGGCAGGCTGGAGAAGGACGGCCTGGTCAGAGCCGTCGACGTCGAGCAGTCCAACCGGCCCAACAAGAAGGTCTACTACCTCACTGCCCAGGGCAGGGACGTTCTCACCCAGTGGGTGGACGAGCCCACCGAGGGCCCCCGAGTCCGCGACGAGTTCTTCATGAAGCTCGTCCTCGCCCCGCTGACCGGCATCGCCGACCGTGCGGCCCTCATCAACCGCCAGCGCCGCCACTATCTCGCGCTCGTACGCGACCTCGACGACCTCCTGGAGCGCACCGACCCGGCCAACCGGATCGCCTGCCTGCTGATCGAAGGGGCCATGTTGCACCTCCAGGCCGACCTCGACTGGCTGCAGCGCTGCCAGGAGGACCTGCTGTGATCCTGAAGACCGTCAACCTGGTGAAGATCTACGCGGGCGGCGCGGTGCCCGTGCCCGCCGTCAGAGGCGTCGACCTGCACGTCGAAGAGGGCGAGTTCGTCGTCATCATGGGGCCGTCCGGGTCGGGCAAGTCCACCCTCGTGCACATGCTCGGCGGCCTCGACGCCCGCACCAGCGGCGAGATCTGGCTCGGCGGCAAGCGCGTGGACACCCTGTCCGAGTCGGCCTGGGCGATGCTGCGCCGCAAGCGGATCGGCTTCGTCTTCCAGTTCTTCAACCTGGTGGCCAGCATGACCGTGGCCGACAACGTCGAACTGCCCGCGCTGCTCGCCGGGGCCACGCCCAAGGAGGCGCGCGAGCGCAGAGAGCACCTGCTCGACGCCCTCAACCTCACCGAGCGCGCCGACGCGCCGCCCGCCCGGTTGTCCGGCGGCGAGCAGCAGCGGGTCGCGCTCGCGCGGGCCCTCGCCAACCAGCCCACGCTGCTGCTGGCCGACGAGCCCACGGGCAACCTCGACAGCCGCAACACCCGCGACGTGCTGCGCCTGCTCGGCCGGGTGCACAAGGACGGCCAGACCATCGTCATGGTCACGCACGACGCCCGGGTCGCGAGCCTGGCCGACCGGTGCGTCAGCCTGCTCGACGGGGAGGTCGTCGACGACGGGCGCATCGCGCGGCGGCGCCGTACGGGGACCGTGGGCGAGGTCATCGAGCTGCGATGAGCTCATTCCGGGCGGGCGCCAGGTGGATCAGGGCCGACCTGCGGGCACGGCGCGGGCAGGCGCTGCTCACGGTGCTGGCCGTCGCCGGGATCGTGGCCGCGCTGATCATGGCGGCCACCCTTTTGCAGGAGGGCACCAATCCGTGGCGCAGCCTGTTCGCCCAGACGGGCGGGGCCCACGTGTGGCTGCACACCAAGGACAGCCCGCAGATCGGCGACCTGCGGGCGATCGACGGGGTGGTCCAGACGGCCGGGCCGTACCGGTCGGCGGCCGTGACCGTCGTGCGCGACGGTGAGAAGGCGCCCGCCGCGCTGCGCGCCTTCGCCTCCACTCCGCCGGAGGTGGCCCACCCGGTCGTGACCGAGGGCCGCTGGCTCGACCCCGCCCAGCCCGACGGCGTGGTCGTCGAGCAGTCCTTCGCCGAGGCCCTCGGACTGCGGGTCGGCGCGGCCGTCACCGTCACCGCGCTGAACGGCGCCCGCCACACGATCTACGTGCGCGGCGTCGCGGTCTCCGCGGAGCAGGGCTTCTACCCGCGCTGGACGCCCGGACTCGGCTGGGTGCTGCCGGGACTGCTCGCCCGCATTGAGCCCGTCCTCGGTCGCAGTGAGTGGGTGACCGGCCTGCGGCTGTCCGACCCCGAGGCGTCCCAGGTGGTCGCGCAGCGGGCCGTGGTCGTGCTCGACGACCAATTGCAGCGCCTCTACACCTGGCGGCAGGTGCGCGCCGCCATGGAACTCGACAACCGGCTGCTCGGCACGCTGCTGGCGCTGTTCGGCGTGGTCGGACTGGTCGGGGCCGCGCTCGCGCTCGCCAACGCGGCGGGCGGCCGGGTGCTCGCGCAGCTGCGCGACCTCGCGACGCTCAAGTCGATGGGCTTCACCCGCGCCCAGATCGCCGGGCTGCTCCTGGTCGAGCACGGTGCGCTCGGGCTGTCCGGCCTCGCCCTCGGTACGGTCGCCGGGCTCACGGCCGCCACCGTGGTCCTCGGCACCGGCTCCGTCGCCCCGCTGCCGGTGCTGGCCATCGTGGGCGGGACCGCGTTCGTCGTGCTGGCCGCAGTGGGCCTGCCCGCCTGGCGCGGCGGGCGCACGCCCCCGATCCCCGCCGCCCCGGCCGCGCCGCCGCGCGGGCGCCTGTCGCGGCTGGCCCGCCTCGCCCTCCTCGTACGGTTGCCGCCCGCCCTCGTCCTCGGCACCCGGGACGCCTTCAGCAGGCGGGTGCCCGCGTTCCTGACGGTGTTCGGCGTGGCCGTACCCATGATGATGATCACCATCGGACTGGGGGTGTGGGCCACCCTCGACGATTTCACGAAAAATCCGGACTCGGTGGGGCAGAGGGCCGCTCTCCACGTCCGCCCCGGCAAGCTCGCCCCCGCCGACGCCGAAGCCCTCGCCCGCCGCGACCCCGGCGTGGCCGCCGTCTACCCCGGCAGCGACGTCAACGCGCTGGCCCCCGGCCAGGCCCGCTCGGTCAGAGTCCGTGCCCTCGGCACCTCCTTCGACCCCTACCCCTTCCCGGTGGTCGAAGGCCGCATGTACGCCCGGCCCGGCGAGGCCGTGGCCGGGCAGGGCCTGCTCGACCTGCTCGGCGTCGGCGTCGGCGACCGGGTCCGGCTCACCGTGGGCGGTACCCCGCTGATCGTGCGCGTCGTCGGCCGGACGATCGAACCCGACCTGGACGGCGAGGTCCTCTCGCTCGGCCTCGACAGCCTGGAGGACAAGGACGCGGTGCCCCCGGCGTACTACGCGCTCTCCCTGGCCGGTGGCGCGGACCCGGCGCAGGTGCGGGCCCGGCTGCTGGAGACCTCGGGACAGGCCCTGGAGGTGCAGCGGGTCGTCAACCCGGCCGACCGGCTGGCCGTGATCCGGGTGGTGATCGTGGCGCTGGTCGTGGTGCTGACCCTCATCGGCCTGGCCAACCTGCTGACGGCCAGCGCACTCGGCCTGCGCGACCACGCCCTGGACCTCGCCGTCCTGAAGGCCATGGGCCTGACGCCGCGCCAGCTCACCGCGACCCTGGTGACGGGCACCGGGCTGCTCGTGGTGCTCGGCGTGGTGGCGGGGGCCGCGGCGGGCGCGTCGGCGGCGACGAGCCTGATCGACCTGCAAGGCCACGCCAGCGGCGTCGGCGCGGGCATCGGCCGCCCGCCGTCGGCGACCACACTGGCCCTCGCCGTCCTCGCCGCCGTGGGCGCCTCCCTGGCCGTGGCCCTCCTCCCCGCCAGAAAAGCCGCCCGCGCCCAGGTCCCGACAGCCGCCCGCTGACCGGGCCGTCCGCGCGTAGGTGTCGCCAGGCGCCCGCTGGGGGCCGTGCGTAGGTTGCGACGGACGCCCGCTGCCCATACTGGCCCGCCCGTTCTCGGGTTCGAGCAGGGCACCGGACACCTGTGATGGGGCCTGATAAGGCTGAGCGATCAGGGTCCCGCGCGCGCGTCAGCGGCGCCAGCCACGAACACTGCATACACGTACGCGGATGCGACGCCGACCACGGCATCGGCCGACTCCCCTGCCACACCCCTCGGGCGGCCAGCCCGCACAACGTCGGGAACGACTGCCCCGGACGCGGCGGGTAGGCGAGCGCGTGGAGCACCCGCCCACGGTCACCCGTCACCCCACAGGACAGGATCTCCACATACCGGACGGGCTGCTCGGGCGGCGTCCACGGCTCCAGGTCTAGCAGCGAGATCACCCAGAGCAGGCGCAGGTCCACTGCCTGATCCAGGCGCACCCGAGCCCATGAGTCACCCCGAACCTCGCGCACCACGCCGTGCATGCCGACAAGCTGCTCGGCCCAATCCCGCGCCGCCACCGTGTCGCCGTCCGAGATGCGCACGACCATGACCCAGTCGCCCGGCTCGATGGTCGTCACCGGACGCCCGCCCGTACGCCCGCAGGCTCGGGGACGAAACCGTCGCCGGACGCACCTGCGACGCCGGACACCAGTTCAGCCCAGACGACACGAGCGTGTGTCGCGCCCGACTGATGGAAACCCCAGCGGTGCGCCAGCGCGGCTACCAGCATGAGCCCCCTCCCGCCGCCCGAGGTGTCCGAGACCGGCCGCACCACGGGGCACCCGTCTTCCGACCCCTGATCGTGCACGGCCACCGTTACCAGCACGCGCGCATCACGTGCCTCCGCCGAGACCTCCAGGATGAACGTGCCCCTCGGATCTCCTGACGCCGTATGACGGACGGCGTTGGCGGCCAACTCCGCCACCAGCGTCTCCGCGCTCTCGACCACCCCCGGGGAATGGCCCAGACGGCGCAGCACCAGTGCCGCGCACTGCCGGGACAGCCGCACAGACAGCTCCGTCCCAGGCAAGGTCAGCTCCACGATCGGCCTCATCGCCACCCGACCTCCCTTCGCACGGTCAGGGGCGCCCGCCGTGTGTCCGGATCGCGGCTGAACGCGGTGATACTTCCGTGCTGCCACGGCATGAGCGAGGCTCTAGTCTGTTCCACGGGTCGCACCTCCGTGCGATCAAGGCCCCGGCCGGTGGTTGGCTCACCGCGTCCGGGGCCGCTTCGATGTCGGACCCTGAGAAGCTCGGGTCTTGCCCTCCCCAAGGGTGCCCGCGAGGATTACCGTAGGTAGGGAAACGACTACGACAGCCAGCCTCGTCACCCGGCTGTCGCCCGCCTGTCGGACCCTGTTGGATGGAGTCGTGATGCCCCCCGCACGAGACCTCGACGGTGGTGCGAGCCCGCTCGCGTACTTCGGCGCCGAACTACGCCGTCTACGGGTTCAAGCCGGACTCTCACAAGATCAGGTAGGCGAGGCGGTGTTCTGTTCCGGGTCTCTGATCGGCCTGATCGAGAACGCCAAGCGATCACCCTTGCCCGACCTGGCGCAACGGTGTGACGAACTGCTTAAGACCGACGGAGTGTTCACCCGGCTGCTGCCACTACTTCGTGTTTCGAGTCATCCCTCGTGGTTCCGTTCCTGGATTGACGTGGAACGAGAAGCACGGACCCTGTGTACTTGGGAACCGCTGATCATTCCTGGTCTGTTGCAGACCGAGGAATACGCTCGCGCGATTCTGAGCAGGCAACCGGGGATCTCGCCTGATCGCATCGAGGAGCAGGTTGCGGCAAGACTCGATCGCCAAACGATCCTCGTACGTGATGATCCTCTGCTCTTGTGGGCAGTACTGGACGAAGGCGTTCTCCATCGGCCTATCGGCGAACCGCATGTGATGCGCGACCAGCTCGACGCGTTGATCACAGCGTCTACTCGCACCCACATCACGGTGCAAGTCGTTCCCTTGGACGCGGGTCTGAGCTGTGGCTTGGTGGGTGCCTTTGCGATTGCGAGCCTCCAGGGAGGCCCGGATATGGTGTACCTGGAATCAGAACGTGAGGGGCGCGTTACCGACCTCCCGGACGATGTCGCAGCCGTCACAAACCGTTACCGGGCTATTTGCGCAGATGCTCTGCCTGCTCGGGCGAGCATCGACCTCATAGAGAGAGTGATAAAAGAGAAATGGACGCAGACCTGAGCAACGCCACGTGGCGAAAGGCGCGCCGCAGTGGCAACAACGGCGGTAACTGTGTCGAGGTGGCGCTAGTGGATGGGGCCAAGGAAGGCCAGACTCGCGTCTACGCCATGCGTGACAGCAAGAACCCTGCCCCCGACAAGGTGCTGATCTTCACGTCCGCTGAGTGGGATGCCTTCCGGCTCGGCGTGAAGGATGGCGAGTTCGACGACCTGAGCTGATCGCCTGGCTCAGTCGCCGATCCCCTGATTCGCGCCTGACTGGAGCCCCGTCCATCCGACGGGGCTCTTTGTCGTCCGGCGTGGCTCCACCGACCTGTGCGGGTGTCCGCTCAGCCTCGGGGTTCCCAGCGGAAGGCTGTGGCGGCCACGGCGATGGACACGACGGTGACCAGCAGTGACATGGCGATCGCGAGCAGAATCCCGGACGGGCTGCCGCCGCCGTCCCAGCCGTAGCGGGCCAGTTGGGCGAGGGCGCCGCCGGGGACCGCGAGTTGCTCCGGGCCGATGTCCTCCGGCGAGGTGGTCAGCGTCCAGATCAGTCCGGCGGCCACCACCACGAATGCGGGCGCCGTGGTGAACTGCGCCGCCTCGGGGGAGGAGGTGAACGCGGCGGTCAGGAAGGCCAGCGCCGCGAACATCGCCCCGCCGACCAGCACCGCGAGCACCAGCAGCGCGGGCTGGGCGGGAACCTGTCCGGCCACCGCCCCGGTCAGCCCGAACAGCACCGCCGCCTGCACCAGCGCCAGCAGTACCAGCGGCAGCATGAGCCCGGTCACGATGCCGAGCACGGAGGCGCGGGAGGAGCGCAGCCGCTTGAGGTAGAGCTGCTGGCGGCGGGCCGACAGCGTGGTGGTGCCGGTCAGGTACACGGTGAACGACAGCAACATCCCCATCTGCACCACCGCGAGGGCGGAGGTCCCCTCGCCGACCGGCGAGTTCTGGCTGAACGACAGCCCGGCGAACAGCAGCGGCAGCGCCAGGGCCATGAGCGCGGTGGTCCGGTTGCGCAGGATCAGGCGCAGCTCCGCGCCCGCCACGGCCGCCCAGCCGTTCATCGGACCCCCTCCAGTTCGGCGGCCGCGCTCTCGGCCCGGACGCTCGCGAACACCTCGGCCAGCGACGCGTCGGCGGCCGACAGCCGTCCGAGCTCGTGGCCCTCCCTCTCCGCCCATGCCAGCAGCCGGTGCAGGTCCTGCTGGAGACGGCGGGTCCACACGGTGAGCAGTCCGCCGTCGAGGACGCTCTCGCCCTCGAACGGCGGCAGCGGGCCCGCGCCGGGCGGGAGCGCGCAGCGGATCCGGGCCGCGTGCGAGGCCACCACCTCGGCCAGCGTGCCGCTGATCGCGATGGTGCCACGGTCCATGATGGACACCCGGTCGGACAGCGCCTCGGCCTCCTCCAGGTAGTGGGTGGTGAGCAGGATCGTGCGGCCCTCCGCCCGCAGGTCGCGCAGGATCCGCCAGGTACGCTCCCGCGACGCCGGGTCCAGTCCGGTGGTCGGCTCGTCGAGGAACAGCAGCTCGGGATCGGTCGAGACGGCGAGCGCCAGGTCGAGCCGCCGCCGTTCACCGCCGGAGAGCTGCTTGACCCGCACGTCGGCGCGGTGGCCGAGATCGACCAGCGCCAGCGGGTCCGGCGGTCCCGAACGGCCGGGGTGCAGCCGCTGCCACAGCCGCAGGGTCTCCGAGGCGGTCAGGTCGCCCGCGAAGCCGGACTCCTGGAGCACGGCCGACACCCGGCCGGTGAGCCGCCGCCGGTTGCGGAAGGGGTCGAGGCCGAGGACCCGGACCTCGCCGCCCTGCGGGCGCCGGTGGCCTTCCAGGGTTTCCATCGTGGTGGTCTTTCCTGCCCCGTTGGTGCCGAGCAGGGCGAAGATCTCGCCCTGCCGTACCTGGAGGTCGATGCCGGCCACGGCGGTGAAGTCGCCGTAGACGGAGGTGAGGCCGTTGACCTCTACCGGGTTGGTTGACATGCCTCCAGCCTGGTGCGGGCGCGGGCGGCGGCGTAGTGCCGTAAGCGCACCGGGGCGGGTGGCGATGTCACGGGTCCCGATGACATCCGTCATAACGAGCGGGGGCAGCGGCCGACAGAAGGCACAATACGGACATGAGTCCGCCCCCGCTGACAGCCCTGCGCCGGTACACGCTCTGGCTGCTCATCGCCCCGCTGACGATGCTCTGGGCGTTCTCCCTGCCGCCTCTGTTCGTCAAAGAACTCACGGCGCCCTCGCTGGTCGCGTTGCTCACGCTGTCCACGCTCACCTTCGCCGCCTCCGTGCTCCTGGTGCTGTACGCCGCAGGAGGCGCCGGCAAGCCCATCGCGGTGAAGGCGGCGATCTGCGGTGGCGGCGCCCTGGTGGCGGAGCTCCTGCTGTCTTCCGCCGTGGGCACCTTCCACATGCCGGAAGGCATACTGTACGGCGCCTACGCCGGGGCGATCACGATCTGCGCCCCCCTCGGACGGCGGATGGCGGTGGGGCTGGCCGCGCTCGTTCCGATCGGCCTCATCAGCTGGCTGAACCCGCTGCCCGTCCCGGAGGCGCTGCTCGTCGTCGCGATCTCGGCCGTGCTCATCTCGGCCTGCGCCACCCAGTGGTGGACCTACGAGGTGGCGGCCCGCCTGGAACAGGCGCGCAAGGTCGCCGGTGAGCTCGCGGTCGCGGAGGAGCGGCTGCGCTTCGCCGCCGAGCTCCACGACATCCAGGGCCACCATCTTCAGGTCATCGCCCTCAAGAGCGAACTGGCGGCCAGGCTGGGCCACAGCCGTCCCGAAGCGGCCGTGGAGCTGATGCGCGAGGTGCAGCAGCTCGCCCGCGAGGCGCTCACCGACACCAAGGCCGTCGTGGGCGGCTACCGGCAGGTCTCCTTCCGCACCGAGCTGTCCAACGCCGTCAAGGTGCTCAGGGCCGCCGGGATCACGACCCAGGCCGACTTCGCGACGGCCCCGGAGGGGGAGACCGGGCGGCTGTTCGGCCTGGTGGTCCGCGAGGCGACCACGAACATCCTGCGCCACTCCCAGGCGAGCTCGGTCTCGCTGCGCCTGGCCCTCCACGACGACCGGGCCGAGCTGATGGTGTCCAATGACGGGGCGGGAGCCGCAGCGGGGGACGGCGGCGGGCTGAGAACGCTCGCCCGGCGCATGGACGAGGCCGGCGGGCGGCTGCGCTGGGCGGCCGCAGACGGGCGCTTCACGGTGACGGCGACGCTGGAGGCGGCGTGATCAGGGTGCTGGTGGCCGATGACGAGGCGCTGATCAGGGGCGCGCTCGTGGCGCTGCTCGGGCTCGAACCCGACCTTGAGATCGTGGCCGTCGAGGAGACGACGACGGGCGCGGTGGCGGCGGCCCGCCGTACCGGGCCCGACGTCGCCGTCCTCGACCTGGAGATGCCGCCGGGCGACGGGCTGGTCGCGGCGGCGGGCATCGACGCGCCCGTGGTGCTCGTGACCAGGCACGCCCGGCCGGGCGTGCTGCGGCGGGCGCTCGCCGCCGGAGTACGCGCGTTCGTGCCCAAGACCACCCCGGCCGAACGGCTCGCGGAGATCATCCGCGAGGTGCACCGCGGCCGCAGATACGTCGATCCGGAGATCGCCGCCTCCGCGCTGACCGAGGACGACTGCCCCCTCACCGCCAGGGAACTGGAGGTGCTGCGGGCGGCCCGCTCGGGCGAGTCCGTCGCGTGGATCGCCGAGCGGGTGCACCTGGCGCCCGGGACGGTCCGCAACTACCTGTCATCGGCGATGAGCAAGATCGGCGTCACGTCCCGGCACGCGGCGGCCAGGTTCGCCTGGGAGCAGGGCTGGATCTAGCCGAACTTCAGCGCGAACCAGTAGAAACCGTGGCCCGGCAGGGTCAGCAGGTACGGCAGCTCGCCGATCTCCGGGAACGGCACCCCGCCCCTGGCCTCGACCGGCGTCATGCCCTTGAAGCGGCGCAGGTCGAGCTCGACCGGCTGCGGGAACTTCGACAGGTTGTTGACGCAGAGCACCAGGTCGTCGCCCTCTTCGCGGACGAAGGTGAGCACGCTCGGGTTCGACGACCACATCTCGGTGTAGGCGCCGGTGCCGAAGACCGGGTGCTCGCGACGGATCTGCAGCATGCGCCGGGTGAAGTGCAGCAGCGACGCCTCGCTCTTCTGCTGCGCCTCGACGTTGACCGCCTGGTAGCCGTAGATCGGGTCCATGACCGCGGGCAGGTAGAGCCGTCCCGGGTCGGCCTGGGAGAACCCGGCGTTGCGGTCGGGGCTCCACTGCATCGGCGTGCGCACCGCGTCGCGGTCCTCCAGCCAGATGTTGTCGCCCATGCCGATCTCGTCCCCGTAGTACATGACGGGGGAGCCGGGCAGCGACAGCAGCAGCGCGGTGAACAACTCGATGCGGTCGCGGTCGTTGTCGAGCAGCGGCGCGAGGCGGCGGCGAATGCCCAGGTAGGCGCGCATGCGCGGGTCCTTGGCGTACTCCGCGTGCATGTAGTCGCGCTCCTCCTCCGTGACGGTCTCCAGGGTGAGCTCGTCATGGTTGCGGAGGAAGATGCCCCACTGGGCGGTGTCGGGGAGTTTGGGGGTGCGCGACATGATCTCGGAGATCGGCTCGCGGGTCTCCTTCTTCACCGCCATGTAGATGCGCGGCATCAGCGGGAAGTGGAAGGCCATGTGGCACTCGTCGCCGCCGACGGTCGGGTCGCCGAAGTACTCGACGACGTCCTCAGGCCAGCCGTTCGCCTCGGCGAGCAGCACCCGGTCGGGGTAGAGGCGGTCGATCTCGGACCTGACCTTGCGCAGGTAGGCGTGCGTCTCCGGCAGGCCGGAGCAGGCCGTGCCCTCGCGCTCGAACAGGTACGGCACCGCGTCCAGCCGGAAGCCGTCGATGCCGAGGTCGAGCCAGAAGCGCAGCACCTCCAGCATCGCCTCCTGCACCGCCGGGTTGTCGTAGTTCAGGTCCGGCTGGTGGTGGAAGAAGCGGTGCCAGTAGTACTGCTTGCGCACCGGGTCGTAGGTCCAGTTGGACTCCTCGGCGCCGATGAAGATGATCGGCGCGTCCGGGTAGCCCGTCGGCTCGTCGGCCCAGACGTAGAAGTCGCCGAACGGCCCCTCGGGGTCGTGGCGGGAGGCCTGGAACCAGGGATGCCGGTCGCTGGTGTGGTTCATCACCAGGTCGGTGATGATGCGCAGGCCACGCTCATGGGCAGACTCGATCAGCTTCACGAAGTCGCCCAGGTCGCCGAAGGACGGCAGGATCTTCATGTAGTCGGAGATGTCGTAGCCGCCGTCGCGCAGCGGCGACTCGTACAACGGCAGCAGCCACAGGCAGTCGACGCCGAGCCATTCGAGATAGTCGAGCTTGTCGACCAGGCCGCGCAGATCTCCGGTGCCGTCGCCGTTGGAGTCCTTGAACCCCCGGACCAGGACCTCATAGAAAACAGCCCGCTTGTACCATCGCGGATCCGCTGACACGAAGTCCTCGGACACCGGCTCAGGCGCAGGGGATGCGTTGATCATAGTTTCGCTCACAGAAGGAGATGTGGGCAGGACCAAAGCCACCGGTTGCCCCGGCGATGTGTGTTGTGGTGACCGCGCCGCGCTGGAGTCGACATCCCTGCGATCTCCACGCCCTGAGCCGACCCGGATTCGTGGTCCGGTGCCCGCTGTCTCGGCGGCGCTTACGGGCCGAACACTACCAGTCCGTCGGCCTTCCGGAGCCCGCTTGTGCTGTGCTCGCTGTAATACCCGTGAGATCGACGCGTAATCGCGATGTTACTTAGCGTTCGCTAGAAAGGTGGCCGCAGTTCGCCGAGATCGCTCTCGAAATCGCTCAGCCACACGCCGAACAGCACCAGCCCGCGCGCCCAGAACCGGTCGTTCCAGCCGCTGAAGCGGGTCAGCGCGTCCGGCCCGCCCGCGATCACCTCGTGCAACTCCTCCGACAGCAGCGCGGGCACCCGTTCGGCAACCTTGGCGAGCATCCGGTGGGAGTAGGCGCGCGCGGGCGCGGCGGTCGAGCGCAGCGGCACCCGCCGCAGCGGCTGCTTGATCACGTTCGTGGACGGCAGCGCGGCCACACGCGGGTTGGCGGCGTGCAGCAGTTCGCGGTAGAAACGCCCGCCCGCCTTGCGGGCGACGCCGACCGAAAGGGCCGCGTCGAAGAAACCGGGATGGATGAACGGCGCCGCGAACCCGGCCTCCGGTCCCACCAGGTTGACGGCCGAGCGTGCGATGCCGCGCACCGTCCGCGTGTGCAGCACCGACAGGGGCAGCTCCGCCTTGTGCCCGTGCAGCATCGAGGTCGCGGCGGCGAACTGATCGCGGACGGTCTGCGCGACCCAGGCGTCCGCCTCCGGCGACAGGAACGGCTGGGACGGCGTGCCGAGCGACAGCGACTTGAGCACCGCCGCCGACCGCTCCGCCTGCGTGGTGGCCTCCAGCGCGGCCCCGCTGACCATGAAGTTCTTCAGCAGCGGCCCGCCCGCCAGGCCGTCCACGAGCACCCGCCCGGCGCCGTGCACCTCCTTGGCGAACGGCGCGTACCAGGCGTGGTGCGGCGTGAGGTACTCAAGGCGCCTGGCCACCTCCAGCGCGTCGTCCGGATAGGCGGCGGCGTCCTGGGTGACGACCCGGTGGGGGATGCCCAGCTCGCGGGTGATCGAGCGGGCGAAGGCGATGTCGGTGTCCGTGCCGTCGTCGGGGCTGGTCGTCCACGACTCGACATCGGAGCCGCGCGCCACCGCCACACTGGCCAGCAGCCGCGAGTCGTAACCGCCGCTCACCGGCACCAGCAGCCGCCGCCCGTCGTAGTCGGCGTAGACCTCGTGCAGGATCGCGAGGATCTCCTCGGCGCTGGTCCACGCCTCGTGCGGCTCCTGCCGCAGCCAGCGCGGCAGCAGCCGTTCGGTGCTGAGGCGCTCGCCGTCGAAGACCAGTGCGGCCGAGCCGGGCAGCCGCTTGACCTCCGTGTACGGCGTCGCCTCCCCGAGCGGGAAGGTCACCTGGATGATCGACGCCCACGCCGCCCAGTCGATCTCGACGGGCACCAGCGACAGCAGCGGCTGGATCAGTGAGGAGAAGTAGACCGCCTCGCCGATCCGGACGTGGTAGACGTCCACGAGGCCGAGCGCCCCGGCGTGCAGCGTGACGCGGGAACCCTCGCCGATCAGCCCCGGGGTCTCGTACGTCTCGGCGACCGCCATCCACGCACCGGAGCGCTCGTCGGCCGGATCCGGCCTGCGCTCCCCCCAGGAGAACGCGAAGCGCCCCTCGGCCCGGCGGTAGGGCGGCAGGGGCGCGGTGCTGTACAGGACGGCGTGCTCGGACTGGAGAGCGGGCCGGCACCGGGGACCGGCGGCGGCGAGTTTGGCGACGACGACGGGGTCGATCCGCCCCAGGGCGCCGCAGACATAGGGCCGCACATTGAACTGCACCGGTTCCATCCCTTCCTGCCGCTTACCGGTTGAAGGGTATCCTTTGGCCTCGTGAGCGAGGGCAGCGAGCGAGTCAGAATGACGGGGCCGGGCCGATGACGGAGCTGGAGAGCACCAGGCGCGCCCTGCGCGACGCCGTCGCACAGGCCGAGCGCGCGGGCGAGCTGGCCCGCCTGCTCGAAGACGCCCAGGCGCGGCTGGCCGAGGCCGAGAGCGGCACCGAGGAGCTGGCCGCGCTGACCGCGCGCCTGGCCGAGGCCGAGGAGCTGCTTGAGGACGAGCGCGAGGCGGCGGCCAGGCTGCGCAAGGAACTCGCCGAGCAGCGCTACCAGGCCGAGGTCGCCCAGTGGAAGCTGTCGTCGATCAAGGTGGCCCGCTGGAACCGCCTCGGCGACGCCATCAAGTCGGGCAAGTCCAACCCGGTGCGTCTGGCCAAAGGGCTGCGCAGCGTCTCCAAGGCGGTCAAGCGCCCGGTCGCGCCCAAGCGGCGGCCGGTCGCCGACAAGCCGCAGGCCGAGCGTCCGGGGGCGGCCTTCCAGGCGACCGCCTCCACGCGGACCGTCGGCGGGGCCTCGTTCCGGCTGAAGCCGTTCCGGGTGCCGACCGGCCCCAACACCCGCCCGCACCTGACCGCGGCCGTGATCGCCGACCCGCACGCCGAGGCGCTGCTGCGCTACGAGTGGCGGCAGACGACCGGGTTCACCCCGCGCGACTTCGCCAGGGTGCTGCCGCTGGAGATGCCGCACCTGCTCGTGGTCGAGTCGGTGACCGAGGGGCCGTGGGCGGAGGAGATCGCCGGCGAGCCGGGCGAGGGCCTGCGGGCGCTGCTGGCCTGGTGCGCCGAGCACGGCATCCGCACCGTCTTCTGGCACACGCAGGGCGACCCGGCCGAGTACGCGGCCACGGCCGGACTGTTCGAGCACCGCTTCAGCGTCGAGTCCGCGAGCGGCTGGCCGCGCCTGGCGTACGGGGTGCAGCCGCGCGTGCACAACCCGCTGCCGTTGCCCGGCGGTCGCGTCGACCGGGTGCTCACGCTGGAGCAGTTGCTGCCGCCGCATCTGAGCTACCCGGACGTGCTCACCTCCTACCGGTGGCCGGCCGCCGTCGAGTGCCCGCCGGGCACCCCGGCGTGGCGCATGGCCGAGATCGCCGCCTGCGGCACCTCGATCGGCGCCGAGCCCGACTCCCGCCGCGCGCACGCCGCCCTGCGCCGCGCCTACGCCTCCGGCACGATGACCGAGCGGGTGGACGAGCTGCTGGAGCGCATCGGCCTGCCGAGCGCCCGCGCCACGCTCGACGTGTCCGTCATCCTGCCCGTCACCGACCGCGCGCTGGCCGAGCACGCGCTGGCCCAGGTCGCCAAGCAGTCCGGCATCGCCCAGCTGATCCTGTTCGGGCCGCCGGGCCTCGGCGAGCGCGCCGAGGAACTGGTGCCGGGCGCCGAGGTGGTCTTCCGCGAGCCGCACCCGGCCGAGACCGTGGGCGCCACCCTCAACCGGGGCCTCGACCTGTGCGAGGCCGACCTGGTCGCGGTCATGGACCAGCGCGACGTCTACGGCGCCCACTACCTCACCGACCTGCGGCGGGCGTTCCTGTTCTGCACCGCGGACCTGGTCGGCAAGGCCGCCTTCTACGCCCACCTGAGCAAGCCGCAGGCCACCGTGCTCAAGCAGCCCGGCGCCGAGTACACCCACACGCCGGAGATCGCCGGGGCCACCCTGCTGGCCCGCCGTAACCCGATGCGGGAGCTGGGCTTCCCCGATCTCACCGACGACTGGGACCAGGTGCTCATGCGGCGCTGCCGCGCCGACGGGGTGAAGGTCTTCTCCGCCGACCGGTTCGGGTACGTCCGGGTGCGCGAGGAGGACCCCGCGCTGCTCGGGTCCGCCCAGCTCGTCGAGTACGGCTCGGCCGAGCCCCACGCCCTCATCTGAGCCCGTGCGCCTGGCCCGTGCCGCCGAGATCCTCGGCGAACCGCCGGTTCCCGAGGGGGACTGGCGGGAGGAGGCCGGGTACGTGTCCGGCGCCGCGCTCCGGCGCCGGTGCGACCCGGCCGAACTGGCCGCCGCCATCCCGGGCGCCTCGGTGCTGCCGCCGGGGCTGGTGCGGTTCGTGCTCGCCGAGCCCGCCGAGGTGCTGGGCGAGGTGTCCCCGGTGCCCGACCAGGGGTGGGACGACTTCCCCCGCACCTTCGCCAACCCCGGGTTCGTCGTGAGGTACGCCCGCGCGCGGGCGGTCGCCGTCGGGCGGTGGGCGGCCGAACTGGGGGTGCCCGCGCTGCCGTTCGAGCCCGCGCTGCTGGACGCACCGCAGGACCGGGCGGTGCTGCGGGTGCTGGCCGAGCTGCCGGGCAGGCGGGTCAGCGCGGCCCCGGGATGGGGGCCCTGGCTGGTACGGCTGGCCGCCGCCTACCACGACGCCTTCGAGCACGCCCCGGCCGTGCCATGGGGGGACGAGCCGGTGCGCGGGGTGCACACGGCGCGGGTCAGGCTGGCGGGGGCCGTACAGGAAGTCCTTCCCGGACCCGACAGAATCTGAAATTTCACGCCATAAGGCGTGAAAGTGCGGAAAACCTCTGTGAAATCAGGGGGCGGCGTCTCGACAGGTGGGCAGTGTGTCCGGCGCCACCTCCTGTTCCGATAGCCTGCTTTGGGTGAGTCGATTCGCCCACCCTGCAGGGGACAGGCACGCCGAGATGCTGCCCCACGAGCGCCCTCCGCTGGCGCCCGCCGACCTCAACCGGATCAACCCCGCGATCTGGCCGCGAACGTCGAGCAGGACCGAGGGCGCGCTCACGGTCGGCGGCGTCGACGTCCGCGACCTGGCCGGCGAGTACGGCACCCCGCTCTACGTCCTCGACGAGGCCGACGTGCGCTCGCGCATGCGCGACTACGCCACCGCCTTCGCCGGATCCGAGGTCCACTACGCGGGCAAGGCGTTCCTCTGCAAGGAGATCGTGCGCTGGCTCGCCGAGGAGGGCCTCGGCCTCGACGTGGCCAGCGGCGGTGAACTCGCCGTCGCGCTCAGCGTCGGCTTCCCCGCCGAGCGCATCACCTTCCACGGCAACAACAAGTCCGTCGCCGAACTCACCCGCGCCCTTGAGGCCGGGGTCGGGCACGTCGTGGTCGACTCCTACGCGGAGATCGACCGGCTCGGCCGCCTGGCCGCCGAGCACGGCGCCCGGCCCAAGGTCATGATCCGGGTCACCACCGGCGTCGAGGCGCACACCCACGAGTTCATCGCGACGGCGCACGACGACCAGAAGTTCGGGCTCTCGCTCAACACCGGCGCCGCCGCCGAGGCCGTCCGCCGTATCCTCGCGCTGCCGCAGCTCGAACTCGTCGGGCTCCACTCCCACATCGGCTCCCAGATCGTCGACACCGCCGGGTTCGAGGTGGCCGCGCGGCGGCTGGCCGCGCTGCTCGTCGAGATCAAGGACGAGCACGGCGTCGTGCTGCCCGAACTCGACCTCGGCGGCGGCTACGGCATCGCCTACGTCGAGGGCGACGAGGCCCCCGACATCAAGGAACTCGCCGACGGCCTGCGGGAGATCGTCTCCCATGTCTGCGCCGACGCCGGGCTACCGGTGCCCAGGCTCACCGTCGAGCCCGGCCGCACCATCGTCGGGCCGGGCGGCATCACCCTCTACGAGGTCGGCACCGTCAAGGACGTCGAGGGCCTGCGCGCGTACGTGAGCGTCGACGGGGGCATGAGCGACAACGTGCGCACCGCCCTGTACGGCGCCGAGTACACCGCGGTCCTGGCCGGGCGCGAGAGCGCCGCCGAACCCATGCTCAGCCGCCTGGTCGGCAAGCACTGCGAGAGCGGCGACATGATCGTGCGCGACCTGCACCTTCCGGCCGACATCGCGCCGGGCGACCTGGTCGCGGTGGCCGCCACCGGCGCCTACTGCCGGTCGCTGGCAAGCAACTACAACTACCTGCCCAAGCCGGCCGTCGTCGCCGTCTCGGGTGGCAAGGCCCGGGTCATCGTGGCGGGCGAGACCGAGGACGACCTGTTGAGGGGGCAGATATGAAAGTCGCGCTGCTGGGATGCGGCGTCGTCGGCTCACAGGTCGTCAAACTCCTGCACGAGCAGGCCGACGACCTCGCCGCGCGCATCGGCGCGCCGCTGGAACTGGCCGGGGTCGCGGTACGCAGGCTGGGCCGCAAACGCGACATCGACGTCGATCCGGCGCTGCTCACCACCGACGCCGAGGCCCTCGTCACCCGCGACGACGTCGACCTCGTGGTCGAGGTCATCGGCGGCATCGAGCCCGCCCGCTCGCTGATCGTCGCGGCGCTGTCCAGGGGCAAGGCCGTCGTCACCGCCAACAAGGCGCTGCTGGCCGAGGACGGCGCCACCCTGCACGAGGCCGCCCGCGCCGGAGGCGGCGACCTGTACTTCGAGGCCAGCGTCGCGGGCGCCATCCCGCTGCTGCGCCCGCTGCGCGAGTCGCTGGCGGGCGACCACGTCCGCCGGGTGCTCGGCATCGTCAACGGCACCACCAACTACATCCTCGACCAGATGGACACCTCCGGCGCCTCCTTCACCGACGCGCTGGAGGAGGCCCAGGCGCTCGGGTACGCCGAGGCCGACCCGACCGCCGACGTCGAGGGCTTCGACGCCGCCGCCAAGGCCGCGATCCTCGCCGGGCTGGCCTTCCACAGCCGGGTGACCGCCGAGCAGGTGCACCGCGAGGGCATCACCGAGATCACCGCCACCGACGTCGCCTCGGCCAAGGCCATGGGGTACGTCATCAAGCTGCTGGCCATCTGCGCCCGCTCCGACGACGGCTCGTCCGTGGGCGTGCGCGTGCACCCGGCGATGATCCCGCGCACCCATCCGCTGGCGGGGGTGCGTGAGGCGTACAACGCGGTGTTCGTCGAGGCCGAGTCGGCGGGCCAGCTCATGTTCTACGGCAAGGGCGCGGGCGGCGCCCCGACCGCCTCCGCCGTGCTAGGCGACCTGGTCGCGGTCGCCCGCAACCGGCTGGCAGGGGCGCGCGGGCCGAGGGAGTCGACCTACGCCTCGCTGCCCGTGCACCCGATGGGCGAGACCGTCACCCGCTGCCACGTGGCGCTCGACGTCGCCGACCGGCCCGGCGTGCTGGCCCGGGTGGCCGAGGAGTTCGCCCAGCACGACGTCTCGATCCAGACCGTACGCCAGGAGGGCCACGGCGACGACGCCCAACTGGTGATCGTCACCCACCGGGCGACGGACGCGGCGCTGACGGCCACGATGGAGTCGCTGCGCAAGTTGGAGTTCGTGCGCGCCGTGGCCGGGGTGATGCGGGTGGAGGGCGACGAGTAGTCGCTGTGCCAGTCCCTGCGCGGGCCCGCGCGCGAGCGGCGGGCCCGTCAGCTCACCCCTCCGACAGCAGGTACTGAGCCCAGATCGGGGGCCGGGCCGTCGAGAGGGCGTCGAAGCAATCGCAGTTGCCGCATCCAGGGAACATCGGGGTCTCCTCGTTTCGGGCGATTGCCCATGTACCCCTGTCCAGCCTGTCCTACTCTGACCCGCAAGCGTCAGTTACGTGATGGTTTTCCGCTTGCCCGCCAATAGTATGGTTTTTTGTAAAACGTACTAGAAGAGCGGGTGAGTGGACGATGGAAGTCGAGCAGACGGCCCTGCCCGGCATCGGCCTGCGGCACGAGTTCACCACCCAGTCAGGGCGCCGAATCGGGGTGGTCTCCCACCGCACCGGCCGCCGCGACCTCGTCATATACGACAAATCTGACCCCGATCAGGCGTGCGAGGCGGTCAAGCTCAACGACGAGGAGGCCGACGCCCTCTGCGAGCTGCTCGGCGCGCCCCGCATCGTGCAGCGCCTGAACGAGCTCCACCGCCAGGTCGAGGAGGGCCTGGTCAGCCTCCAGCTTCCGATACTGCCCGACGGGCCGTACGCCGGACGCACCATGGGCGAGGCGCGCATCCGCACCCGCACGGGCGCCTCCGTCGTGGCCGTCGTGCGCGCGGGCCGCGTCTTCGCCAGCCCCGGACCCGACTTCGGGCTGGACGGCGGCGACGTCGTGGTCGTCGTCGGCACGCCCGAGGGCACCTCCGCCGCATCTGACATCCTCACCACGGGATAGGGCCGCGGGTGCACGGAATCCTCCTGCTTGAGCTCGGCGCTGTCGTCCTGGGGCTCGGCGTACTCGGCGCGCTCGCCCTCCGTGGGGGCATCTCTCCCATTCCCCTCTATCTCATCGCAGGTCTGGCGTTCGGTACCGGAGGCATCCTGCCGCTGGCCACCAGCCAGGAGTTCATCGCCGTCGGCGCCGAACTCGGCGTCATCCTCCTGCTGCTCACCCTGGGCCTGGAGTACAACGCCGACGAACTCGTCACCAGCCTGCGCAGCAACGCCAGAGGCGGCCTGGTAGACCTCGTCCTCAACGCCGCGCCGGGCGCCATCGCCGCGCTCCTGCTCGGATGGGGGCCGGTCGCCGCCGTCGCGATGGCCGGAGTCACGTACGCGACCTCCTCCGGCATCACCGCCAAGGTGCTGTCCGACCTCGGCTGGCTCGGCAACCGGGAAACCCCCGTGGTGCTGTCCCTGCTGGTCTTCGAGGACCTCACCATGGCCCTCTACCTGCCGATCCTCACGGCGGTGCTGGCCGGGGCGAGCCTCATCGGCGGCGCGGTCACGGTCGCCATCGCCCTCGCCACCGTGAGCGTCGTGCTGCTGGTCGCGCTGCGGTACGGCCGCCTCATCGAGGCGTTCGTCCGCAGCCCCAACTCCGAGGTGCTGCTGCTCAAGGTCGTCGGCCTGGCCATGCTGGTCGCCGGTATCGCCCAGGAACTGCAGGTCTCCGCCGCCGTCGGCGCCTTCCTCGTCGGCATCGCGCTGTCCGGCGAGCTGGCCGAGGACGCCAGGGCGCTGCTGGCGCCGCTCCGCGACCTGTTCGCGGCGGTGTTCTTCGTCTTCTTCGGCCTGCAGACCGACCCGGCCGCGATCGTCCCCGTCGCCGGTCTGGCCGCCCTGCTGGCCGTCGTCAGCATGATCACCAAGCTGCTGACCGGTGCCTACGCGGCCCGCCGCGCGGGCATCGCCAAGGCCGGTCAGGCCCGTGCGGGTATCGCGCTGATCCCGCGAGGAGAGTTCAACATCGTCATCGCGGGACTCGCGGTCGCCGCCGGGGCCCACCCCGACCTCGGCCCCCTCGCCGCCGCCTACGTCCTCATCCTCGCCGCCTTCGGCCCCTTGGCCGCCCGCCTCGTCCAGCCCCTCATCACCGCCATCGCCCGGCGTACGTAGGAAGGGCCCGGCCTCCGGCCGGCCCCTCCAGGCGGCGGACGTGGTGGTAGGCGAGCGTCGCCAGCCCGAGCGCGAGCCCCCACGGCAGCCACAGGAGCCCCACCCCGCCGGTCGCGAAATGGGCCATGCCGGTGCCGAGCGACGAGCGCCAGCTCGCCAGCCCGGCCACGGTCACCGCCACGGTGACCAGCGAGGCGGGCACCACGGCCAGCGCCTCCGGCACCGCCCTGCCGCCCAGGAGCGGGAGCCGTCCGGGGAACACCCGTCCCCACCGCTGCGCGAGCCCGAGCGTGAGCAACGACCCGCCGAGGCAGGCCAGGGGCAGCATGTAGGCCGTCACCCCGGTCATGCCCTTCGCGTCGAAGTCGGCCAGGAGCGCGGCGACGTACGCCTCGTCCACGCCCAGTGGAATGCCGGCCGACCAGGCCGCCCGCTGGATCCCGTACGGCAGCGGCGCCACCCCCGCCACCGCCGTGGCCCACCGGCCGATCCGGCGCCAGTCCGCCGACGGCGTACGGACCGGGGCGGCCCGCAGCGCGGCCCCGGCCCAGAGCGCCCCGCCCGCGACGCATACGAGCTGGTTGAGCACCGGCCAGTCGACGAGCCCGAAGTGGCCGCCGAGCGCGTAGGCGAGGTTCTGCAGCAGCCGAACGTCCGGGAGGACGAACAGCAGCGTCGGCCCGGCCACCCACCCGAAGCCCGCGACGAGCCGGGCGGGCATCGGCCGCCACCACAGCGCACCTGCGGCGACCAGCGCCCCGGCGGCGCACCCCACGGCGAGGAACGGCGCCATCGCCTGCGCCGTGACGCCGGTGAACAGGCTCATCCCGGTCTCGGCACGCGGATCACCGAACGGGAATCCGCCGCCGCCCGACCACCAGTGGACGCCGAGCGCCCCGTAGACCGCGCTCCACAGCAGCGTGCCGTACAGAACCAGGCGTTGTCTCATCGTGTTCTCTCCTGTCGCCTCGGAACGACGCCAAGTCTGTGCGCCCGCCGAGGCCGGGACATCTGCCGATCGGCAGATTCGGCACCCGCCGCGATGACCTACAGTGCGGTCCATGAACAGGGTGATGACGTGCGGTGCCGTACTCGCTGCGGCGGTCGCGGCGGCGGCCTTCACCCGCGCGCTGCCGAGCCCGCTGATCGTGGGCCCCGCGCTGCTGACGATGACGGCCACCGCCTCGGTGGTGGCGGGCTGGCCGCGCACCCTGGGTGCGCTCGCGCCGGTCACGGCCGGGACCGGGCTGGTGAGCGCGGCGGGCACGCTGGCGTGGCTGACCGCGCCCGGCGGTCCCGGCATGACCTGGACGTACCTGCACACGCTCGCCCTGCTCACGCTCATCACGCTCACCGTGCGCCGGGTCCGCCCGTCGCTCGCGATCCCCGCCACCGCCGTGGCGGCGGTGGCGGAGGCGCTGCTGGCGCAGCAGGTCACGCAGCCGGTCTCGACCGCGCTGGACGCGGCCCTGTTCGGGCTGTTCTGGTCCCTCGGTACGGCCGCCGCCGTCGGCCTGGGCCTCTACCTGCGGGCCCTCGACGTCCACCGCGAGCACGCGGTCCTCGACGCCCGCCGCGCCCAGCGTGTGCAACTCGCCCGCGACCTGCACGACTTCGTCGCCCACGACGTCAGCGCCATGGTGGTCCAGGCGCAGGCGGCCCGCGTCCTGCTGTCCCGCGCGCCGGAGGAGGCCGACGCGGTGCTGCGGGAGATCGAGCAGGACGGCACCCGCGCCCTGGCCGCCATGGACCGCACCGTCCGCACCCTGCGCGAACTGGAGGGCGACGGGGTGAGCGCGGAGCCGCTGCCGGGCCTCGACGACCTGCCCGAGCTGGTGTCGCGCTTCGCCGGCACCGGCTTCCCCTCGGCGGAGCTCGTGATGACGCCGCCGGGGCCGGTGCCGCGCGAGGTGGGGACCACCGTCTACCGGGTGGTCGTGGAGGCCCTGACCAACATCCGCAAGCACGCCCTCCCCGGCTCCGACGTCACCGTCGCTGTCACCGGGGACCCCGGCGGCGTCCGGCTGACCGTGGCGGACCGTCCGCCCGCGAGCACGCCGCAGCCCCTTCCCACGACAGCGCCGGTGAGCGCAGAGGAAGCGGTGAGCACGGCCGGGAGCGTGCGGCCGCGCCCGCTCACGGGCGCGCGGGCCGGGCTGGGGCTCGTGGGGCTCGCCGAACGGGTCACCGCACTGGGCGGCACCTTCGACGCCGGGCGGGCCGCAGACGGCGGCTGGGCGGTCACGGCGGTCTTCCCGTGATCAGAGTGCTGGTGGCCGACGACCAGCCCGCGGTACGGCGCGCGTTCCGCACGATCCTCGGCGCCGAACCCGACATCGAGGTCGTCGGAGAGGCCGCGGACGGGCAGGCCGCGCTCGCCGCCGTCCGCGAGCTGCGGCCGGACGTGGTCGTGGCCGACATCCGCATGCCGCGCATGGACGGCCTCGAACTCACCAGGCTGCTGGCCGGTCCCGGCGTCGAGGAGCCGGTCCGGGTGATCGTGGTGACCACCTACGACCTCGACGAGTACGTGCATACGGCGCTGCGCTCAGGGGCGTGCGGGTTCCTGCTCAAGCACGCGGGAGCGGCGCTGCTGGCGGAGGGGGTGCGGGCGGCTGCCGCCGGTGACGCGCTGATCAGCCCGTCGGTGACCGTACGGCTGCTGCGGCACCTCACCCCCTCGCCCGAACGCGCCGGTGTGCCGGGGGAGCAGCCGCTGAGCGACCGCGAGCTGGAGATCGTGCGACTGGTCGCCCTGGGCCGGTCCAACCCGGAGATCGGCGCCGAACTGTTCATCTCCTCCGGCACCGCCAAGACGCACGTCGCCAACATCCAGCGCAAACTCGGCGTCCGCAACCGGGTCGGCATCGCCGCCTGGGCCTGGGAGCACGGCCACGCCTGATACCCGGGCGCGGGGTCAGTCGCCGGGGAAGGCGAGGTCGCGGACCTTGCGGACCGCGCGCTTCAGCATCGTGCGCTCGCGGGCCCGCGACAACCGCACCGCCTCACGGCGCCACGCCTCGGCCTTGTCCCGCCACCGCGCGGCGTCTCTGCGTCCCTTGCCGGCCTCCCGGCGCAGTTGCTTCATCTCGGACTGCAGCGCGGCCGCCCGCTGCCGCAACGCCGCGACCTCCTTCTCGTGCTCGGCGGCCACCCGCTCCAGCTCGGGCACCGGCCGCCGCCGAGGCGGATACACCCTGGGACGCCGCCGGAACCCCCACGACTCGCCGTCGCTCCACTCGACCCCGAACACCTCGTGCACCACGTCGTCCAGCGGCTCACCCGGCTCGGCCAGCAGTTCGGCCCGCGCCGTCGCCGCCGTCCGCTCCAGCCGCGCCACGACGACCCCGCGCTCGTTCTCGTCGAGCGCGACGCACAGCAGCCCGAGCCCTTGCTCGTCCAGATGCTCCACCATCGCCTGTACGGTCCCCGCCTCCGGCACCCACCCCGGCGGCACGGTCAACCGGAACGGCGCCGAACCGGGGGCGAACGCGCCCGCCAGCCGTACCCTCGGGTCGTGCTCGAAGCAGGCGTGGACCAGCCGCAGGTCCAGATCGGGGTCCTGCAGCGGGGGGCGCCGGTCGGCGCGCAGCCGCTCCCACGGCCCGACCACGCTCACCCGCACGTCGGGCAGCGTGCTCGCGAGCAGCCCGTCCACGGTGGCGCGCACGTCCTCGTAGCCCGCCGGGGCCACGGCGCACTCCACGTACGGCACCAGCCACTGCCGCCCCTGCTCCTCCCGCAGGTAACGCCGGTACGGCACCCGGTCGGCCACGAACGGGTCGTTGTAGCGCTTGAGCGCCGCCCATTCGCGCATCGCGGTGGGCAGCCCGACGTGCCAGGCCCGCGACCGCCGCTCGGGCACGAACACCGCCCCCGCCTGCACGAGCCGGAAGCCGAGTTCGGTGTCCTCCGCCAGCACCAGCGAGGTGTCCATGCCGCCCGCCCGCCGCAGCAGCGCGGCCGGGTAGGAGACGGTGGCGCCCACGTGGACCCGGGAGGCGAGTTCGCCGGAGGCGGCCCGCAGCCCGTCGGTGGCGGAGATGATCTCCTCGGCCCAGTCGTGCCGGTGGGGGGACAGGCGGAAGAGTTTGTCCTCGTTGCCCGCGTCAAGCGCTTCGCGCACCTCGGAGGGCGCGGGCAGCACGGTGTCGCAGGTGAAGTCGATCCAGCCGAGCACCACCAGGTAGGGGGCGACGTGGTGCCAGCGGAGCTGGGCCTCGACGTGCTCGCGGTGCGGCACCATGTCGTTGTCCAGTACGAACACGACGTCTCCGGTCGCGGCGTCCACCCCGGCCTGTACGGCCCAGGCCCGCCCCCACCCGCCGGGCGGGCTGGCGATCAGCCGGGTGCGCGCGGGCGCCACCGGCGGTGATGTGAGCGGCGGCGCGCTGCCGTCGTCCACGACGACCACGTCGAGAAGGTGCGCGGGGTAGCTCTGCGCCGACAGCGCCGCCAGCGTCAGATCGAGCGTCTTCTGCCCGCCGTGGGCCGGGATCACCACCGTGACGGTCAGCGTCGGCGTCCACGAACCGAGTTCCGGCACCCTGAGGACGCCGTGGTCGTTGCCGTTGACGCGGGGAACGCTCACAGCTGTGCGCTTCCTTCGAGCTCCATCAGCGTGCTCGGCCGGAAGCCGCGCCACTGCCTGCGGTTTCGTTGCAGGAACGTTCCGATCGGCTCCTGCCAGGTGTGGTTGGCGGCCGGTCCTCTGCGCAGGATGTAGCCGAGCCCGTGGGTGCGGTAGATCTGCCCGCCGGCCGCCTGCATGGCCTCCTGGAACTGGGTGTCGACCGAACGCCGCAGCGGCCGGAAGCCGCCCAGCGCCTGGAAGGCCGAGCGCTCGACCAGGATGGTGCCGCCCGCGACGAAACTGGTGATCTGCTCGGTGATCTGCCTGCGGTGCACGGTCACGTCGATGGCGGCCAGGTAGACGAACTCCGGGACCGTGCCGACGACCTGGGCGCCG
The DNA here is from genome assembly GCF_039525605.1 of Nonomuraea longicatena. Lineage (NCBI taxonomy): Bacteria > Bacillati > Actinomycetota > Actinomycetes > Streptosporangiales > Streptosporangiaceae > Nonomuraea > Nonomuraea longicatena. The sequence goes on along the minus strand of NZ_BAAAHQ010000035.1, from coordinate 67,387 downwards.
GAGTAGGAGTGGGCGAGCAGCAGGTCCGCCAGGAAGTCGGGACCGTACCAGTCGTCGTCGTCCATCTTCAGCAGGAACGCGCCGGAGGCCCTGGCCGCGGCCTCGTTCAGCACCTCGCCGAAGATCTTCTCGACGGGCGCCTCGTACACGTGGACGTACCTGCCGAAACGGCGCAGCGCCTCGGCCACCGACGGGTGCCGCGCGCTCACACCGTGCAGGGCCAGGATCACCTCAAGCTGGACGTCGCGCTGGCGGGCGATCTGGTCGAGCGCGAACCCCACCATGTCGGCCCGCCGCGTGGTCAGCAGCACCGAGGTCAGCGGCGGCGCGGCGGGCGGCGCGCCGAGCTGCTCCCAGCGGGCCGCGACCCCGTGCGTGCGCAGGGCGGCGCGGCGCAGCCGGATGCTGTGCTCCTCGCGGCGCAGTTCGTCCGACAGCTCCGGAGCCGACTCGATCAGCTCCACCAGCGGCTCGCCCAGCGCCCGCGCCCACGGCGGCACCGACCGGGCGACCAGCGGCACCCCGGCCGCAGCCAGCCCCGCCAGCACGCGGACCGCAGCCAGCGGTCCGCTGTGCGCGTGCTGCCAGTCGACCTCGACGCCCCGCAGTTGCCGCAGCCTGCCGACGTCGGCGTCCGTCACCCCGCCGGACTCGGCGAAGGCGACCACCACCTTGCCGTCGAGCACCGCCGCCCAGCGTCCGTCGCGCTCGGTGAGCACGGCCGTGCCGCGCGATGGTGTCGTCACGAAGCCCTGCGGGTTGACCAGCCGCTCGTCCACCGGCGGGATCATCGACGGCCGGGCCAGTACCTCGGGATCGGGGAGCGGCACGTCGGCGCCGCCGGGGCGGCCGAGCCGCTCCCAGCTCGCCGCCTTCGCGGTCGGCCGCTCGACCGGCCGCTCGCCACCCTCCCACGGGTGATCCTCTGAACCGGTACGGAGCACCACGTCGCTGCCCGGTGCCCCCACCCGTTCCGGAACCGGCCCGCCCACCTCGGCCGGGGTCGCGTTCGGGTCGCCGGGACGCCAGTCGGCCGCACCGATCCCGGCGAGGGCGGCGGCCGGTGCGGCGATCACGTCGAGACGGTGGCCGGCGAAGGCGCGGGCGGTCGCGGTGACCGTACGGCCGGCCGGGGTGTGCTTGGAGAAGCGCGCGTCCACCACCCACACCCGGTCCTTGGGGCGGTGCACCCGCAGCTCGGACAGCGACCGCCACCGGTGCGCGGGAGTCGGCGTCGGCACCGGCGCCGGGTGCGAGGCGGGGGTGTCGAGCACGGCCACGACCACCCGGCGGGCCTCGGGCAGCAGCTTGTGCAGGGTCGCGGCCCTGCGCAGGTCGGCGGGCGTGCGGGCGATCACCAGGACCTCGTCCGCGGGCTCGTCGCCCGCAGTGGGGGAGAGCAGGTCCCGGTCGAGGTCGACGCCGGTGCCCGCACGGTCGATCCCGACCAGGAAGACCCGGGCCTTCGGGAGGTCGGCGACCAGTTGCGCGATCATGACGGGCTCCTCAGCTGCCTCACCAGCGCGGACAGCTTTCCGCCGCCCTTGTCCGGCTCCGGTTCGCTCTCCTTCGGCGCGGCCAGTTCGGCGCGCAGCCGTTCGACCTCCGCGCTCAGTTTCTTGACCTCGGCGGCGCGGCTCGCGGCCAGCGCCCGCCACTTGGCCGCATCGCCCGCCAGGGGCTCCTTGTCCTCCTCCGGCACGAAGCCGTACTCGGCGCCGCTCACCCACAGCACCCCGAAGAGTTCGTCCACCAGATCGTCCGGCTCGCCGTTGTGGAAAGCGGCGCGGGAGAAGGCGGCCGTGCGTTCCAGCCGGGCGGCGGCCACGCCGTCCCGTGTCTCCGCCAGGGCGATCGAGACCAGGCCGAGCAGGTCGTCCTCGGCCGTCTTCACCAGCCGCGCGAGCGTGTCCGCGCCCGGGACCCAGCCGGGCGGCACCCGCAGCGCGAACGGCGCGGGGAACACCGAGGCGGGCTGCCGTACGGCGAAGGAGACGCGGGGCTCGTGCGTGTACAGGTTGCGGAGCAGGCGCAGGTCGAGGCGCGGGTCGTCCAGGCTGGAGCGCCGCCCCTCGGTCAACGTGTCCCACGGGCCGACGACGGTGACGGCCACGTCGGGGACCGTACCGGCGAGTGCGGCGTCCACGGTGGCGCGCGTGCGTTCGTAGCCCGCCGCCTCTGTCACGACGCGCACGTACGGCACCCGCCACTGGCGGCGCGGATGCGAGCGCAGCCAGCGCAACTGGGGGAGGAAATCGCCCAGGAACGACCAGTTGTGCCGGTGCACCTCCTTCTCGCGGGTCATGACCGTCGAGGCGCCCACGTGCCAGCCCCTGGCCAGCGGCTCCGGGATGAACACCGCGCCCGCCTGCGCCAGCCGGTAGCCCAGTTCGGTGTCCTCCGCCATGTTCAGCGACACGTCCACACCGCCCGCCGCCCGCAGCAGCGCGGCGGGCACGGACGTGGAGGCGCCGGTGTGCAGCAGGTACGCGCCCGTCCCGGCGTCCTTGAGCATGCGCGTGGACTGGAGTTTCTGCTCCGTGTACGGCGTGCGCTCGCCCGGCTCTCCCAGCTCCTCGACGAACCGGGTGTCGCCGATGACCACCGCGTGGTCGAGCACATGGTGCCAGCGCATGTGCGCCTCCAGGTGCTCCTCGTGCAGGATCATGTCCGCGTCGAGCCAGTGGATCACCTCGCCCGTCGCCGCGAGCGCCCCCGTCTGGCGGGCCGCGCCGCGCCCCCAGCCCTCGTTCACCCGCACCACCCGCGCGCCCGGCGCGGCCAGCGGCGGCCTGCTCCCGTCGTCGGCGACGACGATCTCGGTCAGCCCCGCCGGGTAGCTCTGCTTGGCCAGGGCGACCAGCGTCCGGTCGAGGTCGTCCTGGCAGTCGTAGGCCGGGATGACCACCGACACCGACTTGACCGGCCGCCACCGGCCGACGGCCGGAGGCTCCAGGCCCCCGTAGTCGTTGTGCCTGATCCGCCTCATCGGGCGCCCAGCGCCCGCACCTGTTCGCGCAGCCGCTCGACTTCGCGTGCGTGGGTCATGGCGTTGACGCGGTCCTCGCCCAGGGAGGCCAGGATCGCGCCCAGGTCCTCGTCGCGCCGCGTGGCCGTCTTCTCGATGGCGGCCGCCAGGGTGTCGAGGCGGGCCTCCACGCGCTTGAGCGCGGCGGCGGTGGCCGCGTGGCCGCTCTCGTTCTTCTTGACCCGGAGGTCGATGCGGTGGGTCTTGCCGTCGAGGCGGCGGACGATGAGCACCAGGAAGGCGAGTGCCGCGAGCGCGACCGCGAATGCGCCGGTGACGGCGGCTCCGGCCAAGGCGAGCACACCGGTCAGGACGAGCGCCGCGAGGGCTGCGATCGCGACGATCGCGGCCAGCACGGCCGCCCTGCGGGGCGAGAGCATCCGCATAGCATTCCTTGTCAATACTTGGGAGGCGTCTGTGGATATTGACACCCTAATAAATGGATCCCACTAAACGTGCCATAAGTTCCTGAATGCAAACTGGGAGCGGGGTGTCCATGTGACCTGCGTCGCCTGGGCGGACAGGAGAGAACAGGGCCTCTTCGGGCAGGTAAAGGCGACGTAAGACAGCGGCTGCCTCCCGCCGCGCGGCGGGACCGATGACTGAGGACCCGATGCCCGCCAGGACATCGAGACGGTCCACCGGCTCGCGCACGTGCTCCTGCGGCCACCACCGCAGGAGCACCAGCTGACGACCTCACCGCGCCGCGCCAGAGCGCCCCGCCGGTGCTCGCGGGCTCAGCGGGAGCGGTGCTTGCGGGGCTCAGCAGGAGCTTTGCGGGGCTCAGTGGGAGCTTTGCGGGGTCACTGAGAGCTTTGCGGGGTCACTGAGAGCGGAGCGCCGCCCGCAGCCGCTTGAGCAGCGTCCGGTCCTCGACGGCGCCGGCGACCGGCGAAGGAGGCGCGGCCTCGGCCTTCGGCGGTGTGACGTCCGGTGGAGTGACGTCCGGTGGAGTGACGCCTGAGGGAGCGACGTCCGGCGGGGGAGCGGCCTCGGGACGCGGCGTCGGCGGCCAGTACCGCGCCGGGCCCTCGCGCCTGATCCCGTGCGTCGTCTCGATGACCGCGTCGAGATCGTCACCCGGCCCGGTCAGCAGCAGCGCCCGGGCGAGCGCCGACGTCCGCTCCAATCGAGCCGTCCGCCCGTCCTCCAACTCGACGACGAGCACACCCTCCAGATCCTTCTGTACGGTCTCCACCATCCGCTCCAGCGTCGCCCGGTGCAGCGGCACGTCCACCGGCCCCCGGTAACGGAACGGCGTGGCCCCGGGCGTCGGCGCGGCCTCGTCGATGAGCCGAACGCGCTCGTCGTGAGCATACGACTCACGCATCATCCGCAGCTCGAAGCACGGATCACCGAGCACGGACCGCCGCCCGTCCGCCATCATCGGCCACGGCCCGACGAGCGTGACGACCACGTCGTGCAGCTTGCCGTCGAGCGCCGCCGACACCGCCTGCCCGACCACCTCCGTGGAGGTGTCGCGCACGTCGTAGACCACCTCGACGTACGGCACCAGCCAGTTCCGCCCCCGCTCCTTGCGCAGGTCGCGGCGGAGCGGGATCCGGTGCGCGAGGTATGGCGCGACGGCCCGCACCGCCCGCTCCTTGTCCACCCGCTGCGACGGCAGTCCCAGGTGCACCGCCTGGGCCGCCGCGTCGGGCACGAAGACGACGCCGTGCATGGCCAGCCGGTAGGAGAACTCGGTGTCCTCCCCGCGCAGGACGTTCGGATCCAGTCCGCCCACGGCGTGGAAGACCTCCCTGGGAAGGGCGAAGGTCGGTCCTGTGCACACGTGGTACGGATTACGGCTCCTGCGCAGCCCGTCCGTCTTGGCGATCGTCGCCTCCGTCGAACTGGGGATCGCCGCGTCCAGGTCGAAGACCTCTCCCAGGTGTCCCGCCCGGAAGATCTGCTCGGCCTTGAGCGGCGGCGGCTCGACGAACTTCTTCATGCCGATGGAGACCAGGTAGTCGCCGGTGTGGTGCCATCGGGCCAGCGCCTCGATGTGTTCGCGGCAGGTGACCATGTCGGCGTCGAGCCGCTGGATGATCTCGCCGTCCGCCGCCTTGACCCCGGTGTTGACGGCGTTGGCGATGCCCCATCCCTCGGCGACCCTGACGACCCGCGTGTTGAAGGGGCGGATCTCCGGCAGTGTGATGGGCGGCTGGCTGCCGTCGTCGACGACCACGACCTCCATCAGATGGTCCGGATAGGTCTGCGCGGCCAGTGCGGCGAGCGTGAACTCCAGGTAGGGCCCCTCATGGGCCGGAATCACGACGCTCACCGACAGGCTCGGCGACCAAGCGCCCAGTTCGGGCGGTGTGAGCGGTGAATAGTCGTTCTGCCGCAGAGCAGGACGCGCGTTCATAATGGCTGACCCCCTGACGGAAAACCTTATCCGGGGTTGCTGAGTATTTCCTGAAAAATCAAGCCTGCCAGACCATCTGGCCCTTCTTCCCCACGGGTAACGCCGGCGGCGGGCGAGAGCCGGGACCGATCTCCGGGCGCGATCACGGCTCTCTGGGCTCGATCACGGCGCCGACACTGTGCTCGATCTCTGTGCTCGATCCCTGGGCCCGATCCCTGGGCCCGATCTCTGGGCCCGGTCGAAACGCCGGGTGACCGGGGCGGACACTGGAGAGTGTGCCGGGGGACGGCGTCCGGCATGTGGATGTGATCGGCGCGCAGGACCGGGGGACCGATACACTCGGTGCCCAACACCGCAGGTAGGGGAGTCATCATGGCTAGGTCGTGGCGTGGTCTCATCGAGGAGTACCGAGAGCGTCTTCCGGTCACCACGAAGACGCCCGTCATCACGCTGCTCGAAGGCGGCACACCGCTGGTGCCCGCGCACCGGGTCTCCGCGCTCACGGGCTGTGACGTCTACCTGAAGGTCGAAGGCGCCAACCCCACCGGCAGCTTCAAGGACCGTGGCATGACCATGGCCATCAGCAAGGCCGTGGAAGAGGGCGCCAAGGCGGTCATCTGCGCCTCCACGGGCAACACCTCCGCCTCCGCCGCCGCCTACGCCGTACGCGCCGGGCTGACCTGCGCGGTCCTCGTGCCGCGCGGCAAGATCGCGATGGGCAAGCTGGCCCAGGCGCTCGTCCACGGCGCCACCCTGCTCCAGGTCGAGGGCTCCTTCGACGACTGCCTGGAGATGACCAGGAAGCTGTCGGCCGAGTACCCGATCGCGCTGGTCAACTCCGTCAACCCGTTCCGGCTCCAGGGGCAGAAGACCGCCGCGTTCGAGATCGTCGACGCGCTCGGCGACGCGCCCGACATCCACTGCATCCCCGTGGGCAACGCGGGCAACATCTCGGCGTACTGGATGGGCTACAAGGAGTACGCCGACGACGAGGTGGCCGGCCGCCGTCCGCGTATGTTCGGCTTCCAGGCCAGCGGCGCCGCGCCCATCGTCAACGGCGCGCCCGTCGCGCACCCCCACACGATCGCGACCGCGATCCGCATCGGCAACCCGGCGTCCTGGCAGCTCGCCGAGTCGGCGCGAGACGAGTCCGGCGGCCTCATCCACTCGGTGACCGACCGGCAGATCGCGGCCGCGTACAAGCTGCTGGCGCAGGAGGAGGGCGTGTTCGTCGAACTCGCCTCCGCCGCCAGCGTCGCGGGCCTGCTGCAGGCGCACGCCCAGGGCCTGGTCGAGTCCGGCCAGCGCATCGTCTGCACGGTCACCGGCAACGGCCTCAAGGACCCCGACTGGGCCATCTCGGGCGCGCCCGCCCCGGTCACGATCCCGATCGACGCCCACGCCGCCGCCCGCGCCCTCGGCCTCGCCTGACCTCCGCCCCAGCCGGGTCCCACTTCAGAGCCCCAGCGGTTCAGAGCCCCAGCGGCGACGCCTCGGCGACGGGGTGGGACGACGGGGTGGGACTCGGCCATGGCGAGATCCCGAGGGCGGCGGCCACGGCGGCGACCTCTGTCGTGGCCATGGCGGCGACGTCCTGTCAGGGCACGTCCGGCCGACCCAGCCCATCCGCGCAGACCAGGAAGCCACTCAGATCCGCGTGTGTGCGGGGGTAGCTCGGGTCCACGCGCGTCCAGGGCTCTCGGCACATCGTGCAGGGCGTGTCAGATTCGCATAGTCCGACAAAACAGCATGAGGTCCCCGTCCCGCCGCCTACCGTGCGTCGTGGCGGCGCTCGGCCGGTGACGGTGGGTGGCGCGGGCGCGGCCGTGAGGGATGTCGGCGGGGCGTGATAGGGGTGGCTTCGCCGTGACAGAAGAGCGCCTGATAGGGGTGGCTTCGCCGTAACAGAAGAGCGCCTGATGGGGGTGGCTCTGCCGTGACAGAAGAGCACCTCATCGTGGTGAAGGTGTTGGCGAGACAGAGGAGAGCATCGACACGTGATCACCGTCAGAGTCCCCGCGACCTCGGCCAATCTCGGCCCGGGATTCGACTCCCTCGGCCTGGCCCTCACCCTGTACGACGAGGTGGACGCCGAACTCGCCGGTGACCGCGTCCACGTCACCGTCGAGGGCGAGGGCGCGGGGGAGCTCGACACCGGCGAAGACCACCTGGTCGTCAAGGCGATGCGCAGGGCCTTCGACCGCATGGACGTCCCGCAGCCGCCCGGCATCCGCCTCGTCTGCCGCAACCGCATCCCCCACGCGCGCGGCCTCGGCTCGTCCTCCGCGGCCATCTGCGCGGGCATCCTCGCGGCCAGAGCGCTGTGCCCTGAGCGAACACGAACCCTGTCCGACGAGCAGGTGTTCGCCCTCGCCACCGAGATCGAGGGTCACCCGGACAACGTCGCACCGTGCCTCGCCGGACAGCTCACCATCGCCTGGACGGACCACGCCGGAACTGCGCATATGGTGAAGTTGACCCCCGACGCGGGCATCCGGCCGGTCGCGATCGTCCCGGCGACGAGACTGTCGACGGAGACCGCCCGAGGGCTGCTTCCGAAGGACGTGCCCCACAAGGACGCCTCCTTCAACGCGGGACGGACGGCGCTGCTGATCGCCGCGCTGACCGGGAGTCCCGACAGAGCCGTGCTGCTCGCCGCCACCGAGGACCGTCTCCACCAGCACTACCGCGCGCCTGCGATGCCGGAGAGCGCGCGTCTGGTAGAACGTCTGCGTGCGGTGGGCGTGCCCGCGGTCGTCTCGGGTGCGGGCCCCACTGTCCTTGCGTTCTCCACCTCGGACACGCAGGATTTGATCGCACCAGAAGTGGGTAATGACTGGCACATCCAGCTAATGGACGTCGACCCGGATGGTGCGAACGTTCAGTTCCCCGAGACACGCTGATGCCTCTTTAGACCTTCAGGGAATAGCCGTGTGCGCTGGTGATGTTAGGCTGATAGCCGCACCAGATGCCCCCTTGTTGGGTGCGTGCATGTCAGCCACACATCGCTGCATCATGCTTCACGTCGCGAGGCGTGGGCAGCGCGGCTGTCTCCCCGGAATACGCCGTCACCCGTTGGCCTGCACCCGGTTGGTCCAACGCGAGACGACGCAGATGGGGATCTGCGCGTTCGAATCACCTCGACATCTGGCTGGCGACAGCAATCTGGGGGGTGTCGGCCACGCGCCACCGGCCTGTGGCGGCCTGGCAACACCTCTCCCCAATAGTGGCGGCCGCCCTGCGCGGCGGCCGAAGATCGCAGCGTGCACCGCGACCCGGTCTGTCCCGCCGGATCGACAGCACCTCCGGGACGCACGGTTCAGAAAAACCGGCGCCCGACCCCTGGGAAGGACCTTTTAGTTGAGCGACACCACCGAACTCCTCTCCGACGCATCGGGCACCTCAGCGCCCGCGTCCGGCGACACCCCCACTCGCGCCGCGGCCAAGCCGCGTGCGCGTCGCTCCGGCACCGGCCTGTCCGCCAAGGTGCTGCCCGAGCTGCAGAAGATGGCCGCCGAGCTCGGCATCAGCGGGACCGGACGGATGCGCAAGAGCCAGCTGATCGCGGCCATCCAGGAGAAGCAGGGTGGCGGTTCAGGTGACAGCGCCCAGGCGGCGCCCGCCGAGGCTGCGGCACCCGCCGCCGCCGAGCAGGCTCCCGCCGCCGAGCGGCCCACCCGTACGCGCAGGGAACGTTCCCGTGCCAAGAGCACCGAGGAGCCGAGCGCCCCGGCCGCCGAGCCGGTCGTCACCGCTCCCGAGCCGGTGGCGGCCGCTGCCCCGGCCGAACCGGTCGCGGCGGCTCCCGCCGTGGTCGAGCGTGCCGCCGAGCAGGACGCTGGCCAGGGCGGCGACTTCCGGGGCGAGCGCGGGGAGCGCGAGAGCCGCAGGGAGCGCCGCAGCCGTGGCGAGCGTCGCGAGCGCGGCGAGCGTTCCGACCAGCGCGGCGACCGCGGTGAGCGTTCCGCCGAGCGCGTGAACGACCGTGGTGACCGCGGCGAGCGCGGTGACCGTACCGACCAGCGCGGTGACCGTGGCGACCGGGGCGACCGTTCCGAGCGCACCGCCGACGCGGGCCGCCGTGACGCTGACCAGCGGCAGAGCGTCGGCCCCGACGACGACGACCGTCGTGGCAGGCGGGGCCGCTTCAGGGAGCGCAACCGTGGCCGTGGCCGCGACCGCTTCGACAGCAACGAGCCCGTGATCGGCGACGACGACGTGCTCATCCCGATCGCCGGCATTCTCGACATCCTCGACAACTACGCGTTCGTGCGCACGAGCGGGTACCTGCCCGGCTCCAACGACGTGTACGTGTCGCTGGCGCAGATCCGCCGCAACGGCCTGCGCAAGGGCGACGTCATCACCGGCGCCGTCCGGCAGCCGCGCGACGGCGAGCGCCGCGAGAAGTTCAACGCCTTGGTCCGCCTCGACACCGTCAACGGCATGGACCCCGAGCAGGCGCGCAACCGCCCCGACTTCAACAAGCTCACGCCGCTCTACCCGCAGGAGCGCCTGCGTCTGGAGACCGAGGCGAACATCCTGACCACCAGGATCATCGACCTCGTCTCCCCGATCGGCAAGGGCCAGCGCGGCCTCATCGTCTCGCCGCCCAAGGCGGGCAAGACGATGGTGCTGCAGTCGATCGCCAACGCGATCACCCGCAACAACCCCGAGTGCCACCTGATGGTCGTGCTCGTGGACGAGCGGCCCGAGGAAGTCACCGACATGCAGCGCTCGGTGAAGGGCGAGGTCATCCACTCGACCTTCGACCGTCCCGCCGAGGACCACACCACCGTCGCCGAGCTGGCCATCGAGCGCGCCAAGCGCCTGGTGGAACTGGGTCACGACGTGGTCGTGCTGCTCGACTCGATCACCAGGCTGGGCCGGGCCTACAACCTGGCCGCACCGGCCTCCGGCCGCATCCTGTCGGGTGGTGTCGACTCGACGGCGCTCTACCCGCCGAAGCGTTTCTTCGGCGCCGCGCGCAATATCGAGAACGGCGGCTCGCTGACCATCCTCGCCACCGCGCTGGTGGAGACCGGGTCCAAGATGGACGAGGTCATCTTCGAGGAGTTCAAGGGCACCGGCAACATGGAGCTCAAGCTCAACCGCTCCCTGGCCGACAAGCGCATCTTCCCGGCGGTGGACGTCGACGCGTCCGGCACCCGCAAGGAAGAGATCCTCATGGCCAAGGACGAGCTGCAGATCGTCTGGAAGCTGCGCCGGGTGCTGCACGCGCTCGACATGCAGCAGGCGCTGGAGCTTCTCCTGGAGAAGATGAAGGAGACGAAGTCGAACGCGGAGTTCCTGATGCAGGTCCAGAAGACCACCGTCAGCAACGACCGCGACTAGGCGGACCTCTCCGTAGGGCGGCGGGTTTCCCGCCGCCCTACGGGCGTCTTCAGGCACTTTCACGGCCCAGCCGCCCCCACCGCCCCCCGCCGCCGTCACCCCCGCCCGCGCCCCCGCCACCCGCCGCCCCGGGCACCGCGCCGTGACGCCGCCAGGTGAGGCGCCCGAAGGGGGGATAGCCCTACCCCGCGACGCCGGGTCGCTCCATTCACCGGGGCGGCGGTCGTCGCCAGGATGGATGACATGAAAAGTGAGACGGTGCGCCTCAGAGCGCCGTTCCGGGCCTTGGTCGATCCGCTGACCTGGCGGGCCGTCCCGTATCTGCTGGTGACCATGGGGTTCGGGCTCTTCTGGTTCATGACCGTCGCGGCGGCCGGCTCGATTGCGGCGATCATGACCCTGATGTGGGTCGGTTTCCCGATGCTGGCGATGCTGATGCTCCTGTGGCGAGGAGGGGCGATGGCCGAGCGACGGGTGCTGCGCAGACTGTTCGGCGTCGACATCAAGGATCCCTACCGGCCGCGTCCGCAGAACGCCCGTGTGATGGATCGGGTCCAGTGGTTCGTGAAGGACCCGGCGACCTGGCGGGACCTGTGCTACCTGCTGCTCCTCATGCCGCTCGGCATGGTCGAGTCGCTCCTCATGCTGGTGCTCGTCGTCATCTCCCTGACCCTGCTTGCCACGCCGGTGATGGGCGAGTTGTTCGGTACCCACGCCACCGCGTTCGGCGAGCTGATCGACGCTCCCCATGAGTACGCCCTCTGCCTTCTCGCCGGGCTGGCGGCGGCGATGGTGACGGCGAACGTCGCCCGCCCGCTGATGCGGATGCACCTGAAGGTCGCGACGGTCCTGCTCAGCGGTGACGAGGCTGAGCGGCTGCGGGCCAACCGCGCCCGTGGCATCGACGCCGCCGAGGCCGAGCGCCGCCGGATCGAGCGAGACCTGCACGACGGCGCCCAGCTCTCGCTGCTGACGGTGGCGATGGACCTGGGCCGCGCCCAGACCAAGCTCGACTCCGACCCCGAGCAGGCCAAGGACCTGCTCGCGCAGGCGTACCACGGCACCAGGGCGGCCATCGCCGAGCTGCGCGACCTGGCCAGGGGCATCCATCCGGCGATCCTCACCGACCGGGGGCTGGACGCGGCCCTGTCGGCGCTGGCGGCCAAGTCGCCGATCCCCGTGGACGTCTCCGTCGAGCTGTCCAAGCGGCCGCCCACCGCCGTCGAGAGCATCGCGTACTACATGGTGTCCGAGTCGCTGGCGAACATGGGCAAGCACTCGGCGGCGACGGAGGCGTCCGTGCAGGTCCGCAGCAGGGGCGGGGTCGTGATCGTGGACGTGTGGGACAACGGCGTC
>NZ_BAAAHQ010000035.1:0-55265 GCF_039525605.1 Nonomuraea longicatena | reverse complement strand
CGGCGGACTCGCGGGGCTCGCCGACCGCGCGGCCCTCATCGACGGCCTGCTCGTGGTGAACAGCCCCGTGGGCGGGCCGACCGTGATCAGGGCGGAGCTGCCGTGCGAGTGGTAGTCATGGGTCCATGCGCGTAGTGATCGCCGAGGACTCGGTGCTGCTTCGAGAAGGACTCGCCCGGTTGCTGGGCGACGGCGACATCGTGACCGTGGCCTCCGTCGGCGACGGCCCCGGCCTGGTGGCGGCCGTCGAGGAGCATGTGCCCGACCTCGCCATCGTGGACGTGCGGATGCCGCCGAGCCACACCGACGAGGGGCTGAGGGCGGCGCTGCGGGTCAGGGCCGCCCGGCCGGGTTTCCCGATCCTGGTGCTCTCGCAGTACGTCGAGGAGCGCTACGCGGCCGAGCTGATCGGCCCGGGGGTCGGATACCTGCTGAAGGAACGGATCTCCGACGTGACCGAGTTCCTCGCGGCCGTCCGGCAGGTGGCCGCGGGCGGGACGGTCATCGACCCTGAAGTGGTGCTGCAGTTGCTGGGAAGACAGCGCAAGGGGACACCGATGGACACGCTCTCGCCCAGAGAGCGGGAGGTGCTGGCGCTGATGGCCGAGGGCCGCTCGAACGCGGCGATCGCCGCCCGGCTGGTCGTCACCGACGGCGCGGTGGAGAAGCACATCTCGGCGATCTTCTCGAAGCTGGGCCTCGGGCCCGCACCCGACGACCACCGGCGGGTGCTGGCCGTCCTCGCCTATCTCGAACGCTGACAGCGGCCCGCCGCGACGACGGGCCGTTGCCGATGCGTGGTTACTTCACGTCCACGTGCTTCTGCGGCGACCACGAGGTCCTGGTCTTGCTGGTGCCGGGAACCTTGACCTTGAAGTAGCCGTCCTTCTTGCCGGTGAAGGTCTTGGCGTACTTACCGGCGGCGTCGGACTTGGCCAGGCCCAGGAGCCGGTACTTCTTGGCGTCCTCGGACTTGAAGTAGACCTCGACGACCTTCTTCTTGTACGCCTTGCTGCCCCTGTAGACCTTGCCGTAGACCTTGGCGGTCTTGCCCGCCTTGACCTTCTTCGGCACGGTCAGGGTCACGCGGGTCTTGGTCTTCTTCGACGCGCCGCCCTCGGGGGCGCTGACCGTGAAGTCGAGTTCGCCTCTGAGCGCCTCGCCGCCCCGGTTGGCGGTGACGACCAGCGTCCAGTCGCCGGGGGTGGTGTCGTCGCTGAAGAACGTGTGGCCGGACCACGTGCCGTCGTACTCGTCGCTGAGGGTGCCGAGGTCGTACGACTCGGTGGTCTCGTCGCTGACGAGCGTGGCGCTGACGTTGGTCGCGTCCTTGACGGTGGCGCGCACGTCGACGCGGACGTCCTTGCCCTTCTTCAGCCTGACCGGGTCGGGGTTGACCGAGGCGCCGGTGATGCCCTGCTTGCCGGTGACCTTGACGTTGAAGGTGTCGGTGCTGGTGCTGCCGCCGCGCGTGACCCGGAAGGTGAGCGTCCAGTCGCCGGACGGGTCTTCCCTGTTGATCGTGAACGTGCCGGAGCCACTGGCGCTGGTCGGCAGCGAGCCGTCGGTCCCCTTCGACGGCGGGCTGTAGCTGAGGCTGACTCCGCGCGAGCCGCCGGTGGCCGGGGTGATCTCGGCGCTGACCGAGGCCTGTGCCTCGTTGCCCGCCGTCCCGAGCGGGTCCCTGAGGGTGAAGTCGAACGACGCCTGGGTGCTGCTGGCGTTGGGGATGTAGGCCCCGCTGACGGAGACACCTGAGATGTCCCCGGCCAGCGCCACCTGAGCGGCGCTGGCGGACGTGGCCGTGAGGCCCGCACCGCCGAGGAGAACAGCGGCCCCCGTTGCGGTCGCGAAGAGCAACCGCACCTTTCTCATCATCTGCACGATGTCCTTTATGGGATGTAAATAACGATTGGTGCGGGGGGAGCCTAGTGTGACGGACGTGCCCCCGTCATAAAGATCGAGGGAATGGCGGGTGGCCTGGGCTGGTTGCTACATCTGGCACACTGGTAGCTGAACCGAAGCGGTACCGGTTCCCGCCGCGCGCACCCAGCCGGTGTGCGACCGCGCGCAAGCCCTTCTGGCGACCCGGCGACCGCACCTCGAAAGGACCTTGAGATGAAGCCCGACATCCACCCCGAGTACCACGTCACCCAGGTGACCTGCACCTGCGGGGCCTCGTTCACCACCCGCAGCACCGCCAAGAACGGCGTGATCCACGCCGACGTGTGCTCGGCCTGCCACCCGTTCTACACGGGCAAGCAGAAGATCCTCGACACCGGCGGCCGGGTGGCGCGCTTCGAGCAGCGCTTCGGCAAGAAGGCCCAGAGCAAGTAGCTCCCGAGACGCCGGCCCGACGCACCACCATGTGCGCTGGGCCGGCGTTCTTGGTGAACGGCCGGGGCGGCAGGCCCGCACGATCGAAACGAAGGACGCACGGTGAATCTCGACGAGTTGCTCAAGGAGTACGCCGAGCTGGAGAACCAGCTCGCCGACCCTGCCGTGCACGCCGACCAGGCGAAGGCGCGCACGCTCGGCAAGCGCTACCGCCACCTGACCCCGATCGTCGGCACCTACCGTGAGCTGCAGACCGTCCGCGAGGACCGCGACGCGGCCAAGGAACTCGCCGCCGAGGACGAGGCGTTCGCCACCGAGGCCGAGGAACTGAGCGCCCGCCTGCCCGTCCTTGAGGAGAAGCTCCGCCACCTGCTCATCCCGCGCGATCCCAACGATGACAAGGACATCATCATGGAGATCAAGGCGGGCGAGGGCGGCGAGGAGTCCGCGCTGTTCGCGGGCGACCTGCTGCGGATGTACCTCCGCTACGCCGAACGGCTCGGCTGGAAGACCGAGGTCATCGAGTCCCAGCACTCCGACCTCGGCGGATACAAGGACGTCACCGTCGCCATCAAGGCCAAGGGCGACGAGGGCGTGTGGTCCAGGCTCAAGTTCGAGGGTGGCGTCCACCGCGTGCAGCGCGTGCCCGCCACCGAATCGCAGGGCCGCATCCACACCAGCGCGGCCGGGGTGCTCGTCTACCCGGAAGCCGAGGAGGTCGACGTCCAGATCGACCCCAACGACCTGCGCATCGACGTCTACCGGTCCAGCGGTCCCGGCGGCCAGAGCGTCAACACCACCGACTCGGCGGTCCGCATCACCCACCTGCCCACCGGCGTGGTCGTCTCCTGCCAGAACGAGAAGAGCCAGCTCCAGAACAAGGAGTCGGCGCTGCGCATCCTGCGCGCCCGGCTGCTGTCCATCGCCCAGGAACAAGCCGAGGCGGCGGCCCAGGCCGAGCGCAAGTCGCAGGTGCGCACGGTCGACCGCTCAGAGCGCGTCCGCACCTACAACTTCCCGGAGAACCGCATCTCCGACCACCGCGTAGGCTTCAAGGCGTATAACCTCGACCAGGTTCTCGACGGTGAACTCACCGCCGTCACCCAGGCCCTCATCGACGCCGAAATGGCGGAGAAGCTCGCACAACACTCATGACATTCCTGCTGGACGAGATCGCGCACGCCACGGCCCGACTGGCCGAGGCCGGTGTGCCGTCCCCGCGCACCGACGCCGAGGAGATCGCGGCGTTCGTCCACGGCGTGCGCCGGAGCGAACTGCACACGGTCAGGGACGCCGACTTCGACGCCCTGTTCTGGGAGGGCGTCGCGCGGCGTGAATCGCGCGAGCCGCTCCAGCACATCACCGGCCACGCCTACTTCCGCTACCTCGAACTCGATGTCGGCCCCGGCGTCTTCGTCCCCCGGCCCGAGACCGAGGTGATGGCCGGGTGGGCGATCGACACGCTGCGGGCGATGGACGTCACCGCGCCGCTCGTCGTCGATCTCGGCACCGGCTCCGGCGCGATCGCGTTGTCGATCGCCCAGGAGGTGTCGCTGGCCGAGGTGCACGCGGTCGAGGTCGACCCCGGGGCGTACACGTGGGCCAAGCGCAACATCGCCGAACACGGCCAGGGCCGCGTCCACCTGCACCCGGAGGACCTCGCCGAGGCGCTGCCCGAGCTCAACGGCAAGGTCGACCTGGTCATCTCCAACCCGCCCTACATCCCGCCGGGCGCGATCCCGCGCGACCCCGAAGTGCGTGAGTACGACCCCACCCGGGCCCTGTACGGCACCGGCGACGACGGCCTCGGCGAGGTCCGGTCGGTCGAGCGCACCGCCCGCAGGCTGCTGCGTCCCGGCGGCTGGGTGGCGGTCGAGCACGCCGACGAGCAGGGCCGCGCGGTCTACCTGACCTTCCCCGAGGACACCGGCTGGCGCGACGTCCGCCTCCGCCAGGATCTCACCAGGCGGGACCGCTTCGTCACCGCCCGCCTGGGCCAGGACTAGGATGCACGCCAGCGGCGAGGTGCCACAGCCCAGAAAGGGGGAGGCCTCGCGGGAGCCGCTTGCCGCCGGCTGAGCGAGGCCGACACAGCGTGGGAAGACGTTTCGACTGCTCGGACGCCGCACAGCGGGCCGAGGGACTGACCGAGGCGGCGGCCGCGGTCCGCAGGGGCGAGCTCGTCGTCCTGCCCACCGACACGGTGTACGGCATCGGAGCCGATGCCTTCACGCCCAGCGCCGTCTCGACGCTGCTCGACGCCAAGGGGCGCGGGCGCGAGATGCCGCCGCCGGTGCTCGTGGGGACCGTACGGGCGGGCAACGCCCTGGTCGAGGACCTCGGGCCCTACGGGCAGGACCTGATCGACGCGTTCTGGCCGGGGCCGCTCACGATCGTGTGCAAGGCCAACCGGGCGCTGTCGTGGGATCTCGGCGAGACCAAGGGCACGGTCGCGCTGCGCATGCCGCTGCACGCGGTCGCCCTCGACCTGCTGAAGGAGACCGGGCCGATGGCGGTCTCCAGCGCCAACCGCTCCGGCTCGCCCGCTGCCACGACCGCGGCCGACGCCGAGGACCAACTGGGCGAGTCCGTCGCGGTCTACCTCGACGCGGGGAAGACGACCGACAGCATGCCCTCGACGATCGTCGACCTGACGACGGCGGTGCCGCGCCTGCTGCGCGCGGGCGCGATCCCGGTGGAGAAGCTGCGGGGCATCATCGGCTACGTGGCCACCGACGGCAGCTGAGCCGGGGACGGCGCTGATCGTCTCGATCAGCGCCACCATCCGTCACGGCCCAGCCGCCCCCACGCCTCCCGCCGACCCACTCCCGGCCTCTCCGAGCGCCCCTCCCCGCCCGGCACCCCACCGCGACGCCGCCCTCCTGCCCTCGGGTGGGGCAATCTCATACCTGCTCACTATTCCCTGTGACGGGGCTGCTTGCCGCGCCTACCGTGGTCGGCGGAGGTGGGTGGGACGTGGGCAAGTTCGAGGGAATGGACCCGGAGTCGGTGCGCGGCCTGTTGGCCGAGCTCAAACGGGCGACCAAGGAGCTGCGTGCGGCCGAGGACCGGGTCAACCGGGTGATGGGCACGGCCGGGCTGGCCACGCGCACGACACATCGGCCGACGCAGGTCGTGGAGTCGATCGACGCGATGATCCGCGATGTGACGGCGCGGCTGGCCCTACTGGAGAAACGGGAGGACGAGCGGAAGAACGACGGCACGGCGAAGGCCCCGACCCCGGCGACGGAAGCGGTCAAACCTGACGAGTCACGATCACGGGAACCCCGCTCCACCGATCCGCCCCCTGCGAAACCCGACGAACCACGCCAGGACCCGCCCAAGGACTCCAAGGACGGCAAGGCCCCAGAAGCCGACGCTCCGAGAGAACCCAAGGACTCCAAGGACGCTGCGGACGGTAAGGATTCCAAAGCGGACGCCCCCAGGGAGTCCAAGGACTCCGGGGACGGCAAGGACTCCGGGGACGGTAAGGATTCCAAAGCGGACGCCCCCAGGGAGTCCAAGGACTCCGGGGACGGCAAGGACTCCGGGGACGGCAAGGACTCCAAAGCCGATGCCCCCAAGAACCCCGAGGTCAGTACGCCCGTGAGAGAGGGCCCGCCACCGGACGAGCCGCCCCGAGAGAACCCGCGACCTGCGGAGACACCCAGCTCGGACAAGAACCGCGACGACCAGGCAAGGCCGCAGGTCGTGGAGGTCGGCGGTGTCAAGATGCTGCAACTGCCCCTTGACCCGGCCACCGCCGACGAGATCGCCGACCTGCTCGACGAGGCCGAAGACGTCCGGCCCCAGGATCTGCCGGAACTGCTCGCGGAGGCCACCGAACCCACCCAGGTGGAGCCCGGAGCCCCGCTGCCCGGCCGCGAACCCGACGTCCCGGTGCCGGACAAGGTCGGCCCCGCTCACGACGATTGGGAGCCGGACGCCTACGACCGGGCCGCGATCGCGAACATCATGAAGACCCTGGAGGAGACCGCGCCGGACAGACCCGGCCGCGATCCCTATCCTCCCGGTGACACTTCCTGAACCCGGTCAGGAGAAGGCGTGCGGCGCGCCCGTGGCCCTGGGTATCCAGCGCGGGGTGTCGGCGGCGACGTCGCTGATCGAGGTCAGCACCGCCTGGCGGTAGAGGCCGAGGCGGGTGCGCCATTCGGCGATCTCACCGACGTAGCGGGCGCCCACGGGGGCGTCCCACGTCCGCGCGTCCTTGCCCATCTGGTAGCCCTTGTCGAGACTGGTCGTGAGCGTGTCCAGAAGGGGCAGGACGGCCTGCCAGGCGCTGACCAGCCTCTGGTATTCGGGGTTGAACTCCCAGGCCCGTGGCTGCCCGTCCAGAGCGCCGGAGCCGGTGCTGGGCGGCGTCTCCCCGGGCTGGCGGGGCTGCGGCGCCGGGGGATCGACGTACATCATGAACACCTCCCTGAGGTCGTCCTTCTCGCCGTGGCCGACGAGGGCCGGGTGCGCGGACCTCCACACCCTTCTCACGCACAGTACGTGAGTGCCGCCGTCAGGTAAGGCCGAACGCCCGGCTCCGCCGCGCCACCGGGCCCGGCAGTGGTGCAGCACGGGCGCAGCGGGCGCGTGCAACGGGCGGGCCCGGCGCCGGGCCAAGCGGGCGGGCCAAGCGGGCGGGCCCAGTGAGTGGGTGCAGTGAGTGGGTGCGGCGAGTGGGCCCAGTGAGCGGGCCCAGTGAGTGAGGGTGCACAAGGCGGGTGCGGTCGGGGAAGGCCGAGGAGATCCCGTATGATCCCCGAACCACCTTCGATCACGCTCCGGGGTCGGCGGAGGCGCTGTGCGCCTCGGGTTCCCGGGGGTGGGCGCAGGGGCAGAGAGAGGCCGAACAGACCGGCGGTACAAGCCCCGCCAGACCCGGACACGACATCTGAAGTGCGAAAACGTGCTCCGGGAACCGCCGGTTATACATGCTCCTTATCTCGGCGAAATATAAGCTGGTCTGTGTCGTTATCCGGTCACGAGTGGCCGGAGTATCCGGGAAACTGGGGACCGTGCGCGAGTACCTCTTCATGGCGTTGGTCGCGGCGGCGGTGACGTTCCTTCTCGTCCCGCTGGTTCGCCGCTTTGCCATCCGCATCGGCGCCATGCCCGAGGTGCGCGAGCGCGACGTGCACACGACCCCGATCCCGCGCCTCGGCGGCCTGGCCATGTACGGCGGGCTCGTCGCGGGCCTCCTGGTGGCGGGCCAGCTGGCCAAGACCGGCGCGGTCCTCGCCGTCGACAAGACCATCGTGGCCCTGATCGTCGCCGGCGGCCTGATCACCTTCACCGGCTTCCTGGACGACTGGTGGGGGATGGACCCCTTCATCAAGCTGGGCGGGCAGATCGCGGCCGCGGGCACCCTCGTGTACTTCGATCTGCGCCTCATCTGGCTGCCGTTGCCCAGCAGCTGGGGCGGCTCGTATGGCCTCGACTCCCTCCTGAGCACGGTGATCACGATCCTGATCGTGGTCATCGCCATCAACGCGGTCAACTTCGTCGACGGCCTCGACGGGCTGGCGGCGGGCACCGTGGCCATCGCCGCCGCGGCCACCTGGACCTACTCGGTCTTCCTCGACCAGGCCGTCGAGCAGAACCGCATCAACGCCACGGCCGCCATCACCGCCATCCTGATCGGCGTGTGCCTGGGCTTCCTGCCCCACAACTTCCACCCGTCGAAGATCTTCATGGGCGACACCGGCGCGATGCTGCTCGGCCTGGTGCTCGCCTCGTCGCTGATCAGCGTGACGTCGGTCGATCTGTCGACGATGGGCGACATCAACAAGTTCGGTGTGCTGCTGCCGCTGCTGCTGCCGGTCGCGGTGCTGGTGCTCCCGCTCACCGACCTGATAACCGCCGTGGTCAGACGCACGTCCATGGGCCTGTCGCCGTTCGCGCCCGACCGGGGACACCTGCACCACCGGCTGCTCGACACCGGCGCCTCCCAGCGCCAGACCGTCCTGATCATGTACGCCTGGTCGGCGCTGTTCGCTTTCGGTCTGGTCACGATGTCGGTCTGGGGAGTGCCCTTTCTGCTCTTCCCGGTTGTGATTCTCCTCGCAATCGGGCTGCTGCTGCTCGTGGCCCTTCCGAGGTGGAGAAACAGGGGAGCGCCGCACTCTTCGGCCCGCCCGAAGCGCCCGGACGATGACGACGACGGCCCGCCCACCGGCCCGATGCCGCCGATCCCGCCATCGGGCGAGGTCACCCAGCAAGTGCGGCGGCCCGACCAAGGCACCGTCCAGAGCTTCCGTCACAACCCGTGATCACAAACTAGAAACGGCAGGTAAAGGCGGCCTTCCAAGAGCTTGTGATATCTTTCACGAGCAAGGCCCCCTCACTGCTCACGCTCGGGGGGTAGCAAACGCTCGCTTGATAACCGTGACCTTGGAGCTGCCATGCAGGCCAACGACGTGCGCCTACTCAAAAGCGCCGCGCTCCCCACACTTGCGGTGGGCGCCGTTGCCACCGTCGTGGCGGTCCTGGTCGCGGGAGGCAAGGGCGCCATCGGCGCCGTGGCGGGGGTCGCGCTGGTCGCGGTCTTCTTCAGCATCAGCGTGGTGGTCGTCTCCTACGCGGCGCGGATCTCCCCGCAGATGATGGCCGCCGCGGCCATGATCAGCTATCTCGTCAAGGTCGTCGTCATCATGGTGGTCCTGAACACCTTCGGCGACACCACCGCCTGGAACTCCACGGCCTTCGCCTGGAGTGTCGTGGGCTGCACGATCGTCTGGACGGCCGGCGAAGTACGAGGCTTCGTCAAGACGAAGATGCTCTATGTGGACCCGGAGGCCAAGGTGCCTGGGCAGAGTGACTCATGAGCAAGGTAAAGGGGACAGGGTCCGATATGACTAGTCCCCTGTCAACTGCTATCGTCGGGCGCGCGATGAGCGAGGACAAGCTGCGGCCAGAGGAAGACGCCCAGGGCTTCGCCAGCGCCGCGTGGTCGATCCCCAGCACCCTGCTCGCCGGGATGGCGATCTACGGCGGCGCGGGCTGGCTGCTGGACCGCTGGCTCGACACGTCCGCGTTTTTCCCCATAGGTGTCGTGGTCGGGGTCGTGCTCGCCGTCTACCTGGTCTACCGGAAGTACGGCCGCTAGCCCCCACGCAGCGCCGCCCGCCCTGCTGAGGAAACCCCTGTGATCTACTACGACGTTGAAGGGAACGCCGCGTGACTGCGCTGACGGTCCTCGCTGACGAGTTCAAGGCCCCCGGGCCGCAAGAGCTCTTCGACCTCCCGGCCATCGGTGGGGTCGCCTGGCTCACCAAGCCGGTTCTCCTGGCCATTCTCAGCTCGATCATCGTGATCGTCTTCTGCTGGAGTGCGTTCGCAAAGCCGAAGATCGTGCCGCGGGGCGTCCAGAACGTCGCGGAATACGGCTACATGTTCGTGCGCGACCAGGTCGCCCGCCCGTTCCTGGGCAAGGACGCCGACCGCTGGATGGGCCTGCTGCTCACCCTTTTCTTCATGATCTGGGTCTGGAACCTCATGGGGGTCATCCCCTTCATCCAGTTCCCCGTTGCCTCGCACATCGCCTTCCCCGCAGTGCTCGCGATCACCATCTACGTGATCAAGGTCTACCTCGGTGTCAAGCACCAGGGCCCGATCGGCTACTTCAAGAACATGATGTTCCCCCCGGGACTTCCCAAGCCGATCTACGTCCTGCTTGCGCCGATCGAGTTCCTGTCCAACATGATCATCGCGCCTTTCACCCACGCCGTGCGACTGTTCGCCAACATGTTCGCCGGTCACATGCTGCTGGCCTTCTTCAGCATGGTGGGCTTCTGGTTCCTGTTCGAGCAGCTGACCCCGCTGGGTGCGCCCATCGGTGTGCTGGGCGTGGTGATGACCATCGTCTTCACGGGCTTCGAGTTGTTCATCCAGTTCCTGCAGGCATTCCTGTTCGCGATGCTGGCGGCGATGTACATCGGTAACTCGCTGCACCCGGACCACTGAGATCCACATACCCGAGTATGTCCAGACCGGTGATACTCCGCTTCACCGGCCGTCCAGTAAAGGAAAACATCAATGAGCGTTCTCGCTGAGGTCTCCGGCAACGTCACCGCCATCGGTTACGGTCTCGCCGCCATCGGCCCCGGCATCGGTGTCGGCATCATCTTCGGCCAGGGCGTGCAGGCCATCGCCCGCCAGCCTGAGGCGTACGGCGTCATCCGGCAGAACATGCTCCTGGGCTTCGTCCTCACCGAGGCCCTCGCCCTGATCGGTCTGGTCGCGCCGTTCATCTTCCAGGGCA
The DNA here is from genome assembly GCF_039525605.1 of Nonomuraea longicatena. NCBI lineage: Bacteria > Bacillati > Actinomycetota > Actinomycetes > Streptosporangiales > Streptosporangiaceae > Nonomuraea > Nonomuraea longicatena. The sequence goes on along the minus strand of NZ_BAAAHQ010000035.1, from coordinate 44,656 downwards.
TTCAGTAGGACCTGAAGACCATCTGACGAAAGGCTGCACCCATGATCAAGGCAGCTACGCTCCTCGCAGCTGAGGAGGAGTACAACCCCCTCCTGCCGCACACGTACGAGCTCGTCGTCGGTATCTTCGCGTTCGCTGTCGTCGCCTTCTTCCTCATCAAGGTCCTCACCCCGCGCATCCAGAAGACTCTGGCCGAGCGGACCGAAGCCATCGAAGGTGGCATCAAGAAGGCCGAGGAGGCCCAGGCCGAGGCGCTGTCACTGCAGCAGCAGTACCGCGACCAGCTGGCCGAGGCGAGGCACGAGGCGGCGAGGCTGCGCGAGGAGGCTCGCGAGCAGGCCGCGCAGATCAAGGCCGAGCTCCGCGAGGAGGCCCAGGCCGAGGCACGCCGCCTCGTCGAGGCCGCGCACGCGCAGATCGAGGCCGACCGTCAGGCGGCCTTCTCTCAGCTCCGCAACGAGATCGGCCGCCTGTCGACCGACCTGGCCGGCCGCATCGTCGGCGAGTCCCTTGAGGACGAGGCCAGGCAGCGCCGTACCGTCGACCGGTTCCTCGACGAGCTTGAGAACTCCGCGGCGGTGCGCTGATGCCGGAAACGAGTGACCGATGAGGGGTCTCAGCAGGACCTCGCTGGCCGAGGTCGAAGAGCGCTTCAACGCCGCTGCGGGCAGCGCCGACCTCGGCACCCTCTCCGACGAACTGTTCGCGGTCGCCGACCTGCTCGACCGCGAGCACGGCCTGCGCCGCGCCCTGTCCGACCCGGCCAGGGCCGCAGAGCAGAAGGTCCAGATGGTCGACGCCCTGCTGGAGGGCAAGGTCGGCCAGGCCGCCATCGCGACTGTCAGTGCCGCCGTCGCGGCCAGATGGTCGCGCGCCGGTGACCTCACCGACGTGCTGGAGCGCCTCGGCGTGGTCGCGGCCTCCGCCGAGGCCGAGGGACAGGGCAAGCTGGACGACGTGGAGGACGAGATCTTCCGCTTCGGCCGGATCGTCGCGGCCAACCCCGGCCTGCGTCGTGCCCTCACCGACCCCGCCGCCCCCGCGGGGGCCAAGGAACAGCTCCTGCACGGGCTGCTCGACGGCAAGGCCGCGCCGTCCACGTTGCGCCTGGTGACGCAGCTGGCGCTGCGCCCGAGAGGACGTAGCCTGGAAAGCGGTCTGGAGGAGTACGGGCTGATCCTGGCGCAGCAGCGCCAGCGCCTGGTCGCGGTGGTGCGCAGCGCCATCGCCCTCACCGAGGAGCAGAAGCAGCGCCTCACCGCGTGGCTGCGCACCTCGTACGGCCGTGACGTGCACCTGAACGTCGAGGTCGACCCTCGGGTGCTCGGTGGATTCTCGGTCCGCATCGGAAACGAGATCATCGACACCACCATTGTGGGACGAATCGAAGAAGTCCGCCGCCGGTTGGCCGGCTAGGCGAATAGGGAGACAGAGTAGAGATGGCGGAGCTTACGATCCGGCCGGACGAGATCCGGGACGCGCTTGAGCGCTTCGTCCAGGCGTACGAACCGGAAGGCGCCGCGCGCGAGGAGATCGGGACCGTCGTCGACTGTGGCGACGGCATCGCCCACGTCTCCGGCCTTCCCTCGGCGATGGCGAACGAGCTGCTCGAGTTCGAGGACGGCACGCGCGGTCTGGCACTGAACCTCGATCCTCGTGAGATCGGTGTCGTTATCCTGGGCGACTTCAGCAAGATCGAGGAGGGCCAGACGGTCCGCCGGACGGGCCAGGTCCTGTCCGTGCCGATCGGCGACGACTTCCTCGGCCGCGTGGTCGACCCGCTGGGCAGCCCGCTCGACGGCAAGGGTGCGATCGAATCCGAGGGCCTGCGCGCCCTGGAACTGCAGGCGCCCTCGGTCGTCCAGCGCCAGCCGGTCAAGGAGTCCCTGGCCACCGGCATCAAGGCGATCGACTCGATGACCGCGATCGGCCGGGGTCAGCGTCAGCTGATCATCGGTGACCGTGGCACCGGCAAGACCGCGATCGCCGTGGACACGATCATCAACCAGCGCGAGAACTGGGCGTCCGGCGACCCCAGCAAGCAGGTGCGCTGCGTGTACGTGGCCGTCGGCCAGAAGGGCTCCACGATCGCGCAGGTCAGGGCCCGTCTGGAGGAGGCGGGCGCGATGGAGTACACCACCATCGTCGCCGCCCCGGCCTCCGACCCCGCCGGCTTCAAGTACATCGCCCCGTACACCGGTTCTGCCATCGGGCAGCACTGGATGTACCAGGGCAAGCACGTACTCATCGTTTTCGACGACCTGACCAAGCAGGCCGACGCCTACCGTGCCGTGTCGCTCCTGCTGCGCCGCCCGCCGGGCCGTGAGGCCTTCCCCGGCGACGTCTTCTACTTGCACTCCCGCCTCCTGGAGCGCTGCGCCAAGCTCTCCGACGACCTGGGGGCCGGCTCGATGACGGGTCTGCCGGTCATCGAGACCAAGGGCAACGACGTCTCGGCGTTCATCCCCACCAACGTCATCTCCATCACCGACGGTCAGGTCTTCCTTGAGACCGACCTGTTCAACGCCGGCGTCCGCCCGGCGATCAACGTCGGTATCTCCGTTTCCCGAGTCGGTGGCTCGGCCCAGTCGAAGGCCATGCGGAAGGTGGCGGGCACGCTGCGGCTGGCCCTGTCGCAGTACCGCGACCTGGAGGCGTTCGCCGCGTTCGCCTCCGACCTCGACGCCGCCTCCAAGGCGCAGCTGGAGCGCGGTCTGCGCCTGGTCGAGCTGCTCAAGCAGCCCCAGTACAGCCCGTTCCCGCTGGAGCGCGAGGTCGTGTCGGTGTGGGCGGGCACCACCGGTGAGCTCGACGAGGTCCCGGTGGAGGACATCCGCCGCTTCGAGAGCGAGTTCCTCGACTACCTGCAGAGCAGCAAGAAGGGGATCTACGACAGCATCCGCGAGACCCGCGAGCTGTCCGACGACACCGTCACCTCGCTCAAGGACGCCATCACCGAGTTCAAGAAGGGCTTCACCACCTCCTCCGGCGAGCTGCTCGTCAAGGATGAGCCGGTGGCCCCGCTCGGTGCCGACGAGGTCGGCCAGGAGAAGATCCGCAAGGTCGTCCGCCCGGCGGAGAAGAAGTAGCCCATGGGTGCCCAGCTAAGGCTGCTGCGGCGGCGGATCAAGTCGGTCACCTCGACCGCCAAGATCACGCGCGCCCAGGAGCTCATCGCTTCCTCGCGGATCGTGAAGGCGCAGCAGCGGATGCACGCGGCGATCCCGTACGAGCGCGAGATCACGCGCGCCGTCACGGGCGTCGTCAGCAACGCGGCCAGCGTCGATCACCCGCTGACCGTGGCGAAGGAGAACCCCGCAAGGGCGGGCGTCCTCATCGTCACCAGCGACAGCGGGTTCTGCGGCGGCTTCAACGCCAACGTGCTGCGCGAGGCCGAGGCCCTGCGCGGGCTGCTGGAGAGCCGAGGGATGAGTGTCGTCCCGTTCGTGACCGGCCGCAAGGGCGTCACCTGGCACTCCTTCCGCAACCGTGAGATGGGCGGGCAGTGGGTCGGCTTCTCCAGGAAGCCGTCCTACGCCGACGCCAAGACCATCGCGGGTGAGCTGATCGAGTCGTTCAAGGACGACAACGGGATCGACGAGATCCACATCATCTCGACCGAGTTCGTCTCGATGCTCACCCAGAACGTGGTGGTCAAGCGGGTGCTGCCCCTTGAGATCGAGGAGACCGAGGCCGCGCCGTCAGATGTGGTCCCGCCGTACTTCGAGTTCGAGCCGACCGCGGGCGACGTCCTTGAGTCGCTGTTGCCGCGCTACGTCGAGTCCCGGATCTTCAGCGCGCTGCTGCAGTCGGCGGCCTCCGAGGAGGCCGCGCGCAGGCGCGCGATGAAGTCGGCGACCGACAACGCCAACGAGCTGATGCGGGCTCTGACGCAGCAGATGAACCAGGCGCGGCAGGCCGAGATCACCCAGGAAATCAGCGAGATCGTCGGTGGCGCCAACGCGCTGGCTGACGCCGCAGCGGGGAAAGAGTGAAATGACTGCAGAGGCTGTAGAGACAGTAGAGAGCGCGGCGGCCGGCGTCGGCCGTGTGGCCAGCGTCAAGGGTCCCGTCGTCGACGTGGAGTTCTCCGTCGACTCGATGCCCGACATCTACAACGCGCTCACCGTCGAGGTCGTCCTCGGCGGCGAGACCAAGAAGCTGACCCTTGAGGTGGCCCAGCACCTGGGCGACAACCTCGTCCGGGCCATCTCCATGCAGCCCACCGACGGCCTGGTCCGCGGTGCGGCTGTCACCGACAGCGGTGCGCCGATCTCGGTGCCGGTCGGCGACGTCGTCAAGGGCCACGTGTGGAACACGCTCGGTGAGGCGCTCGACGTGCCGACCTCGTCCCTCAAGGTCACCGAGAAGTGGGGCATCCACCGTCCCCCGCCCGCCTTCGACCAGCTTGAGTCGCGCACCGAGATGCTGGTCACCGGCATCAAGGTCATCGACCTGCTGACGCCGTACGTGCAGGGTGGCAAGATCGGCCTGTTCGGCGGCGCGGGTGTGGGCAAGACCGTCCTCATCCAGGAGATGATCCGCCGAGTCGCGCGCAACTTCGGTGGTACCTCCTGCTTCGCCGGTGTCGGCGAGCGTACCCGTGAGGGCAACGACCTCTGGCTGGAGATGGAGGAGGCGGGCGTTCTCAAGGACACCGCACTCGTCTTCGGCCAGATGGACGAGCCGCCGGGCACCCGTCTGCGCGTGGCGCTGTCGGCTCTGACGATGGCGGAGTACTTCCGCGACGTGCAGAAGCAGGACGTGCTGCTGTTCATCGACAACATCTTCCGCTTCACGCAGGCGGGCTCCGAGGTCTCGACCCTGCTGGGCCGTATGCCCTCGGCGGTGGGCTACCAGCCGACCCTGGCCGACGAGATGGGTGTGCTCCAGGAGCGCATCACCTCGACGCGTGGTCACTCGATCACCTCCATGCAGGCGATCTACGTGCCCGCCGACGACATCACCGACCCGGCGCCGCACAACGCGTTCGCGCACCTCGACGCGCAGACCGTGCTTTCGCGGCCGATCTCGGAGAAGGGCATCTACCCCGCGGTGGACCCGCTCGACTCCTCCTCCCGCATCCTCGACCCGCAGGTCGTGGGCGAGGAGCACTACGCGGTGGCCCAGGAGACCAAGCGGATTCTGCAGAAGTACAAGGAACTGCAGGACATCATCGCGATCCTGGGTATCGACGAGCTCTCCGAAGAGGACAAGGTCACGGTCCAGCGGGCCCGCCGGATCGAGCGCTTCCTGTCGCACCCGATGTACGCCGCCGAGGCGTTCACCGGCCAGCCGGGCGAGAACGTGCCGCTGGACGAGACCATCGCCTCCTTCAAGGGGCTGTGCGCCGGCGAGTACGACCACCTGCCCGAGCAGGCGTTCTTCATGGTCGGTGGCATCGACCAGGCCGTGGCCAAGGCCAAGGAACTCGAGCGCTGATCGCCCACTGACCCACCTGTCCGGAAATTTCCGGACAGGTGGGTCTGAGCGGAAAGGAACCTGACGTGGCCAAGCTACACGTAGGGGTTGTCTCGCCAGAGCGGGAGATCTGGTCGGGCGAAGCCGACATGGTGATTGCCAAGACCGTGGACGGCGAGATCGGTATCATGCCGCAACACGCACCTGTTCTCGGCGTGCTCGTCGAGGGCGGCGTGCTGCGCGTGAAGCGGGAGGGCGAGGCCGACCTGGTCGCGGCCGTCCACGGAGGGTTCGTCTCCGTGGCCGACAACGAGGTCTCGGTGCTCGCCGAGGTGGCCGAGCTCGGTTCCGAGGTCGATGTCGCGGCGGCCCGTGACGCTCTTGAGCGCGCGCAGGCCTCGATCGAGGCCAACCAGGAGGACGCCGACGCGGCCATCGCCGCCAAGCGTGCCAAGGCCCGGCTGCGCGCGGCCGGCGAAGACGTCTGATCTTGTCAGAGGGGGCGGCGATGGCGGCGGCACTGACGGTTTTCTGTGGTGTGCTGCTGTTCGCCGCCCTGATCGTGCTGCGCGGGTTCACGCTCGCGCGCACGCGTGGGAGCGTGCCCTGTCGGCTGCGCGAGAACTCCCGCGCCTGGCGTAGCGGGGTAGCCCGCTACGCCGACGGAGAGGTCCACTGGATCCCGCTCATAGGTGTGCGACTCAAGCCGCGCCACGCGATCGCGAGGCGCGGCTTGGTCGTTTCCGAGCGCAGGGAAATCGAGGGCGGCCTGTACGCGATCGACTGCGCGGGCGTGTCGCTGGCGATGAGCGCCGACGCGATGACGGGCTTCCTCGCGTGGCTGGAGTCCGCTCCCCCCAGCGCCTATCTCGACGCGTGATCCCCGCCCGTCAGGGCGTCCTCCCCGCTCGTCGCGGGACTCTCCGTTCGTTATGACAGTCTCCCCATCCATTGCGGGACTCTCTCCGTCCGTTACGGTCTTCCCCCATCCGTTACGGCGGAAGCCGCGCCCACCCGCCGCCCGCCGTCCCCGCTGACGGCCTCCCCGGCGCCACGCGAACGCTCCCTCATCCCGCCGCCACGCCGCCCCGCCGGCCATCCGAGCGCGCCTACGGGGTCCCGCCCGTCGGCGACCGGAAACCGGTTGAGGGGGGCGGAGGGGAGGCGTCGAGGGGCGGGTTCGGGTGGGATCCAGGCGAGCGGGGTGGCGAGTTCCACGCCCGCGATCGTGGCCCCGAGCTGACGCGCGACCGTGCCCTTGGTCTCGCCGAGATCCACGACGACTGACCGGCGATCCGTCGAGCGCGTCCACGGGCAAGGAACCGGGCACGAGTCGCCGGGTGTTCGAGGCGGTGAGTCGGTCGGCGTGACCCCTGCCGGGTTGCGCGTGCCGCTGTCGGAAGGGAACGTGAACCCTGGCGCGTGGCTGCTGTCGGAAAGGGAACGTGACCCCTGCCGCGCGGCGCGTGGCTGCTGTCGGAAAGGGCCGGAGGCTACCGGGTGCCGCCCGGCTTCCACAGGATCTCGCTGCCGGCGTGGGCCACGCGGCACAGGATGAACAGCAGGTCCGACAGCCGGTTGAGGTATTTGGCCGTCAACGGGTTCGTGTCGTCGTGGGCCGCCAGCGCCGCCCAGGCCGTACGCTCGGCCCTTCTGACCGTGACCCTGGCCACGTGGAGTTGCGCGGTGGCCGGATCGCCGCCGGGCAGGATGAAGCTGCGCAGCGGCGAGAGGCCGGTGTTGAAGGCGTCGCACTGCGCCTCCAGCCAGTCGATATAAGACTGCTCGACCCGCAGCGGCGGGAACTCCGGCTCGGCCACCACCGGGGTGGCGAGGTCGGCACCCAGGTCGAACAGCTCGTTCTGCACGCGGACCAGCACCTCGGCGACGGCGGAGGGCAGGGTGCCGTAGGACAGGGCGAGCCCGATGGCCGCGTTGGCCTCCTCGGCGTCGGCGTACGCGGCCAGGCGCGGGTCGGTCTTGTGCGTGCGGTTCATGTCGGCGAGCGCGGTCGTGCCGTCGTCCCCGGCGCGGGTGTAGATCTTCGAGAGGACGACCGGCTTGTCCTTGTCTGCTCGCGTCATGGCATCAGCATCGCACAGCCCCCGATCGGCGATGTGACCGGAAGCCGGGCAGTCAGGGCGCGGGGTGGTCGGCGGTGGTGCGTAGCCACAGGGTGAGTGACCAGTCCTGGTCGTTGGCGAGTGGGTCAGGGCGGTGGGCCGGGACGCCCTCGACGCAGCTCGGCATCACGAACGCGCAGGTGGCGGCGCCGTCGCCGGTGTAGTGGGCGAGGTTGGCGCGGAAGATGTCCGCTGCGGTGCCGTGGTCGCCGACCTGGGCGAGGGCGACGGCCGTCAGGACGCTCCAGTGGTGGGGGAAGACGTCGCCGTACTGGCGGTTGCGGCCGAACCAGAAGCCGTCCCAGTGCCTGATGCCGATGTCGCGCAGCCGGACGTGCGGCTGAGGGCCACCGAAGGCGCGCAGCCAGCGGACGGCGCGCTCCAGTTCCTCCGGGTAGCCGCCGTCGAGCGCGAGGAGGGTGACGAGCGGCGCCACCATGGACTGCTCGTAGTTGACCTCGTGGCTGGGCAGCGCGCCGCCGAGCCCGGCGAAGTGGGCGGCGTGCTTGGTCAGCTCCTCCCTGAGCGCGGTGGCGCGCTCGCCGTCGCCGAGCAGGTCCGCGACCAGGTTGACGACCTCGGGCAGACCGATGAGCAGGTGGTCGCGGGCGCCGAGGGCGTAGGCGCGCTCGATGACACGGGCGGCCAGGTCGAGGTCGGCCGGGCTGCCGTACAGGCGGTACTGGTCGGCGAAGAAGTGGGCGAGCCAGGGCACGTTGTAGAGGCGGGGCCGGCGCTCGGGGAAATGGCTGCCCCGGTTGACGGTGCCGTCCTCCGACACCAGCCAGGTACGGGCGAAGGCGGCCCAGGCGTGCAGCGCCTCGTCGACGGCGGCGGTGTCGCCCCAGCCGCGCAGCCGGGCCTGCTGCAGGAGGGCGGGCATGGCCAGGCGTTCGGCGCCGTCGGTCCAGTCGCCCCAGCCGGCCGTGGGCTGGGTGAGCCCGGTGTCGTTGTCGAAGCACACGAAGGCGTGCCGTTCCGGGCCGTCGAGGTGCAGCGGCCGGTGGTCGGCGAGGATGCGGGCGACGCGGCGCTCGACGAGTTCGCGCTGGGGGAGGTGGAACAGGACGGCGGTCCTGCTGCCGCCGGGCAGGTCCACGTGGTGGACGCCGTGCTCGGCGGAGACGATCGAGCGCTCGCCGACGCGCAGGGCCGTACCCGTCTCCGCGACCAGGTCGCCGATCTCGGCGGGCGGGTCCGTCGCGGCCAGGAAGTCGGCGACGCTCGCGTGGAAGTCGGTCTCCAGCTTGAGCGTGTGGCTCTGGCCGGGGGCGAGCGTGATCTCGGGCTGCCCGCCGAACGCCTCGGGGTTGCGGGCGTGGTCGGTGACGTGCAGCAGGATGTGGCCGCGCGCGTTGGAGCCGGAGCCGATGTTCCTGGACTCCACCGAGTACGCCCACAGCGCGCCCTCGCGCACGATGGTGCCGAGCACGGGTCCGGTGCCCGCCATGGGCTGGGCGAGGACCCACGACCAGGCTCCGCCGGTCCACACGTGCGCGTGGCAGGCGCGCGACAGGCTGTCCTCGGCGGAGTCGTAGACGTCCCTGATCGGCAGCGAGAGGGCAAGTGAGCCGATCGTGAGGGGATCGTCGCCGGTGTTGGTCCACGTGTACGTCTCGACGAGCGGCAGGCGGTGCTCGCGGGTCACGGTGAGTTCGAGGCCGGGTACGGGTTCGTGGGCGCCGCCTCCCGCCCCCCACCGGCCGGAGCCCCGTGAGGTGACGGCGAATCCGCTGCCCCACCGGTGGGCCGGGGTGTGCCAGACGTCGGTGCCCTCCTGGAGGAGGAAGGGATGTCCGGGCAGGCCGGGGTGGGTGAAGCGGAGCGGGAAGCCGTCCTCGTGGAACGTGACGATCATGTGGGCCTCGGCGGGGTCGGTGGGGCTCGACGGATAAATACAAACAGTCTTCATTAATCCCGGCAAGCCCGACATGACAAATGTCATCGCCTGGGCACTCACCGTGCATGCCGGGCCGGTGATTTCAACGACTACCTGGGCATACCGTGCCGACGGCACCATGGGGGCATGCTGCAAATCACGGACCTTCGCAAGCGATTCGGGGACAAGGTCGCCCTCGACGGCGTCGGGTTCACCGTACGCCCGGGCGAGATGTTCGGTTTCGTCGGCGCCAACGGTGCGGGCAAGACCACCACGATGCGGATCGCGATGGGCGTGCTCCGGGCCGACTCCGGCTCGGTGACCTGGCAGAACGCGCCTGTCGGGCCCGGGGAGCGGCGCCGCTTCGGCTACATGCCCGAAGAGCGCGGCCTCTACCAGAAGATGCGCGTCGCCGAGCAGATCGAATACTTCGGCCGCCTGCACGGCCTCAGCCAGTCGCGGGCCGCGACCGCCACCGCCGAGCTGCTGGAGCGCCTGTCGCTGACCGAGCGCCGGGGCGACGCCGTCGAGGCCCTGTCGCTGGGCAACCAGCAGCGGGTCCAGCTCGCCGTCGCGCTCGTGCACGACCCCGAGGTGCTGATCCTGGACGAGCCGTTCTCCGGCCTGGACCCGATCGCGGTGGACGCGCTCGCCGGTGTCCTCCAGGAGCGCCGCGCCGGCGGGGTGCCGGTGGTCTTCTCCAGCCACCAGCTCGACCTCGTCGAGCGGCTCTGCGACGCCGTGGGCATCATCTCCGCCGGTCGCATGGTGGCCAGCGGCGCCGTCGCCGAACTGCGCTCGGCGGGCAACAACCTGCTCAGGGTCGTCGTGCGCGGCGCCGTACCCGGCTGGGCCGACGGCCTGCCCGGGACGCTGACCACGGAGGGGGACGCCAGCGTGCTCGTCACCGGCCACCGCGACGACCAGGAGATCCTGCGGCGCGCGGTGAACGCGGGACGGCTTGAGCACTTCGGCGTCGAGCGGCCCTCGCTCACCGAGATCTTCAAGGAGGCGACGGCGTGAACAGCCTGATGCTGGTGGCGCGGCGGGAGATCACCACGCAGGTGCGCTCCCGCGCGTTCGTGATCGGACTGCTGGTCACGGTGGTGCTCATGGGCGCCCTGGCGTTCGCCCCCAAACTGTTCGGCGGGCCGGACTCCTACCGGCTCGGCACCGTCGGGACCGCCCAGCTGCCGCTGAAGGCGGCCGCGCCGGACACCGAGTTCGAGTGGCGTTCCTTCGCCGACCGGCAGGCCGCCACCAAGGCGCTGCTCGACGGCGACCTGGACGCGGTCCTCGTCGCGGGCGACAAGGTGCTGACAGACGGCGAGATCGACTCCCAGCTCGGTGTGCTGCTGCAGAGCGTCAACCGCGAGGTGAAGCTGGGCGCGGCCGGGGTGCAGATCCCGCCGCTCGCGATGGAGTCGGTCGGAGGGGACGCCCGCTACGAGTCGGCACGGTCCGGCATCGCGTTCGTGCTGATCATGGTGCTGTTCCTGATGCTGTTCGGCCAGGCCATGATGGTCGCGATGGGCGTGGTCGAGGAGAAGGGCAGCCGGATCGTGGAGATCCTGTTCGCCTCCCTCCGGCCCTGGCAGCTGCTCGGCGGCAAGATCGTCGGGCTGGGCGTGGTCGGCATGATCAATCTGGTCGTGACGCTGGCCGCGGGCCTGATCGCCGCGTTCGCCTCCGGGCTCGCGGCGGACTTCCCGCCCGGTATGACGAGCATCGTGATCTGGGTGCTGGTGTGGTTCGTCCTGGGATACGCCTTCTTCGCGACGATGGCGGCCGCGTTGGCGTCGCTGGTCTCGCGCCAGGAGGAGGTCGGCAACGTCCTGACCCCGATGACCATGCTGCTCATGGCGCCCTACCTGATCAGCTTCTACGCCATGAACGAGCCCACGAGCGTGTTCGCGCAGGTCATCTCGATCCTGCCGCCGTTCTCCTCGATGGTGATGCCGGTGCGGCTGGCCTCCACGGAGGTGCCGCTGTGGGAGGTGGGTCTCGCGGCCGTGCTGATGGCGGCGGCCGTGGTCGTGATGCTGTCCATCGGCGCCAAGGTGTACGAGCGGGCGGTGATCCGTACTGGGGCGCGGGTCAAGCTGGTCGACGTCCTGCGGTCCAAGTAGGCGGCAGCGTTCGTGGACGACCTGGAGCACGCCAGGGCGAGGACCTGGCTGATCGTCGGCTTGCCGCTGGCGCTCGGCGGGGTCCTCCCCGCGTTGATGATCCTCAGGAACGTGGTTCACCCGCTGCTGCCCTGGTGGCGGCTGGGTGTCGCGGCCGTTGCCCTGGTCGTCTTCACCTGGCTGGGCGTGCGGGTCAGCAGGGCGCTGGTCGAGGGCGGGCCCTACCCCCTGCGGGAGGCGAGCGTCTCGGGGGTGCTCGCGGCGGTGGCCGGCGGGGTGGGCGGGGCCGAGCCGTACGGCTGGGGCTTCGTGCCGCTGGCCTGGCTGGCGGTGGCCTCCGGCGGGGTGCGGCGGTGGGTCGCGGTGGTGCAGGCGGCGGGGACCGCGGTGTTCCTGATCGGGTCCGCGCTGTTCTGGGTCGCGCGCGGGGAGAGCACGATGACCGTCTTCGGCCTGGACTGGACGGCCTGGGTCGTCGTGGTCGTCGTCATCTACGCGGCCATGTGCGCGGTTCTACCGCCCAGCACCCGCCTGTGGCTGTGGATCTGGCAGTTGGCCAGGCAGGCCCACGAGGGCAGGGAGGCGCGGGCCAGGCTCGCGGTGGCGGAGGAGCGGCTGCGGTTCTCCCGCGACATGCACGACATCGTTGGACATCAGCTCTCCGCGCTGGCGGTCAAGTCGGCCCTCGCCGTACGGCTGGCGGAGGGCGACGGCGACGCCGCCAAGGCCGAGATGACCGAGGTCCGCGACCTGACCAGGAAGGCGCTGCGCGAACTGCGCGAGGCCGTACGCGGCTACCGGGAGCTGGACCTGACCGCGGAGCTGCACAGCGTGAAGAGCGTCCTGGAGGCGGCGGGGGTGCGCTGCGAGCTGCGGCTGCCCGGCCGCGACGCGGCGGGCGACGTGGTCGGCGACGTGGCGGGCGATTTGGCCGGCGCCGCCGCGCCGGTGCTGGCCGTGGTGCTGCGCGAGGCGGTGACGAACGTGCTCAAGCACTCGGAGGCGGGCTTCTGCGCCATCACGTTGCGCCTGGGACCGGAGGGAACCACCCTTGAGGTGCGCAATGACGGGGTAGCACGTAGACAGGCGGCCGATCTGGGCAGCGGCCTCGCGGGGCTGGGCGAACGGCTGGCGGCCGTGGACGGCACGCTGTCGGCTCGGCCGGCGGGCGACGGGGAGTTCCACCTGAGGGCGGTTGTCCCTCGCTGAGGGGGTAGGAGAGGTGGACACTGGAATCACGGGAGGTGACATGCGCGTCCGGGGGAAACGGGGAGCACAGGTGATCCGGGTGGGATCCCGGCTCGACGCGGGGACGTCCGCCGGAGTGCGCCCGCGCCTGCACGACGCGGTCGACGCGGGCGGGGGCGACCTGGTCCTCGACCTGTCGCGGCTGGAGATGATCGACGCCACCGGGCTCGGGGTGCTGGTGGGCACCCACCGGCGCGCGCTATCGGCCGGACGCCGCCTGGTGCTGCGCAATGTGCCACCCCGGATCATGCGGATACTCGCGGTCACCAGACTCAACCGCATTCTCCATCTGGAGATCGCCGCCCAGGCCGTGGCCTGACCCTCCGATTTTCCTCAGCGCTTTTGGCTATTTGCGGACGCGATGAAATGGGGGAATATCGCGCCACCGAATCCTCAGGTCGCCCCGAGGCTGCGGCCACAGATGTGAACCGCCACCTCGATGAGCTTGTCCAGTTCCGGCTGGTGGTCCGACATCAGCCATTCGATGAGCAGTTCTTGCAGCGCTCCAATGACGGCGAGCGCCACCAGCCGCCGGTCGATCGGCACGGTCACCGGGAATTCGGCGGAGGCGTCTTCGATGAGCTGGGCGAAGGAGGCGACGGCGCGCTGCCGCGACACCGCGAGCACATCGCCTGACCTGCGGACCTCCAGGTGCATGATGCGGGCCCGGCGCCAGTCGGCGGTCGCGAATTCCATATACGCGCGCACTCCGGAGGCGATTCTGTCCATGAGCGTGGCAGGCGCTTCCTGTAACGCTTTGGCCACGACCGCGAGGCTTTCCTCGACGCATCGCTCGTGCAGTGCCTGAAGGAGTTCCTCGCGGCCGCCGAAACATTCGTAGAAGGCGCGGTTGGAGATCCGCGCCTCCGAGCAGAGCCTTTCGATCGTCGTAGCGGAGAAGCCCGGTTTCGCGTACAGCGTGTAGGCGGCCGTCATCAGCCGCTCACGCCTGTCCGCCAGCCTTTGCTCGGCCGACATTCCCCGGTAAGACCGGTTCACATTCACACCCGTCCAACATGATTGTGGCCCCCAGAGCCCTCAATTATGGACGGATGATCCCTTTTCGGAAAGAGTGCACGATCGCCACTTGCATCTGCCGTGCACGGGACATCGAACCTGACCGGCCACTCAGTGGTCGGGCAGCCACGATCCGTGGAATCCGGCGGGAACGCGGCGCGGCAGCGTCACGGACGCCACCTCCTTCAGATCGCGGGCGTCGGCGACGAGCAGCCGTGAACCCCTACTCGCGGTGACGATCGACAACAACCATCCGTCGTCCTCCGAGATGGCCCCCTCGGCGGGGACGAACACCGCCTCGCCGGTGCGTCCCCCGGTGGCGAGGCTGGCGGCCGACCCCGTCAGATGATCATATTTGACGATCTGCTCGACTCCGACCGTGTACAGGAACCGGTTCTCACGGCCCACCCGGGTCTCGTTCAGCGTCGGGAACTCCACGCCCCTGTCGTCGAGCAGTTCCTCGGTGACCGCGCCGGTGGTCGGGTCGAGCGTCCAGCGGTACGGGTTCGCCACGCTGATCTCCGCGGCCGCCCCGGCGAGGTCCGCGCGACCGCTGATGCCCTCCCATAGTCCGGTGAACGTCTCGCCGGTGTAGCGGACGGCGTTGAGCACGACGCGGCCCTGCTCGTCCTCCCAGGCGTTGCCGACGTGGAAGACGGCGCACGGATCCACCTCGAACCAGCGGGTCTCGCCGCCGGCGCGCGGGGTGATGCCTATGCGGGCGCCGTAGCTCTCGTCGTAGGCGAACGGCATGGCCGAGTCGCGGTCGAGGTCGAGCGTCACCGGCAGGTCCAGCCAGACCAGGTGCCGCTCGGTGATCGCGAAGTCGTGCATCAGCGTCGGGCCGGGGCCCTCGATCTCGCGGCTCTCCACCAGCTCGCCGTCCGCCGACAGACGGTGGTAGGTGAGGAACGGCGGGAAGTAGCCGTAGCCGAAGAGGTGGAGCTCGCCGGTGATCGGGTCGAGCTTGGGGTGGGCGGTCATGGCGGTGGTCAGCTTGCCGCCGAAGTCGCACGGGCCGATGGTGTCGAGCTCGGGCGTCAGCTCATAGGGGTAGGCGGCCTCGACCAGGGCGAAGATCCGGTCGTCGTGCCTGATCACGTGGGTGTTGGCCGTGCCGGCTGTGAGGTCGAGGCCGGATTCGCTCAGGAAGGGCGCGTTCTCGGTGAAGTGACGGGTGCGTACCCAGCGGTTGCGATACCACTCGGCGCGCCCCTCGTGCAGGCGGATGCCGTGGATCATGCCGTCGCCGGCGAACCAGTGACCTGGGTCGTCGCCGGGCTTGGGGTTGGGGCCGTTGCGGAAGTAGCGGCCGGTCAGCTCGGGCGGGAGCGTGCCGGTGAGGGGAAGGTCGTGCGCCTCGATCTCGTCGGGGACGGCGGCGAAATCGCCGGTCAGATAGGCCTTGCCCATGCGGATCCTCCAATCTCGATATGTCAAAAGTAGAATCTCCAGATCTGACATGTCAATAGTGGAATGACGCGGGATGTCTCACCCGCCCTCCCATCGCATCCGTCTTTCGTGTCTTTGTGTAGACCCATCCCCTTTATGTCCGGGTCCTATGTCGGGTTTCCGGGCAAGACCCATCCCCCCTCACGGCCCAGCCACCCCCACCCGCCGCCCACCGCACGGGCCTGAGGGCCTCCCCGAGCGCCACCCCCCGCCCCACGTCGCGACCGCAACGCCGCCCCTGACGCCCCTCCCTGGGGGCGGGGCCGGCGTGGGGCGAAGAACGGCGCCGCCTACGTGGCCAAACCGTGACTGACCAACCCGAAGGACCCGCTCACCGGCTACCCGCATCTACGGCGACACCGGCGCAGGACCTGCGCCTCGGGTCGGTCTCGACACGATCGCTCAGCGGCTGTCGGCCGACCCGGCCTCGCCGTGTCACGCCGGCCAGACCGAGCTGTTCTCACACGGCCGATGGGTGGCGCCCCGGTTCACCGAGGCCGAGAGCACGGCGTATCCGCAGTTGAAGACGAACGTCCCTGCGGTGGCGAACGCGCTCACCGGCGTCCCCGGTGAGCGCGTTTCCGTGCATCTGGGAACGGGCGGCGGCGGGCGGCGTGCTCAGAGCCGCCCCTGGGACCCCGTCCCCTAGAACAACGTCGGGTTCTCCGGCTCGATGCCGCGTAGCGCGGCGTAGTCCAGGGTGACGCAGTCGATGCCGCGGTCGGCGGCCAGCACCCGTGCCTGCGGCTTGATCTCCTGGGCCGCGAACACCCCCCGCACCGGCGCCAGCAGCGGGTCGCGGTTGAGCAGTTCGAGGTAGCGCGTCAGCTGTTCCACCCCGTCGATCTCGCCCCGCCGCTTGATCTCCACCGCCACCGTCGCCCCCGCCGCGTCGCGGCACAGGATGTCGACCGGACCGATCGCCGTCATGTACTCGCGCCTGACCAGCGAGTATCCCTCGCCCAGCGTCGTGATGTGCTCGGCGAGCAGTTCCTGCAGATGCGCCTCGACCCCGTCCTTGATCAGCCCGGGGTCGACGCCGAGTTCGTGGGAGAAGTCGTGGAGGATCTCCTCCATGGTCAGCACCAGCTTCTCACCCGTCTTGCCGTGGGTGACGGTCCAGGTGCCGCCGTCCTCCTTCAGCTTGCACGGCGGGTTCATCCAGTTGAGCGGCTTGAAGGCGCGGTCGTCCGCGTGGATGCTCACGCTTCCGTCCGCCTTGATGAGAATCAGCCTCGGCGCCATCGGCAGGTGTGCCGTGAGCCGCCCCATGTAATCCACGCTGCATCGCGCGATGACCAGCCGCATGACGGCCCACCCTACCGGCTCTGGAAAACTGGGGGGCATGGCCTTTGAAATGGTGGGAGTGGTCGGTATCGGCATGATGAGTGCCGTTATCGCCGAGGTGTTCGCCCCCGCCCCCCTGCTCGACCAACTCGTCACCGCAGGTCTCGACCCCTTCTCGCGCGCATGAGCCCCCGCCGCGCCCGCCGCAAGGAGTCCACCCGCCCCTTCGCCTACCCCCGGGGCACCGAGCAGGTCGAGGAATGGCCGGACGGAGAGTGGAAGGTCCGCCTGCTCACCGGCTCAGGGGAGAAGGACTACCGTTGCCCCGGCTGCGACCAGGAGATCCCGGCGGGCAGCCCCCACCTGGTCAGCTGGCCCAACTGGACCGGAGGCGACGAGGAACGCCGCCACTGGCACACGATCTGCTGGCGCAAGAGACTCGACCGCGGTCCCGGCCGCAGCCGTTACTGAGCCCGAAAGGAACGAAGTGGAGATCCGCGCGGCCACCGTGCTCCCCGCCCGTCGCGAACCGATCGAACTGCACACCGGCGACGGCCTGAGCCTCGTCGGCGAACTGGCCCTGCCCGCCGAGCGCGACCCCGTCGCCACGCTCGTCACCCTGCACCCGCTGCCGACCCACGGCGGGTTCATGGACAGCCACGTCTACAAGAAGGCCGCCAACCGGCTGCCCGCGCTCGCCGACCTCGCCGTCCTCCGCTTCAACACCCGGGGCACCTCCTCGGAGCGCGGCACCTCGGAGGGGACCTTCGACGGCGGCGACGGCGAACGGCACGACGTGGCCGCCGCGCTGGAGTACGCCGAGTACCACGACCTGCCGCACGTGTGGGTGGTCGGCTGGTCCTTCGGCACCGAACTCGCCCTCAAATGGGCCCGCGACCCGCTGGTCGAGGGCGCGATCCTGCTGTCGCCGCCGCTGCACCGGGCCACCGACGCCGACCTCGACGGCTGGGCCGGCTTCGGCCGCCCGATGACCGTGCTCGTGCCCGAGTTCGACGACTACCTGCGGCCGGAGGAGGCGCGGGCCCGCTTCGCCAGGATCCCGCAGGCCGAGGTCGTGGGGGTCGAGGGGGCCAAGCATCTGTGGGTGGGGGAACCTTACGTGCGGATCGCGCTGGACGAGATCGTCAAGCGCGTCAACCCGGCCAAGCATCCGTTGCCTACGCATTTGCCCTGATGCGTACCGTCCCACCTGTGGGTACTCCGGACTGCCCTGCGTGAGCCGCGCCGGGGGGCTACGGTGTGGTCCGTGCAGCTCTACACGCGATCAACCGGGACCGGCGTCCCGGTCGTCCTGCTTCACGCCTTCCCCCTGTCCTCCGCGATGTGGCTGGCCCAGCGCGAGGGGCTGGCGGGCGGCTGCCGGGTGATCACCCCCGACCTGCGCGGCTTCGGTGGCTCACTGCTCGGCGACGACGAGCCGTCGATCGACCTCATGGCCGACGACGTGGCCCGGGTCCTCGACGCCCAGTCGATCGACCAGGCCGTGATCGGCGGCCTGTCGATGGGCGGTTACGTGACGATGGCCTTCGCCAGGCGCCACCCCGACCGCATGCTGGGCCTGGTCCTGGCCGACACCAAGGCCGCGCCCGACCCCGAGCCGGTCAAGGACAAGCGCGAGGACATCGCCAGGCGGGTGCTGGAGGACGGCACCGCCGTACTCGTGCGCGAGGTCCTGCCCGCGCTGACCGGGCGGACGACCAGGCAGAGCCGTCCCATGGTGCACGGACGGGTGCGCGGGCTGGTCCAGGCGGCGCCCACGGCCGCGGTGGCCTGGGCGCAGCGGGCGATGGCCGCCCGCCAGGACTCCTTCGAGACGCTGGCGGCGCTGAAGGTGCCGCTCCTGGTCGTCGTGGGGGAGGAGGACGAGATCTCGCCGGTGGCCGACGCCGAGGCGATGGCGCAGGCGGCTCCCGGCGCCCGGCTGGAGGTCATCCAGCGGGCCGGGCACCTGACGGCCGTCGAGCAGCCGGAGGCGTTCAACGCGGTCGTCGCCGCCTTCGTCAGGTCCGTGCCTGGCGGGGCAGCACCAACTCGCGGATGATGAGCGCGATCGCCGCGGCGACCGGGATGGCGAGCAGCGCGCCCACGATGCCGAGGAGCGCTCCGCCGAACAGCGCGGCGATCACGGTCACGGCCGGGGTGACGTCCACCGAACGCTTCATCACCCTCGGGTAGATGACGTAGTTCTCGACCTGCTGGTAGACGACGAAGAACACGGCGCAGACGAGTCCGGCGGGCACCGAGTCGAGCAGCGCCACCCCGGTCACGAGCACCGCCCCGATGGTCGCGCCGACCAGCGGGATCAGGTCGGTGAGCGCGATCACCAGGGCCAGCGCCAGCGCGTACGGCACCCCGACGATCGACAGGAAGATCCAGCTCAGCACCCCCGCGATCACCGAGATGAGCACGTTGCCCGCGACGTACCCGCCGATGCCGGACAGGATCTCCTCGCTGATCGCGCTCGTCCGCTCGCGGCGGGAGGCCGGAACCAGCTTCAGCAGGTACGCCTTGATGGTGTGCAGCGACCCGAGGAAGTACAGCATCAGCACCAGCAGCGTCACGGTGTTGAAGACGCCGTCGAGCACCACCAGCCCGGCTCCCATGATGCCGCTGGCCAGCGTGGGCCCCAGTGTCCCCGCCACGAACGAGCTGGCCTGCTCCAGGATCCGGTACTCCGCGTCGAGCTGTCGCAACGTCGGATTGGCGCCCAACTCCCTGATGTAGCCGGGCACCGCGTCGATGAACTCGGCGAGCTGCTGGCTCACCGGTGGTGCGACGGCCAGCCCGAACAGCGTGAAGGCCACGATCACCCCGGCGAACACGATCGAGATCGCACCCCTCCTGGACACGCGCCGCCGCTGGAGGGCCTCGACGGCCGGATTGAGCCCGACTGCCAGGAACATCGCGACCACGACCAGGATGATCGTGTTCAGCGACTTGACCACCATCTGGCCGATGGCGATGGCGGTCAGCACCCCGAGGCCGCCGATGAGGCCGAACAGGAACGGGCCTCGGGACAATGGTTTTCCGGGCAGTCCGAAGCCGGACTTCGGCTCGGGAGAAGTCTCGACATCCGCCGACACGCAGGGCTCCATGGGTCACGAGCGGGCCAGTAAAGGACAAAAAGAGAGCCTAGCGACCCGAAGGTCGCCAGGCTCTCTTTCAGCCGTCACTTAGCCCCCGTGATAGGCGCCCCTCTTATTCCTGCCACCATTCGCTGTCGTCGTCCGCCTTGGCCTCCGTCTTGGGAGGCGTGGCGGGGGCCGACGTGGTGGCGGCCTTGTCGGTGCCGCTGGAGGCGGCGATGGCGGGCTTGGCGGGCGCGGACGTCACCGCGGGCTCCGGCTCCATGCCCGGCAGCGGAGCACCGCCGAGGAGCTGACGCAGCTGCGCGAGGTGGCTGGTGATGCTGTCGCGCTGACGGGTCAGCTCGTCGACCTGGCGCTGCATCGAGGAGCGGGTGCGCTCGGCCTCGGCCTTGGCCTCGCTGACGATCGTCTCGGCGCTGGACTTGGCGTCGGACACGATCTGCTCGGAGCTCTTGCGGGCGTTGGCGACCAGCTGCTTGGCGTGCAGGTCGGCCTCGCGGCGGCTCTGCTCGGCCTGCTGGGTGGCCTTGGTGGCGCGGGACTCGGCGGTCGCCGCCCGCTGCTCGGCCTCGGCGACCAGCTTCTGCGTGGCGGCCTGGGCGGTCGCGTGGCGCTCGGCCTCCTGCCGCTCGGCCTCCTCGCGCCGCGAGGCGAGCTGGATCTCGAACTCGGCCTCGTCCTGGGCCCGCTTTGCCTCGGACTCCTCCAGCACCCGCTGAGCCTGGGCGCGCATCTCGTCGGCCTGGCGCTTGGCGGTGGTCAGGACCTCGTCGCGCTCGCGCTTGGTCGAGGCGCGCAGCTGGGCGACCTCGCGCTCGGTGGTCGTGCGCAGCTTGGCGATCTCGCGCTCGGCGTCCGCGCGCTTCTCCGCCACCTCGTGGTCGGCGGTGGCGCGCAGCTTGGCGGCCTCGCGCTCGGTCGTGGCGGTCAGCTCGTCGGCCTCGCGGCGGGCGGTCGAGCGGATCTCCTCGGCCTCCCGCTCGGCGCTGGTGCGCATCTCGTCGGACTCGCGAGTGGCCTGAGCGCGCTTGTCGGCGGCCTCCGCCTCGGCGGCGGCGCGCACGTCGGCGGCCTCGACCTTGGCGGCGGCCTTGATCTCGTTGGCCTCCGACCGGGCCGCCTGCACGAGCTCGGTGGCCTGCTCCTCGGCCAGGCGCAGCAACTGCTCGATGCGGGCGCCTAGGCCGGAGTAGGTCGGCCGTTCCTGCTCCTGCAGCTGGCGCTGGGAGTCGGACAGGCCGCGCTGCAGGTTGGTCACCTGCTCGCGAGCCTGGCGCAGCTCTCCGTCGAGCTGCTTCAGATGATCGTGGACCTGGTGGCGGTCGTAACCGCGCAGCACCACGTCGAACTCACGCGCTGGGGCGTCCTCGAAGAAGTTGTTGAGCTGGGCGTCGATGTCGGACTGCATGGAGGCTCGATCCTGGGTTGTCGAGACGGCTACATCGGCCGGACGGGGGGTTCGGGGCATCCGAGCCAGGCGCCTGTGCCTCGCGGCAGGCTCCATGTCCGGCGGAAGGCCAGCGTACTCCGCCGTTGCCGCCGAGGAGGCCCCGTCCGACTTTCTGCGTGACTAGTTACATTTGAACGTTTTGCGGTTGCTAGCGGTCGGCGGCTTGGACCAACTCGGTGAGCATCCCTCCCACATCCTTGGGATGCAGGAACGCGATCGACGAGCCCATCGAGCCGTGTCTGGGCCGCTCGTCGAGCAGCCTGACGCCCTTGCTTCCGACCTGTTCCATCGCTTGGCCCACATCGGGGACGCCGAAAGCCACATGATGCACGCCTTCGCCCCGCTTGGCCAGGAACTTCCCCACCGGCGAGTCGGCGCTGAGCGGCTCCAGGAGCTGGATGTAGGAGCCCCCGCCGGCGCCGTCGGCGATGTGCAACATCGCCTCCTTGACCCCTTGCTCCTCGTTGACCTCGCGGGCGACCACCGTGAGGTCGAAGAGCTCCGTGAACAATGCGATCTTCTCCTCAAGGTCGTGACAGGCGATCCCGATGTGGTCGATGCGCATGAACATTATGAGGTCCACCTCCGTGGCGATCATCCGGCTACCCGTAGGTATCGTGTCAAACGACCCCTCGTGCGCACAGGAGGACCCGCCATGACCGCATCCGTCATCGTCGCCGGAGCTCGTACGCCGATCGGCAGATTGCTCGGCTCACTCTCCGGACTGTCCGCCGTCGAACTCGGCGGCATCGCGATCAAGGCGGCCCTGGAGCGCTCCGGCGTGTCGCCGGAGCAGGTGGAGTATGTGATCATGGGTCAGGTGCTCCAGGCGGGTGCCGGCCAGATCCCCTCGCGCCAGGCGGCGGTGAAGGCGGGCATCCCGATGACCGTGCCCTCGCTGACCGTCAACAAGGTGTGCCTGTCCGGCCTCGACGCCATCGCGCTGGCCGACCAGCTGATCCGCGCCGGCGAGTTCGACATCGTGGTCGCGGGTGGCATGGAGTCCATGAGCAACGCGCCGCACCTGCTGCCCGGCCTGCGCAAGGGCGTCAAGTACGGTGGCTCGGCCGTCGTCGACTCGATGGCGCACGACGGCCTGTTCTGCGCTTTCGACCAGGTCGCGATGGGCGAGTCCACCGAGCGGTACAACGCCCGGCTCGGCATCACCCGCGAGGAGCAGGACGCGGTCTCCGCCCGCTCCCACCAACTCGCGGCGGCGGGCATCAAGAACGGCGTCTTCGACGACGAGATCGTCCCCGTCGAGATCCCGCAGCGGCGCGGCGAGCCGGTCGTGGTCAAGGACGACGAAGGCGTCAGGGCCGACACCACCCCCGAGACGCTGGCCAGGCTGCGGCCCGCCTTCGCCGCCGACGGCACCATCACGGCGGGTTCCGCCTCGCAGATCTCGGACGGCGCCTGCGCGGTCGTGGTGATGTCCAAGGCGAAGGCCGAGGAACTGGGGTTGAGCTGGCTCGCCGAGATCGGCAGGCACGGCAACGTCGCGGGCCCGGACACCTCACTGCAGTCGCAGCCGGCCAACGCCATCAAGCACGCCCTCGCCAAGCAGGGGCTGGCGGCCGCCGACCTCGACCTGGTGGAGATCAACGAGGCGTTCGCGAGCGTGGTGATCCAGTCGGCGAAGGAGCTCGGCCTCCCGCTGGAGAAGGTCAACGTCAACGGTGGCGGCATCGCCGTCGGCCACCCGATCGGCGCCTCCGGCGCGCGGATCGTGCTCGCGCTCGCCCACGAGCTCAGGCGCAGGGGCGGCGGACTCGGTGCCGCCGGCCTGTGCGGCGGCGGCGGCCAGGGCGACGCCCTGATCATCCGCGTCCCTTAGACGGCCCGCCGGACCCGGCGTTCGCGACGTCCTGCCCGGCGTACCGGGCATCGGTACGTCCCGGACCTCGGGGTGACGGAGAACGCCCCGGATCTCAGCCGAGCGGCGCCGCGCCGCTCAAGGCGTCGCCGTGAACGAGAACAGGGCCGCTCCGAAAGGGCCCGAGAACGACAGTACGGCGGCCGCTTCGCGGTCCGCCGTACTGTCTGGGGTGTTCGTGTCCGCCGGTGGCGGGCACCCCGTGCTCATGCGCCCAGGATCCTGGCGAGCAGGGAGGGGCGTCCCTGCCGGGCCTCGCGGACGCGGCGCTGCTCGGCCGTCTGCCTGCGCAGGTCCTCCTGCTTGTTCTTCATGATCATGTATTCGATCTCGGCGTTCATCGGAGTGCTCCTTGGCTGGTGACTGCTTTCCGCACTCCTAAGACTCGTCCTAAGACCCCCTGCCGCACATGAGGCGAATGCCTTATCTCCGGGTCTCCCGGGGGCGGGGCCATGCCTAGGGCTCGTCGGAGTGCTTCACCGTCACCTTGGTGAAGCCGAGCGAGCGCAGCAGGCCCTCCAGCATCGTCCGGGTGTTGGTGTCGGCCCGGGTCCGCAGGTCGCTGGCGCCGGCCGCCTCGGCGATCTTCTGCTCGGCCAGCACGTACAGCTCGCGCTGGTCGGTGGGGGAGGCCGACAGCAGGTCCTGCACCCGGTCGAGGAGCCCGCGCTGCTGCGCGAAGACGTACGAGCGCCGGTTGTCCAGGTTGGGCTTCTCCAACTGCGCCCGAGGCAGCCGTACGGTCACCTCGCGCCGGTCGGCCGACACGCTCACCGCGTCCTTGGCCAGCGCGGAGAAGTCGACGTAGGCGTCCACCCCGCCGGCTCCGACGAACAGCGTGCGGCTGCCCTTGACCGCGTCGGGCAGGAAGTTGGCGTCCTTCTCCAGGTCGACGACCACCTGGAAGGTGCCGGTGGCCGCCTCGAAGCGGCTGAGGTCGGTGATGGAGCGCAGCAGCGCGGGCCCGCTGCGGTCGATGACCTGTTCGCCCGCCGGGTTGAGCCGGCTCCAGGCCAGCAGCGCGCCCGCGACGAGCAGCGCGGCCGCCACCAGGGCGCCGACGAGATATCGCCACCTGCGACGGGGTGTCACGGGAGTTGTCGTCATGCGGGCACTTCTACCCTTCTGACGATCATCAGTGCCAGCTCTGGGGTGACATTCCCGTCGGATATACCGGATATACGGGGGTGGGCGAGACCGGGATGGCCGTGGCCGCGTCGCCGCCCCCGAAGTGCACGCCCGACAGCTTGCAGCTCTGGAACTCGTTGAAGAACATGCGCAGCCACTCGCGCCGCTGCGGCTCGCTCAGCCCGGAGAACCAGGCGGCGGCGTACTGGTGCTCGGGCAGCGGGCCCCCGGGCAGCGGCTCGCCGCGCAGCCAGGCCATCACGATGTCGCGGAAGCCGGAGGCGGGGGAGGCGTCGCAGCGGGTGGCCAGCGACTCGATGTACTCGTAGGCGGCCTCGTCGGCGAATCCGGCGGACAGGTCGGGCACGTGGATCCGGGCGAGCCCGCCGGAGTGCTGCAGCGACTCGTCGACGGGACGCTGCTCGACCCGGGTGAAGGCGGCGGGGGTGCCGGACAGCCGAGAGGCGATCTTGGTGAAGGTGGCGCCGAGTTCGGTGAGCCCCGCCCGCATGCCCGGGTGGACGCACACCGTGATCGGCCACTCCTGGCAGCTGTAGGCGATGGCCTGCGCGGCGGCCGGCTTGGGCTCGGTGAGCAGCCGGGTGACACCGGTGCCCGCGGCGATGACGGCGAGCAGCGCGAAGGCCAGCACCAGCGCCTGCCGGGTGACGACGGCGGTCCAGCCCAGCAGCAGCGCGCAGGTGACCCCGAGCAGCCAGAGCGTCTGGTCGAGGAAGGCCGCCCCGTTGAGCCCCTGGAACAGGTCGTACGGCTCGCCCGTGCCCGGCGCCAGCCGGTCGGCCCAGGTGCGGCCCTCGGCCAGCCAGGTGAAGACCGCGTAGCAGCCGAGCCCGGCGACGGGCGGGGTGACGGGGTGCGGCACCAGCCATCCGGCGACCCACCCGATGACCGAGTAGAGCGCGAGCCCCGCCATGCCCATGCCGAGCCCCGACACGCTGAGCCGTCCGGCCTGCTCGGTGAGCAGGGTCTTGACCGCGAGGACCAGCACCGTGGCGGTGAACGAGCCGAGCACCACGGCCACGATGGCCAGCGGCAGCTTCAGCGCCCGCCAGGCCGACAGCGGCCGCCCGCGCAGCGCCCGCCGCTTGCGCAGCGCCACCCACGCGGCGAACGCGGCGGCGACAGGTCCGGTCAGCGTCAGCGAGCCGATCACGGCGACGACGATGTTCTCCCACGCGTCGACGCCGGGGATCAGCACGCTCCACGCCGCCAGCGACCCCAGCGCGAGCAGGACGGCCACCGTGACCGCCGCGCCCTGCTTGAGCTCCTCGCGAGCCACTCCCGCGTGCTCACGCACCCGAAACCCCGTTGACGTTCATCAAAGCACCCCCCGTGCCCTTCGGTGGCGGAGAGTCCGCGGTGTCCAGGCCGTCCCCACGGCCGATCGGACTTGGCTTCTCCGTCACCCTTCGTGCGAGAACCATAACTGAGCGTGATGATTGGCGTCCGCGTTCTTGGTCAAGCGATGACGCGGGCCCGGCTACGGATTCCGGCGAACCAGCGCTAACGTAGCGCTGTGCCACAGCCGAAGTCCCTCAACCTGCCGTTCGATCCGATCGAGCGCGCCGCTGAGAGCTGGCGTGTTCACTTCGGGCCCTCGTCCGCCATGGCCGCCGTCACTTCGATCATGAGAGCGCACCAGATCCTCCTGTCGCAACTTGACTCGCTCCTGAAGCCGTACGACTTGACCTTCGCCAGGTATGAGGCGTTGGTGCTGTTGACCTTCAGCAGAACCGGCGCGCTGCCGCTGTCGAAGATCGGCGAGCGGCTCATGGTCCATCCGACGAGCGTCACCAACACGGTCGACCGGCTGGAGCGCTCCGGGTTCGTCACCCGGCTGCCCAACCCCCGTGACGGGCGCGGTGTGCTCGCCGAGATCACCGAGGCGGGGCGGCGGACGGTGGGGCGGGCGACGGCCGACCTGATGGCCGCCGAATTCGGCATGGACATGTACGGCGAAGCCGAACTGACCGCCATGTTCGGCCAACTGCGAACGCTGAGGGTGGCCGCGGGTGACTTCGCGGTCTCCGGCATGCGGCAAGATGAGGAACATGGCGGACTTCTCTAGGCCCGGATCTCTCTACGGAGCGGTCGACCTGGGCGCGCGCAAGCAGGCACTGGACGCGCAGGCGAGGAGGGGTGCCACGGGGCCGCAGGCCGCGGCCGCCCCGATCGAGGTCACCGAGGACACCTTCAACAGCGAGGTCGTCGAGCGGTCGCGGACCGTCCCGGTGATCCTCGACCTGTGGTCGTCGCGCTCTCCCGGCAGCGCCCAGCTCAGCCCGGCGCTGGAGAACGTGGTGGGCTCCCTGGGCGGCCGAGCCGTGCTCGCCCGGGTCAACGTCGACGTGAGCCCGCAGATCGCGCAGGCCCTGCGCGTGCAGGCGGTGCCGACGGTGCTGGCCATCTTCCAGGGCCAGGCGGTCACCGGCTTCCAGCAGGTGCTGCCGGAACCTGAGATCAGGCGCTGGCTCGACGAGCTGATGGGCGCGGTCGAGCAGTTCTACGAGGCCAACCCCGACCTGCGGCCCGACCTGCCCGAGGCGGCCGACGAGCCGGAAGGGCCCCCGGCCGACCCCGACCTGGTCGCCGCCGAGGAGGCCATCGACAAGGGTGACCTCGACGGCGCGAAGGCCGCCTACGAGCGGCTGCTGGCGCGGGTGCCGGGCGACGAGGACGCCAGGATGGGTCTCGCGGGCGTCGGGCTCATCCAGCGCACGATCTCGGCCGACCCGGCCGAGATCGCGCGCCGTGCCGAGGACCCGGGCGACATCGAGGCGCAACTGCTGTCGGCCGACCTTGAGATGCTGGCCGGTCAGGTCGACGAGGCGTTCGCGCGGCTCGTGGCCACGGTCAAGCGCACCTCCGGCGACGACCGCGACCGGGTGCGCAAGCACCTGCTCGGCCTGTTCGACGCGCTCCCGGCCGAGGACCCGTCGCTGGCCAAGGCGCGCCGGGCGCTGGCGAGCGCGCTGTTCTGACCCGCCGGCCCGGGTCTAACCTGGGTGTATGCGGGTCGTCACGATTTCGGCGACGTACGGCACGGCCGGGCACCTCATCGGACCGGCCGCCGCCGAGCAACTCGGTGTGCCCTTCGTCGACCGCGCCATCCCGAATGCCGTGGCACGGGAGCTCGGCTGCTCGCTGGAGGAGGCGCTGGCCCACGACGACCGCGCCGAGCACGGCCTCGGCAGGCTGTTCTCCGGGGCGATCCGGCTGCCGACGGTCGCCTTCGGCGGGGTGGACATGTACGTTCCGGGGGCGCTGCCGCTGCCTCCGGAGGAGTTCGTCCGAAGGACCGAGCGCGCGCTGAAGGAGACCGCCCGCCTCCAGGGCGGTGTGTTCCTGGGGCGGGCGGGGGTGCTGGTGCTGCGTGAGCATCCGGGAGCGCTGCACGTGCGCCTGGACGCCCCGCTGGAGCGCAGGGTTCGGCAGACGGCCACCCTCGCGGGCGTCTCGGAGAAGGAGGCGCGCCGCGTCATCGAGGACAACGACCGGGCCCGCACGGCGTACGTGCGGCACTTCTACCGTGCGGATCCGGCCGACGCCTGTCTCTACCACCTGGTGCTCGACAGCACCACGATCCCGGTACCGGTGTGCGTCGAGCTGGTCGTCACCGCTGCCGAGGCGCTGAACTGACCTCCAGACGGCGTTCGTCGCAGCGGCGCGGGGCGCTGACCGGGTTGCATCGCGCGATCTTGCCGTCGGGCAGTTCGGCGACGTAGTCGGTGCCGTTGCGGGCGGCCAGGCCGACGATCGGGAAGTCCGTGCTGATCATCTGGGCGCCGCTGTCGAGTGCGGCGCGCAGCCGGGTGGTGTCGCCGGAGCGGGCCTCGACGAAGGGCACGTCGGAGCGGGTCCTGACGTAGTAGCCCTTGCGGACGAAGTCCTGGATCTGGGCGGTGTTGCCGTTCTGCGGGTCGTTCCAGCCGATGAAGGCGGCGTCGTCGCGGCCGGGCCGGGAGTTGGTGAACATCACCCGGCCTTCCAGGCTGGGCCGTCCGGCCAGGTAGTGGGCCTGGAGCGCGCGGTCCAGGTTGTCCATGAAGAACATCACCTTGCCGCGCGAGCGGTCGAGGCGCGGCCAGCCGTGCTGGAGCACCGACTCCTCCAGCGTCAGCCCCTCCCTGCGTACGGTGTCCGGCGTGATCAGCCGTTCTTCGGGGAAGACCGAGCGGATCTCCGCGTCGAGCGCGTCGAGCAGCGCGGTGTTCCAGGGCGGGCTCTTGGCGCCGCCGACGGCCTCCTTGGCCGGGTCGGTGCGCTTGAGCTCGGTCAGGACGGTGATCGGCACGTGGCCGGGGTTGGCGTCCGACCACTGCTTGACCTGGCGCAGGCACGTGACCAGCGCCGAGCAGTTGGTGCCGTAGTCGTGGTCGCCCCAGTGCAGCACCTTGAAGCCGGGCTTGGCGAGGTCGGGGTCGGTCAGGTCGGGCAGTCCGGCGTCGCGGCGCACGAGCGGCTTGGTGTACAGGCCGCCCTGGGGGTCGGGGAAGACGTCGAGTTCGATGCCGCGCACGCGCTGGGTGGCGAACTGGTTGGGGATCGCGGTGTGCGAGTACTGCAGGTTCCACCAGTTGCGGTCGGTCCTGCGCTGGACGTCCTTCTCCTCGTCGGTGACCTCAAGGTGGTAGCTGTTGTGGGTGGCGATGGTCTGGACGTGGTTGATGCGCAGGCCCGCTTCGGACGCGGTGGCGGGGGCGGCTGCCGTGAGTAAGGCGAGTCCGGCGGAGGCGAGCAGGACGGCGGTGCGCATGTGTCTCCTTCGTGCAGGTGGTGCGGGGTGACGCTAGTGGGAAAGACGAACCCCAAGTACCAGCATTTCCTGACTTGTGCTGAACAATGCGCGCGACCTCGCGGAGGGACCGTTCACTCTCCGGAGGTGGCACCATGGAAGGCACTCTTGGTCAGGCCTGAAGGAGCGGAAGACGTGGCGACCGTCCCGAGTGTGTCGTACTCCATCACCGTGCGGTTGGAGGTGCCCGCTGGCGGCAAGGCCGTCAGCCTCCTCACCCACGCCGTAGAGTCGGCGGGAGGGGTGGTCACCGCCCTCGACGTCACCAACGCCGGTCACGAGAAGCTCCGCATCGACGTCACCTGCGCCGCCCGCGACACCGACCATGCCCAGGCCATCGTCGACCAGCTTGAGGCCGTCGAGGGCGTGGTCATCCACAAGGTGTCCGACCGCACCTTCCTCATGCACCTCGGCGGCAAGATCGAGATGAGCTCCAAGGTGCCGCTCCGCAACCGCGACGAGCTGTCCATGGCCTACACGCCGGGCGTGGCCCGCGTCTCCATGGCGATCGCGCGCAACAAGGAGGACGCCAGGCGCCTGACCATCAAGCGCAACACGGTCGCGGTCGTCACCGACGGTTCGGCCGTCCTCGGGCTCGGCAACATCGGCCCCGAGGCCGCGCTGCCGGTCATGGAGGGCAAGGCGGCGCTGTTCAAGCGCTTCGCGGGCATCGACGCCTGGCCGATCTGCCTCGACACGCAGGACGTCGACGAGATCGTCCGCACGGTGCAGGTGATCGCCCCCGGCTTCGGCGGCATCAACCTGGAGGACATCTCGGCGCCGCGCTGCTTCGAGGTCGAGCGCAGGCTGCGCGAACTGCTCGACATCCCGGTCTTCCACGACGACCAGCACGGCACCGCCATCTGCGTGCTGGCCGCGCTCACCAACGCGCTGCGGGTGGTCGGCAAGAACATCGAGGACGTGAAGATCACCATGGCGGGGGCGGGCGCGGCGGGCACCGCCGTACTCCGGCTGCTGCTGGCGGCGGGCGCGCGCAACGTGGTGGTCTGCGACTACCTGGGCGCCGTCCACAGCGGCCGCGACGACCTCGACGAGTCGCTGCGGTGGATCGCCGAGCACACCAACGCCGACGGCTACGCGGGCGACCTGCGCGGCGCGGTCAAGGACGCCGACGTCTTCGTGGGCGTCTCGGCCCCCGGCATCCTCACCGGCGACGACATCGCCACGATGGCCTCGGACGCGGTCGTGTTCGCGCTGGCCAACCCCGAGCCCGAGGTCTCGCCCGACGACGCCCGCGAGCACGCGGCCGTGGTGGCGACGGGGCGCTCCGACTACCCGAACCAGATCAACAACGTGCTGGCCTTCCCGGGCGTCTTCCGCGGCCTGCTCGACGCGCAGGCGGCGGGGGTGACCCAGGAGATGCTGCTGGCGGCGGCGGGTGCGCTGGCCGCGGTGGTGACACCGGAGGAACTCGGCCCCAACTACATCATCCCGAGCGTCTTCCACCCCGACGTGGCGACGGCGGTGGCCGCCGCCGTGCGCGAGTCGGCGGGCGGTCGCGCGCGAGGCTTCACAGAGGCCTGATCCGGCACTGGACACACAGCCCTCCATCGTGTGTCCTAGGTCCGATGTGTCCTAGGTGTCCGTTCGAGAGCGCCACGGCCCAGCCGTGGCGCTCACCCGCCTCACGGCGGGTTCCACCCCGTCCGTCACGGCCGGCCGCCCCCACCGCCTCCCGCCGCACTCCGGCCGGCGGCCCCGAGGGCGCCACCCGGCCGCGACCCCGCCCCGCCCGACGACGTCCCGTCGGCCGGATCCCGGGGACGGGAGAACCCCCTGCGGGGCGCGACGATCAGGGAGGCGACCATGCGCTGGTTGGCGGGACTCGGGATGTCGGCCGTGTTGGTGCTGGCCGGATGTTCCGTGGTGGGCACCTCGGACGACAGGCAGACGGCCGAACGGCTCGCGAACGAACACTTCCCCGGCCAGTTGACCGTCGTCGAAGTCCGCAACCTGCTTCTGGAGGACAGCGGCTCCGAGGTGACGTTCGCGCTGAAGGGCGACCCCGACACCGCCGTGCGGCTGCGGGTCGACGCCGAGAAGGGCACCTGCCGGCGCAAGCCCTGCGGTGAGCAGTTGACGGCGGCCGTGGCCCGCGCCAAGACGCACGGTGACACCTGGCGGCGCCTGGCCGACGGGTTCCGCTCGTGCGGGCATCCGCTCGTGGCGGCCGACTGGCCGCTGAGCGAGGTCTGGGTCGAGGGCGCGCCCACCAACGAGACGATCAAACCGCTTCTCACGACGATCGGCGGTTGCCTGCCCGACGAGCGGGCGCTGTCGGTGAGCTTCGCCGTCCCCGAGGTCGTGGCCGGGCTGCCCGCGACGGACGCCCGACTGCCGACGCTGCTCCGGGTGACCGACGGCAAGCGCCTGGCCGCGCTGGCGGGGCGGGCCCACGTGGTCGCCTCCTACGCCCAGCGGGCCGACCGTACGGCGCCGCCGGTCGTCTCGGCCCGGGTGGTGCGGCCGTTCGCCGAGCGGCAGGAGTTCGAGAGGAAGGTGAAGGCGACGGCGAGCGCCTGGCTGCTGGCCAACCGGCCGAACGCGGCGGCCGCGCACGTGGTGGGCATCTGGCGGCTGGCGCCCGGCACGGTGGACCGGCTGGCGGGCTACGTGCTGTTCTGCGAGCCCGCCCAGAAGAACTGCCAGGGGGATCGGGCGCTGGCCATGACGGTGGACAGGGAGGGCGCGCTCCAGGGCACCCCGCAGATCGTCACCGACATCAGGGATCCCCAGGGCGTACTGCGGCTGCCCGGTTCGGGGTGACCTAGGACGGATCCTCGCGGCGGCGGGGCGCGGGCGGCGGGGAGTAGCTCTGGCGCGGCCAGATGCTGCCGTACCACCAGACCAGGCCGCCGGTGAGCACCAGCCCGCCGGCTGTCGCGAGTTTGCCCATCAGGTCGGCGGGCGGTCCGGTGAAGGGCAGGTCGTCGCGCTCGCGGCCCCAGCCCCGGCCGCCGCAGTCGTCGTCCCAGCCGTTGTCGCAGTCGTTGTCGCCGTCCTCGCCCCAGCCCTTGTCGCCCCAGCCTTCGTCGCCACCGTCACCCCAGCCGTCGCGATCACCCCAGCCGTTGCCCCGCCCGTTGTCACCCCAGCCGTTGCCCCAGCCGTTGTCCCGCCCGTTGTCGCCCCAGCCGTTGTCGCCCCAGCGGTCGAAGCCCAGGCCGCTGCCGCGCCAGCCCTGCCGCCCGCACGGGTTGTCGATGGTGGCGCTGTCGACGAGGGTGTCCTCCTCGCCCTCCACGATGGAGTACGCCTCGATGTTGAGGCGCTCGCCCCTGGGGACGCGCAGCGACTCTCTGACGGTTCTGCGCGGGCTGATGCTGCCGTCGGCCAGGGTCCTGTCGTCGCTGGTCAGGGAGTAGCGCACGACCTCGCGTCGCTGGCTCCTGAGCTTGACGAACACCCGCCCGCCGTCGCCGCAGCTGACCTTGCCAGCGTCCACCGTGAACGGGTCGCTCTGGCCGCCGGGCCAGGCGGAGGCGCTCTGGGCGGCGGCGGGCGCGAGGACGGCGATTCCCAGTGGCGCCGCCAGTGCTGCGATGATGAGGCGGGTGCCAACGGCCATTGCTTCCCCCAGCATGGTGATCTTTGCTACCTACAGTGCCCAATGTGTCACCATCAGTAACATCAGTAACCCGGGGGAGCGAGATGGGCCACTCCTCCCTCATGATGGAGGCATGGCGGAGGCGATCTACGTCGGCGGACTGCTCGTGGCGACACCGGCGCTGGCCGACCCGAACTTCCGGCGCAGCGTGGTGCTGATCCTGGAGCACGACGTCGACGGCGGCACCCTGGGCGTGGTGCTCAACCGGCCGAGCGACGTCACGGTCACCCAGGTGCTGCCGGTGTGGGAGGGCCTGGTGACGGGGCCGTCGGTGCTGTTCGAGGGCGGGCCCGTGCAGACCGACAGCGCTCTGGCGCTGGCCGCGGTGCCCAGCGGCGAGGAGCCGCTGGGCTGGCGGCGCCTGCACAAGGGCACGCCGTCGGTCTCACGGCTGGGCACGGTCGACCTCGACGCGCCGCCCGAGATTCTCCAGGGCGAGATCGCGCAGATGCGCATCTTCGCCGGGTATGCCGGATGGAGCGCCGGCCAGCTCGAAGGGGAGATCTCCGACGGCCACTGGTACGTCGTCGACTCGGAGGCGGGCGACACCTTCCACGACGACCCCGGCTCGCTGTGGCGCCGGGTGCTGCGCCGTCAGCCGGGCGAGTTGGCCTTCGTCGCGACGTGCCCTGACGACCCGACGATGAACTAGAGGTCCCAGCCGGGGCGCAGCGCGTTCTCCGTGAGGGTGACCGCCGCCTCCATGCGGTCGGTGATGCTCGCGAGGTCGCCCTCCGGCGTCGGGCACTCGAAGCCGACCCGCATGGTCGACACGGCGAAGACCACGACGAGGTGTGCGACCTGGTCGGTGAGCACGTCGGTGCCGCGCCTGCGGGCGATCTCCTTGGCGAAGACCCGCTCCGTGGCCGCACCCCGGGCGGCGGACTTGCCGACGAGGGCCGGATTCAGTTCGAGCAGCCGCCGGATTTTCAGGAACCTTCCCCGCTCCTCCTCCGTTGAGGCGGACATGTCCTGAATCACCGCCCGCACCGCGAGCGCCATCGAGGTGAACGGAGGCTCGTCCTCCGGTCGGCTCGTGAGGACCTGCATCATCGTCTCCTCTCCCTGATCGTGGAAGTGGAGCGGGATGTCGTCCTTGCTGGGGAAGTAGCGGAAGAACGTACGTGGGGAGACGTCCACCACCCCCGCTATCTGCTCGATCGTGGTGGCGTCGTACCCTTGTTCGAGGAACAGATCCAGCGCCGCGTCGAGCAGCGCGTTGCGCGTCTTCTCCTTCTTGAGCTCGCGCAGTCCCACAGACTTCACTCCCTCGCTACCGCCGTGTCACACACTGACATTAGTCAGGGGGTGTCGATTAAAAACCCTTTGTCATGTGTCATAGTATGACATAAGTTGTCTGAGGCTTTAGAGACGCATGCCCTGGATGGGGCGGCAAGCAGTGAGGGGGACAGGTATGGCGAACACGAAGACGGTGGGCTCACCGCCATCGTCGGAAGGGGGCGCGAGCGTCGGCAATCCATGGCTGACGCTCCTCGCGGTCAGCCTCGGCGTCATCATGGTGATGCTCGACGGCACCGTGATGGGCGTCGCTGCTCCGAAAATGGGAGCAGAGCTCAAGGCGACCCTCTCCGACATGCAGTGGGTGACCAACGGCTACCTGCTGGCGCTCGCGGTGTTCCTCATCACCGCCGGCAAGCTGGGTGACATCTACGGCCACCGGAGGGTCTTCCTCGTCGGTGTCGTGGGCTTCGCGCTGAGCTCGGCGGCCATCGCGCTGAGCGACTCGGTCACCTCGCTGATCATCTTCCGCGTCCTCCAGGGACTGTTCGGCGCGCTGCTCCAGCCCGCCGCCCTCGCGCTGCTGCGCTCGGCCTTCCCCAAGGAGAGGCTGGCCCAGGCCATGGGCGCCTGGGGTGCGATCATCGGTCTGTCCAGCGCCGCGGGCCCGATCCTCGGCGGGCTGCTGGTCGAGAAGGTCAACTGGCAGTCGGTGTTCTGGATCAATGTGCCCGTCGGCGTCGTCGCGCTGGTCGTGGGCATCATGGTCCTCAAGGAGAACCGCGCCGGGGTGCTTTCGAAGATCGACTGGCCGGGTGTGGTGCTGCTGTCCGGCATGATGTTCGCCCTCGTCTGGACGATCATCAAGGCTCCGGAGTGGGGCTGGACCGACTCGCTGACCCTGATCTGGGCCGCGGTCTTCGTGGTGCTGGCCGCCGCCTTCATCTGGTGGCAGGGCCGGGCGAAGGACCCGCTGGTTCCGCTGTCGCTCTTCCGCAACCCGTCCATCTCCATCGGCACCGTCCTGATGATGATGGTGGCCTTCGCGATGTTCGGCGCCATGTTCTTCCTGGGCTTCTTCTTCCAGGGCGTCCACGGACTCGACCCGCTGGAGGCCGGTCTGCGGATGCTGCCGATGAGCGCGGGCATGATCGTCGCCTCGCCGCTGGCCGCCGTCGCCCTCGGCAAGCTCGGCCCGAAGATCACCATGTCGGCGGGTCTGCTGATCACCGCGCTCGCGATGTTCCTCATGTCGCGGATCGGGATGGACGCCTCCTTCGTGGAGACCGGCCTGCCGTTCCTGCTGCTGGCCTTCGGCATGTCGCCGGTGTTCGTCGGCGCCACGGAGATCATCGTGGGCAACGCGCCCATGGAGCTCAGCGGCGCCGCAGGCGGCATCCAGCAGTCGGCGATGCAGGTCGGCGGCGCCCTCGGCACCGCGATCCTGGGCGCCGTCATGGCGGGCACGATCTCCGACAAGCTGGGCGGCTACCTCGGCCCGGTCGGCCAGGCCATGCCGGCGCCGGCCCTTGAGGGGCTGGAGAAGGCGGCCGCGTTCGGCACCGTCCCACCCGAGCTCACCCAGGGCCTGCAGCAGCAGGTCGTCGACGCGCTGTCCAACGCCGTGCGGCTGTCGTTCATGGACGGCATGAACACCGCGTTCACCGTCAGCACGATCGTGGCGCTCATCACCGCGGCGCTGGCGCTGCTCGTCCGCTCCGGCCGCAAGGTCGAGGGCGAGCCGGTCCACATCGGCTGACCCCCCCGCGTCAGGAACGGCCCCCCGTCTGCTCGTCAGACGGGGGGCCGTTCCTGTGGTTCGGGCCGCGTCGTTCAGGCCGGGTGACGACCGGCTCGGTCCGGAAGTGGGAGGCGGCGTGGTCGTCCGGGCCGGGGTGACCGCCGGTTCGGGCCGGTAGTGGTTCAGGCCGGGGTGACGAGCAGGTCCACGCGGCCGGACGGGGGTGTCCTCACCGTGAGGACCCGGCGCCGTTCGTCCCAGTGCGCCTCGCCGAGCGAGGCCCGCCCGCCGCGTGGGAAGCCCGACCTGGGCAAATAGATCTCGGTCGGGCCGGTCTCGTTCGCGTCGAAGACCACCCGCAGCGTCCGGCTCGCGGCGTCGTGGGAGACGCGCAGCGGAACCCCGCCGACCGCGCGCGGGTACGGCCGGTCGTACACGCCGACCAGCGGCCCGGCCTTCCCCTTCTCGTCGTAGGGCCCCCACGCCCCGGGGTCGCGCGACCAGTACGCCCGGCCCATCCCCGTCTCGTCCGTCAGGTCGAGCACCCGTCCCACCAGGTCGGATGCCCCCGGCCGGGTCATGTCCAGGCCGAATTCGCCCAGCAGCACCGGCGCCCGCATCCGCTCGGCCGTCCGCAGGACGTTGTCGCGCCACCAGCCGAGCGTGCGGTCGGTCCACTCCTTCGAGCCCGCCGTGTAGTCCTCGCCGAGGTCCAGGGGGAGCGGGTACAGGTGCGGCGCGAAGGCGATGCGCGGCGGTCCGCCACGCGGGTCGGCGAAGTGCGGCAGCGCCGACGGCAGCCCCCAGTTGACGCCGACGGCCTGCGGTTCGAGGAAGATCCAGTTGTCCGCGTCCACCGCGCGGATCTCGGCGATGGCCGTGCGGTAGAGGTCGGCCAGCGGGCCGGTCTCGAAGGCGGCGCCCTGCACCGAGCCGCCCCACGGCTCGTTCATCAGGTCGTAGCCGAGCACCGCCGGGTCGTCCCTGAAGCGGGCGGCGACCGCGCGCCACGCCTTGGCGTACCGGTCCATCAGTTCGGGGTGTTCGCCGGTGGTGTTCCAGAAGTGGTCGAAGGCGCGGATGACGCCGGGCTGCAGGTAGTACAGCTCCCAGGTGGGCTGGCCGGTGGCGACCGGCAGGCCGTCCAGGTGGGTGGCCCAGGCGGGGGCGCCGTTGCCCGCGCTGCGATCGGGGGTGATGCCGTCGCCCCACAGGTCCTGGTGCATGTCGAGCATGACGTGGTAGCCGCGTTTGCCGTACCAGGCCACCCGCTCCGCCACCTTGTCCAGATATTTCGTGTCGTAGGTGCCGGGGGAAGGCTCGACCGCGCGCCACTGGAGCAGGAAGCGGACGAAGTTGGTGCCCATGTCCCGGTACTCCCGCTCGACGTCGGCCTCGGTCAGTTCGGGCAGGCCGTCCGGGGTGCTCTTGGCGCTGCTCGCGGTGTTGAAGCCGTGCAGGACCAGCGCCCTGCCGGAGTCGTCGGTCACATACCTGGCGGTGGGCGCGGGGGCGGCCCGGCCGGCCGCCGCGGCGCCGCCTGCGGCCGCGACGGCGAGAGCGGTGGCCGCCGCGATCAGCCGGGCGCGCTTCATTCGTGGAACTCCCGGGCTTTCGTGGGGTTCTGGGCGCCCGCTAGCCTGCCGAACATGAGCTTTGGTCGCAATAGTCTGCCCGCGATCGTCACCGTCCTGATCGTCGCGGGCTTCTGGCTGTACGGCGCCGCGCTCGTGACCCGGGTCGGCCACCTGGCCGTTCCGTCGGCGGTCGGGTTGCCGTACGGGCTGCCCGGCGGCTCCGCCCTGCCCGGAACCCTCGGAGCGCTCACGGAACTTCTCGCCGGGCTGGTCCTGGTGGCCGTGGTCGCGAGCACCCGGCGCGGGTTCTGGACCACCTGGGGCGCCTTCGCGCTCGGGGCCGCGCTGGCCAACCTGCCCCGCTCGGCGTTGCCGGCCCACAGCGCCGAGGCGGGACCGGGAACGTACGGGCTGCTGCTCGCGGGCGGGCTCGTCGCCGGCCTGCTGTGGGGAGCGGCACTGGGGTGGACGGCGGGGCTGGCCGCCCTTCCCCGCCGCCGGGAAGGGGACCGCTCGCGTGCGGGCATAGACTCGAGAGGGTGAGCACGAAGATCCTTCCCGAGCAGGAGACCACGCCTCGCACGTCGCACGGCGACGGCGATCACGAGCGGTTCTCGCACTATGCCGACAAGCACAAGATCACCGAGAGCATGGTGACCGGCACGCCGATCCGCGCCCTCTGCGGCAAGATCTGGGTCCCCAGTCGTGACCCGAAGAAGTACCCGGTCTGCCCCGAGTGCAAGGAGATCTACGAGGGGCTGCCGTCCGGTGGCGGCGAGGGCGACGACAAGCAGTGAGTGTTGATCACGGGTGATCGCCCCCGGTAGGGCTACGGTCGGGGTATCCGACCAGCCCATGCCGTATCGGGGGAATGCATGGCCCGGCGTGCGACCGCCGTCGCTCTGGTGTGCCTGCTCGCAGCCGGGCCCGCGCGACCATCCGCAATCACCGTAGGCGCCGAGGGCGCCGTCACCGCGTCCGGCCTCTCGTGCGCCAGGACCGCCGGGGCCGCGCCCGGCCGGCGTGAACCGCGCCCGCCCGGCCCGGGAGAGGTCAGCGAGGTGCTCTCCGACCTCGCCGACCAGCGGGGCGGCGCGCCGGCGCCCAGTCGGATCACCGTGCCGACCTGGGTCCACGTGCTCACCGACGGCACCAAGAGCGTCCCTGACGCCTCCGTCAGGGCCCAGATCGCCATCCTCAACGCCGCCTACGGCGGAAAGCACGGCGGCGTCGACACCGGCGTGCGCTTCCGGCTCGACGGCATCACGCCCGTCGCCAACACCCAATGGTTCGCCGACCCGCTGGCCCACGAGTCGATCATGAAAACCCGGCTGCGGCGCGGCGACGCCCGCACGCTCAACCTCTACATCGGCCAGCTCAGCGAGCTCGTGCTGGGCTTCTCCACCTACCCCTTCTGGTACTCGGGCAGCCCCCGGCTCGACGGCGTCGTCATCGACTGGCGCACCCTGCCCGGAGGGACGCTGCGCGACTTCGACCGGGGCTTCACCGGCGTCCACGAGATCGGCCACTGGCTCGGCCTGTTCCACACCTTCGAGAACGGCTGCGAGGAACCGGGCGACGGCGTCGCGGACACCCCGCCGCAGGGCTCGCCGACCGAGGCGTGCCCGGTGGGCAAGGACACCTGCCCGCGCGGCGGGCTCGACCCGGTGCACAACTTCATGGACTACTCCCACGACCGGTGCATGAGCGAGTTCACGCAGGGGCAGGCCGAGCGCATGCATGAGATGTGGGCCGCATACCGTATGAAAACAGCCGTTTAACATGGTCTGGTGACAGCACCGAAGACTCTCGGCACTCCATACCAATCCCCCCGCATCTTCGGGGCCGATCACCGTACCGCGACCATCGGCATCCTGATGGTCGTGACCCTCATCGCCTTCGAGGGAATGTCCGTCGGCGTCGTCATGCCCGAGGTCTCCAAGGTGCTCGACGCCGAACGTCTGTACGGCATCAGCTTCTCCGCCTTCCTCATCGCCAGCCTGTTCGCCAACGTGGTCGCCGGGCTGTGGTCCGACCGGCGCGGCTACCGGGTGCCGTTCGTCGCCGGTGTGGTCCTGTTCGTGATCGGCATGGGCCTGGCGGGCGCCGCCACCTCCGGAGCGGTGTTCGTGATCTCCAGAGGGGTTCAGGGCCTCGGCGCCGGAGCCGCGATGGTGGCCCTCTACGTCGTGATCGCCAGGGTGTACCCGGCCGAGGTCAGGCCCAAGGTCTTCGCGGCGCTGTCGGCCGCCTGGGTCGTGCCCGCCATGGTCGGCCCCGCGATCGCCGGACTGGTCGCCGACCACGCCGGATGGCAGTGGGTCTTCTGGGGGATCATCCCGATCGTCGTCCCCGCCCTGATCATGCTGGTCCCGGTGCTGACCCGGCCCGTGAGCGTGGACGTCGAGCCCAGCACCGGCCCCCGCTCCCGGCCCGGCCCGATGACCGTCGCCGCCACCCTCGCGGCGGGCGGCGCCGGGCTGCTGCTGTTCGGCGTCGAACTGCTCTTCGGCACCGAGGGCAGCGCCGCCCGGCCGCTGGAGGGCACCCTCGCCACGGTCGCCGCGCTCGCCATGCTCGGCTTCGGCCTGCACCGCCTGCTTCCCCCCGGCGCCCTGCGCTTCCGCCGGGGGCTGCCGACGACCGTCATGATGCGCGGGCTCTACTCCGCCGCCTTCTTCGGCGTCAACGCCAACATCCCGCGCGCCCTCAGCGACGTGAAGGACTTCGACACCACCAGCGCCGGCCTCGCGCTCACCGCCGGGGCGCTCGGCTGGTCCTTCGGCTCCTACCTGCAGAGCAGGCGCGAGAGCGAGCCCCACCGCCGTATGCGCTTCGGCGGCGCCTGCGTGAGCGCCGGCGTGCTGGTCACCCTGCTGTCCGTGGTGCCCGGTGTCTCCGGCTGGATCGCCGCGCCCGCCTGGATCGTCGCGGGCCTGGGCATGGGCCTGGCCATGACCACGGTCAGCGTCACCGCGCTCAAGCAGTCGCCCGTCGAGGAGCAGGGCGCCAACTCGGCCTCGCTCTCGGTGACCGACATGCTCGGCTCCGCCCTCGCGATCGGCATCGCGGGCGCGGTCTCCAACGTGATCGGGTACGCGAGCGCGTCGCAGGTCGCCACCGGGTTCCTCGTCATCGCCTCGATGATGGCGTGCGTCGCGCTGGCCTCCGTGGTCCTGGCGGGCCGTACGCGGGAGGCGTGACTTCACCGGGAGACGATTTCCGTCCCGTGCGTAACGGGCACAACAGATCAGGGGATGAGCGGGCCGAGGAGTGATAGGACAGCGGCGAGGAGGTGTCACGGTGGATGAGCACCCTCGGCGTACGGGCGGACAGGACACCTGGGAGTCCCTGCCGCCGTCCGCGCGCTTCTACGGCGCGCCCACGGTCCCCAAGGGGCCGCCTCGGGGCGTGAGCCGGTCCCTGGCCAAGAGGGCGGGCGTGCTCCTGGCGCTCCTGCTCGCCGCCCTGCTCGCCGTGGGCGTCGTCGCGCTGGCCGCCGACCTGGTGACGCCGGAACCGCGCGACGGGCGACTGGTGGACGGCCTGGCCGGGGTGACGATCCCGCTGCCCGTGGGGTGGAGCGAGGGCACCGTACCGCCGGTCACGGGTTTCACCTCGGTCGTCAGGCGCGGTGAGTCCGCCCTCGTCATGGCCCGCAGGGTCACCGGCGTCACGGCCCCGCCGAAGAAGGCGGCGGCCGACGCCGCCGACCTGTACTCCCGGCTGCTTCTGAAGGGCGACCGGGTCGCGCTCGTCGACGACCGGGCCGTGCCCGGCGGTCACACCCGGGCCTTCCGCGCGGAGTACCGCGACGTGGTCAACCGCCCGGCTCACCTGCGCGTGACACTTCTCACTCGCAGCGAACGGCACATCCTGCTCGTCGGGCTGGCCCAGCCTGCGGATAACGCCAGTACGTCGGCGGTGGACGCGGTCCTGGCGAGCGTGCGATAAGCCGCGTGACGCCCATAGCACGCAAGGAGCCGGTTGGCCAGGATCCCGCGTGCACGGCACGTCTTGTCGGTGACGCCGATTACTCTTGGGCCACTGTGGAAAGAGCGAAGCACACGAGCCCCGGGAGTGATGGCGTGAGGGAGCTGACCGGCACGCGCTCGGCGGCGGGAGGCGACCGTTGAGCACGTTCGCCGCCTCCCATCTTTCCCCCTCCTACCCGGATCGGGCGGCATGGGGCACCGCGCCCAAGCTGCGCGCCTGGCAGCAGGAGGCGTTCGACCTCTACTTCCGGCGCGAACCGCGCGACTTCCTCACCGTCGCCACCCCCGGCGCGGGCAAGACCACCTACGCCCTGCGTATCGCCAGCGAACTGCTGGCCAACGGCGTCATCCGGGCGATCACCATCGTCACCCCCACCGAGCACCTCAAGCGCCAGTGGGCCGACGCCGCCAGCCGGGTGGGCATCAGCATCGACCCGGAGTTCAAGAACAGCCAGGGCACCACCTCGCGCGACTACCTCGGCGTCGCCGTCACCTACGCCCAGGTCGCCATGCACCCGGCCCTGCACCGCGCCCGCACAGAGGCGCGCAAGACGCTGGTCATCTTCGACGAGGTGCACCACGCGGGCGACGCCAAGTCGTGGGGCGACGGCATCCGCGAGGCGTTCGAGCCCGCGACCCGCCGCCTCCAGCTCACCGGCACGCCGTTCCGGTCCGACGACAGCCCGATCCCCTTCGTCGAATACAGCGAGGACGCCGAGGGCTTCCAGCGCAGCGTCTCCGACTACTCCTACGGCTACGGCCCCGCCCTCGCCGACAACGTCGTGCGCCCGGTCATCTTCCTCGCCTACTCCGGCGAGATGAAGTGGCGCACCCGCGCCGGCGACGAGATCGTCGCCACCCTCGGCACCCCGCTCACCAAGGACCAGCTCTCGCAGGCGTGGCGGGCCGCGCTCGATCCCAAGGGCGACTGGATCCGCCAGGTCATGCAGGCCGCCGACCGGCGCCTCACCGAGGTCCGCAGAGGCGTCCCCGACGCGGGCGGGCTGGTCATCGCCACCGACCACGAGGCCGCCCGCGCCTACGCCCGCCACCTGCGCAACATCAGCGGCGAGGGCGCCACCGTCGTGCTCTCCGACGACCCGGGCGCCTCCAAGAAGATCAAGCAGTTCGCCGGCTCACAGGACCGCTGGCTGGTCGCCGTCCGCATGGTCTCGGAAGGCGTCGACATCCCGCGCCTGTGCGTCGGCGTCTACGCCACCTCCACCTCGACGCCGCTGTTCTTCGCCCAGGCCGTCGGCCGGTTCGTCCGTGCCCGCAAGCGCGGCGAGACCGCCTCCGTCTTCCTGCCGTCGGTGCCCACGCTCATGGGGCTGGCCAACGAGATGGAGGTCGAGCGCGACCACGTCCTCAACCGCCGCCCGCCGGAGGACGGCCTCGACGACAGCCTCCTCCAGGACGCCAACCGCCAGAAGGACAACCCCGACGTACTCGGGGACGAGCTCCCGTTCGAGACGATGCACACGAACGCGACCTTCGACCGGGTGCTGTTCGACGGCGGTGAGTTCGGCACCGGAGCCGAGGTCGGCTCGGCCGAGGAGGAGGACTTCCTCGGACTGCCCGGTCTGCTCGAACCCGACCAGGTGGCCACCCTGCTCCGCAAGCGCCAGTCCGACCAGCAGGCGGCCAAGCGCACCAAGGCGGCGGCCGCGCCGCCCGAGGTGTCGCCCCACGAGCGCATGGCCGAACTCCGGCGTGAGCTCAACGGCCTCGTCGGCGCCTGGAACCACCGCACCGGCCAGCCCCACGGGATGATCCACTCCGAGTTGCGCCGCGCCTGCGGCGGCCCGCCCATCGCCCAGGCGACGAGCGAGCAGATCCAGGACCGCATCGACAAGATCCGCCAGTGGGCGACCCATCGCCGCTGAGGGCCACCGGTGGCGGTCCGGGTCGGATCTTCCGCCGGATCGCCGCTGAAGGCGTCGGTGGCGGTCCGGGTCGGCTGTTGCGCCGAACCCGCTCACCGTCCTGACGGCCCGGCGGGCTGCTCGGCTCCTCTCGGCCGGTCGGGGTCGTACGCCTGACCGGCCCCGCCGCCGACACCGACTCAGCGGTCGGCTTCGGTCTTCTTGCCGCCGTGGTCACTCAGCGCCCTCACCCGCTCGTGGGAGGCAGGGGCGTCCCGGCGCGCGTCGAGGGCGTCGCGGGCGGCGGCGGCCTGCTCGGGGCTGAGAACCGGATGCGACCGGATGTCGAGGAGCGCCCTGGCGAGCAGGTCGTCGCCCTCGGGGCTCATGACGTCCACTCCCATGGCCCGCGACAGGTGGCGGTGGAGGATCGGGATGGCCAGCGCCATCGCCACCCCGACGGCGGCGCGGGCCCTGCGGTCGGCGAAGGGGGGGGCGGCGCGGTCGCGGTCGGCCTCGGCCACCCAGTGCTCGCTCATCTCCACCATGCCGTCGAAGACGGCCGCCGCCCGGCCTTCGACCAGCGCCCTCACGAGGTATGGCTGGTAGGCGCCGAGGGTGGCCCGGCTGAGGGCGACGTAGTTGACGTCGAGGGCGGTCACGTCGGCGGCCTTGGCCTGATCGTTGATCTTGCGGATCGTCTTGACCAGGTAGGCGTCGCACTCTTCGCGCAGCGCCTCCTTGGAGCCGAAGTGGTGGCGGACCAGGCCCGAGGACACACCCGCCGTCTCGGCGATGCCCCTGATGGTGGTGCGCTCGAAGCCGTGCTCGCCGAAGTGCCGTAGCGCGGCGTCCCTGATGCGGGCGCGTGCGGTCAGGTCCTCGGGGTCCGGCGGCAGTGTCGTCACCGTCACCACCCTATCGCCCCGGCTTCACGCGCTCGAAGTGCACTGCACCGGTGTGCAGTTTCCGGCGGATGGGTGTCAGGACTTCTGGGCCCGGTGCCGATGGGCGGTGCCGGGCGCCGTGGGGATGCGGTGGTCGGTGTGGCCGTCGTACGGGCGGTAGTCGCGGGGCCGGGGCAGGGGGACGCTCAGGGAGGCCGTGCCGTTCGTGACGTGGACCGGCAGGGTGAGCAGGCCCTTGCGGTGCTTCTTCAGCGGGCCCTCGTGCAGCCACACGCGCAGCTTGCGCCCGCTCGTCCGCAGCAGGACCTTGGCTGTGTCGCACTCGGACGCCGACGCGGGCCACGTCAGCCGCAGGTCGCGGCGGCCGACCAGGCGGGCCGCCGTGGGCTTCGGGCTGTAGGGGGCGCAGTGGGCGCGCTCGGGGACCGCCTGCGCCGCCGCCGGATGCGCCCGCCCGCCGGACGGCGTCGCCAGGATCGTGGCCGTCTCCAGCGCCGCCAGTGTGAGGACCGCGCCGAGCCTGGCCGGGTTGCGCCCGCGTACGAGCAGCCAGAGGCTGAGTGGGGCGAGCAGCAGCCAGGCCAGGCCGAGAGTTTGGGCGAGCATGGGGGACCTCACACGACGGAGACGATATGACTCTCCGTAACAGTGTGCACACCTTGTGTGCCCGCGTCTTGGACATCAGCCGACCCGTCGCGATCCGGATGCTCCTATCGATGTCAAGCCGCGAGTTCATGATCGTTCGTGGTGATGATCTGGTAGAGCTC
>NZ_BAAAHQ010000034.1:0-26837 GCF_039525605.1 Nonomuraea longicatena | reverse complement strand
AAGTTAAGCTTCTCTGCGCCGATGGTACTGCACTCGGGAGGGTGTGGGAGAGTAGGTCGCTGCCGCACAATTCTTGTTTGGTCGGGCGGGGTCACTTCCTTGTGGGGTGGCCTCGTTCGTGTTTCTGCGTGTTTTTGGGGGGTTGCCTTTTGGGTGGCCCCCCTTTTTTTTTGTGTTTGTGGTGGGGGTTGGCGTGGTTGTGGGGTGGGGTTGTGGGGTTTC
Source organism: Nonomuraea longicatena (assembly GCF_039525605.1). Taxonomy (NCBI): domain Bacteria; kingdom Bacillati; phylum Actinomycetota; class Actinomycetes; order Streptosporangiales; family Streptosporangiaceae; genus Nonomuraea; species Nonomuraea longicatena. Next base: position 26,615 of record NZ_BAAAHQ010000034.1, on the reverse strand, counting down.
TGGCTGGTGGTTGTGGTGGCTGGGGGGTGTTCGTTGAGGGGGTTGTGTGGTTTGTGGGTGGCTGTCTTCTTGTTTGTGTTTGGGGGTGTGTTGGTTCGCGGGGGTGGGGTGGGGTTTGTGGTGGGGGTTTGCTGGGGTGGGTTGTGTGGGGTTCGTTGTTGGGGGCTTGGGCTTGGGCTTGGGCTTGGGCTTGGGCGCTTTGAGGTTTGAGGTTTGGGGTGGGGGTGTGTTTGGGGGCCGCCTGTGCGGATCGGTGGTTGCTGGAGGCCGCTCGCGTGGGGCAGTGGGCGGGGATCGGGGTGGCTGGGGCCGTAACTGAGAAGGCGGCTCTTGCAGAGAGCAGGATGCTCGGGATCGGGCACGCGGTGGGGTCAGTAGTGTTGGGGCGTGGAGTATCGTGCGGCAGAGCGGGCGATTCTGGAGCGCGGCGTCGAGTGGAAGTTCGAGCCGACGCTGGACCGGATCGCGGCGCTGATGGATCTGCTTGGCTCGCCGCAGCGGGCCTATCCCGTCGTTCATATCGCGGGGACCAATGGGAAGACGAGTACGGCGCGTCTCGTCGAGGCGCTGCTGAAGGAGCGGAATCTCCGGGTGGGGCGGTTCACCAGCCCGCATCTGGTCTCCATGCGCGAGCGCATCTGCGTGGACGGGGAGTCGCTCAGCGAGGAGAGGTTCGCGGCCGCGTACGAGGAACTCGCGCCCTACCTCGAACTCGCCGACTCGCAAGGGCGGCGGATCTCGTTCTTCGAGGCGCTGACGGCGATGGCGTTCTCGGTGTTCGCCGACACCCCGGTCGACGTGGCCGTGATCGAGACCGGCATGGGCGGGACGTGGGACGCGACCAATGTGGCCGACGGCACCGTGGCGATCATCACGCCCATCTCCCTCGACCACACCGACCGGCTCGGCGCGGACGTGGGGACGATCGCGGGGGAGAAGTCCGGGATCATCAAGCCCGGAGCCACGGCGGTGTTCGCGCAGCAGCCGCTGGCGGCGGCCGAGGTACTGATGCGGGGCGCGGCCGACGCGGAGGCGGTCGTCGCACGTGAGGGGCTGGAGTTCGGCGTCCTCAACCGTGAGATGGCGATCGGCGGCCAGCTGGTCACCCTGCGCGGCCTGAAGGGCCTCTACGAGGACGTGTACCTGCCGCTGTACGGCGGACACCAGGCGGGCAACGCCGTGTGCGCCCTGGCCGCCGTAGAGGCCCTCACGGCCGGTGAGGACCCTCTGGGCATCGAGTTGGTCCGGCAGGGGTTCGCGAAGGCGTCCTCGCCGGGCCGGCTGGAGGTGGTGCGCAGGGAACCGACCGTGGTGCTCGACGCCGCGCACAACCCGGGCGGACTGGAGGCGACGCTCGACGGGCTGCACGAGGCGTTCGACTTCGCGAAGGTGATCGGGGTGGTGTCGGTCATGGCGGACAAGGATGTGCCGACGCTGCTCGACCTCCTGGAGCCGGTGATGGACGAGATCGTCGTCACTCGCAACTCCTCGCCGCGGTCGATGCCCGCCGAGGAACTGGGCCGGCTCGCCGAGGGGTACTTCGGGGAGGATCGGGTGCACGTCATCGAGCGCTTCGACGACGCCATCGACCGGGCGATCGGGATGGCGGACGCCGAGGGCGAGTTCAGCGGCACCGGGGTGCTCATCACCGGATCGGTGATCACTGCGGGCGACGCGCGGCTGCTGCTCAAGGTGGACCGATGAACTTCGAGGTCACTCCGGGTATGCGGCGACTGGGCGCGAGCGTGCTCGGCCTGGAGGCGATCGTCGCGGGGCTGGTCACGCCGGTGGCGATCGTGGTCGGTGGCGTCGAGCCGGTGCTGGCCGTGACGGCAGGGCTTGGCCTGGCGCTGCTGTGCGTGGTCGCGGCGGGGATGCTGAAGCGGCCGGTCGGATATGTCCTCGGCAGCCTCGCGCAGGTCCTCGCGATCTGCACCGGGTTCCTCGTGACGCCGATGTTCTTCCTCGGAGCGATCTTCGGCGCACTGTGGATCACGGCGATATTCGTCGCTCGCCGTGTCGAGGGCGTGACTTCCCGCTAAAGTCGGCGTACATGGCCGTCCCCCCAATTCAGCGGTCCCCGAAGGCGGCTGCCACGGGGCCCTCCACGGGCGTTCAGCGCCCGTGGGCCCTCGATGTCGTGCTCGGACTGCTCATCGTCGTCGCGTTGCCGCTGGCGATCGTGGCGATCCCCAACACCGTGTCCGTCGTCGCCCGTCTGCTGCCCCCGGACATCGACCGCATCTCGCTGGTGCGCGCCCACGGGCTCGCGCTGCCGGCGATGATGCTCACCGTCCCGCTCGCGGCCGTGGCGCTGCGGCGGATGAAGGTGGCCTACGTCCTGGTGGCGGGGCTGGCGTTGCTGGCCGTGGCCGACGCGGCGGGCGGGTTCGCCGGGTCCACGTTCCTGGTCGGGGTGCTGCGCGTCATGCACGGCGTCGGCGCGGGCATCCTGCTGCCCGCGACGCTGGTGGCGGCGTGGGAGCGGGCGCCGATGGTGCGGGCCGTGTGGACCGGCATGCTCGTGGTGAGCCTGCTGTGCGCCCAGGCCCTGGCGCTGTGGCCGCTCGACGGGGTCGACCGGTGGCAGGTCACGCTGCAGCCGTACCCGCTGCTGACCGGGGTCGCGCTGGCGCTGGCGGCTGCCTACCTGCTGCTGTGGATCGTTCAGGGCGAGAGCCCCGCACCGGTGCCGAGGGCCCGGGAGCGCAGCAGGCTGCTGTTCGCGACCGTGCCCGCGGCCGCCATCGCGGTGCTGGCGATCAGCACGGCCAGTCAGGACTGGCAGGCGCTGCTGGTGATCCTGGTGGCCGTGCTGTCGGTCGTCGCGCTGCTGGCGCTGGCGACGATCGGCGCGGGCGAGAGCCGGACACTCGCCTACACCTTCGCGGCCGTCGGTGTGGTGCTGCTGCCCAGCGTCGCGCAGGTGACCTTCGTCGAACTCGGCGGACTGGGCGGGCCCGGGCTGAAGGGGTTGTGGCTGCCGTTCCTCACGGCGGCGCTGCTCGCGGTGGCGGCTGCGGGGTGCGTGGTGCGGTTCGGTGCCGCCGCGCGGTCGCTGCCGACCGCCGGGCTGCTCGCGATCGTGCTGGGGTTGTGCGCGGTCCGGCTGATGGTCCCGGTGGCCGACGGGAAGCTGCTGGTGGTGCCGTTCACTCTGATGGCGGTCGGCGCCTCGGTGACGCTCACGGCCGCGCTGCGGACGGCGGGCATGGGCGCCGCGCTGTTCGGGCTGGCGCTGTGTTTCCCGGGTGTCCTGAGCGGCTATCTGCTCGGCACCGGGGTGCAGGTCATGATGCTGCGGGGCAGGCAGTCCGCGCAGGCGCTCATCGAGGGGTTCGTGTCGGCGCTGCACCTCTGGGCGTTGATCGGCGGGTTCGTGGTGGTCGCGGTGATTGTGCTCGCCGCACTTCTGGCACGGCGCTCCGCGCCGCCCCCATCCGGTACGGCGGAGCCCGGCCGTGACGGTGAGCCGACCGGGCCCGCAAGGGACCAGGCGAGTGCCTGGGGGAGTGTGGCGGGGCCACGCGACGAGGCGTCCTCCGACTGGGACGAGGAGGGTACGCCCACCGGCGACCTGCCGCGCGTCGCCCTGCCCACTCCCGTCAACGGTGATCGTCCGGATCCTGCGCACACCGTGGACAACACCCTCGTCGAGCAGGATGGCCCGCTGCCCGCCGTACCCGCGCCGACGGAGTCACCGGAGAGGGACGCCGACTGATTCACCCGCCCCTCGCCGTCTCCGAGAGTGGGTTCTCCGGGGGTACGGCGGGCAGCGGGCCATCACGCGCGGGGCATGGCGTGGAGCGGGTCTCTGATCCGGGAGTGGGGCTCTGCGGGGGCATGGCGTGGAGCGGGTCTCTGATCCGAGAGTGGGGCTCTGCGGGGGCATGGCCTGGAGCGGGTCTTCCGAGCGGGGCACGGTGTGGAGCGCGTGGATGGCGCCGGGCGGTGTGGGCCGGACGGATGTGAGCCCGGCGGGTGTGGGTCGGGCGGGGCACTGGATGCACGATGGTGCGGTGCCGCCGTGGGGCTGCGGCCGCGCAGTCCTTGTTCGGGCGGGCAGCCGCCGGGTGGGGCATGGGCTGGGGTTGGGCGCCCGGTGGAGGGCTGGTTCGGAGCTGCTGCGCGGCAGTGGCCGTGCGATCCGTCAGCGGCCCCTGCAGAGGCGCGGTGGCCCGGGTGGGCGATTGAGTGGTTGGGGCTGGACACGGGCGGGCGTGGCTTGGGGCTGGACACCGGGGACCGACCTCGGTGGGCGGGGCCGGGTTTCAGCGAGGGTGTGAGTGGCGGGCGGCGGCGGGGCTTCGTAGTGTCGCCGCCGCCGCGACGAGCAGGGCCAGGAGCAGGACGATCGCCATGAAGACCTGCCCGTGCAGGCCGAGGACGAAGACGGTCTGGTCGGCGAACTCCGGGTCGTGGGTGGCGGTGTCGGGGAACAGCAGCGCGCCGATCATGCCGAGCCACGGGGTGGCCAGGATGGCGATGGCGGACAGTCGTCCGGCCCGGTCCGGCCGGGCGGCGAGCACCAGGCCGGTGAGGCCGAGGAGGACGGTCATCACCATGTACTGCGCGTCGTGGAACTTGGCGTGGGGCGGCCAGGCCGGGTTGAACGCGTGCTGTGCCGCGAGGTCGGGGATGACCAGGTCGGCCAGCACGGCGCCGACCGTCGTGATCACCGCGACGGCGGTGATCAGGATGCGTGGGAGGGGCATCAGATAGTCCAGGTGAGGGTGGGGCCGAGCGAGCGGGTCAGGAGCGACTTGGGCAGACGGGGGAAGACTGTGTTCCGCAGGGCGACCAGTGGTGCGGAGGTCCAGTGGCCGGGGGCGCCGACCTGGCGGGAGAGGCGGACGATCTGCTGGGTGCGTGGCCTGCGGAGGCGGTCGTACTCCTGGAGTCCCGCGCGTAAGCCGAGCCTGTTCACCGTGTGCGCGAGCGTGACCGCGTCCTCAAGCGCCTGGCAGGCACCCTGTCCGAGGTTGGGTGTCATGGCGTGGGCCGCGTCCCCGAGGACGGCGGCGTTGTCGGAGACGTACGTGGGCAGCGCCGGCAGCTCGTAGGTGTCGTGCTGGAGCGCCGCCTGCCCTGAGACGGATTCGAGCAGCGCGGGAATGGGCCGGTGCCAGCCGGTGAAGCGTCGGCGAAGTTCGTCGAGGCCGATGTGGGTACCGGCCGGGGCGTTGGCTATCACGTAGCAGTAGACGCGGCCGTCGGCCATCGGCACCTGCCCGAACCGTTCGCCGCTGCCCCAGGTCTCCACGCTGCCCTCCACGGGGTGCGGCGGGGCCATGAAACGCCAGGTGGTGTAGCCGACGTAGCTGGGTCCGGGCAGGTGGGGCCACAGGGAGCGGCGGGTCACGCTGTTGACGCCGTCGGCGCCCACCACGAGATCGGCTTCGGAGACGCCGCCGCTGTGGTGGACCGTGCCGTCTGGCCGGACGCTGTGGACTTCGGTGGCCGGCCGCAGGGACTCGGCGGGTACGGCCGCCTTCAGCAGGTCGATCAGGGTGGTTCTGGGTATCAGCACCGACGCGCCGAAGGTGCGCCTGAGGGTGGCGACGTCGTTGCGGATGAGCCAGCCGCCTCGGCTGTTGCGGACGCCCACCAGCGGGTCGGCCAGCCCATGGGCGCGCAGGGGGTCGCCCAGACCGAGTACGTCCAGGGCGCGCAGGCCGTTCGGCTGGACGGTCAGCCCGGCGCCCACCTCGGTGAAGGCGGCGGCACGTTCGAGGACCTCCACCTGCATGCCGCGCTGGTGGAAGGCGGCGGCCGCGGCGAGTCCGCCGATGCCGCCTCCCACGATGATCACTTTCATGTTCGTCTCCTCGCCGATGGCCGGCTCACGCGTCCTTGCGTCGCCGGACGTGGGCCGACCTGGACATCCGCCACCACACGGCGGTGATCAGCGCGGTCGCCGCGAGCAGGATCCACCACATCGGGCCCACCTCAGTTCCTTATAGTGTCTAGATTTCTTAGAGGCATTAAGGAAGCATAGATGCCCTAGGATGTCAACGGCGGCCGAGGGAGCGAGCAAGAGGGGTGACGATGTCGGCACACACGGGGGGTCGGCGGGCGCGACTGCGCCAGGCGACGCTGGATGAGATCCACGCGGCCGCGCGCAAGCTGCTGGTCGAGCAGGGGTCGGCTGCGGTGACCGTCAACGCGGTCGCCAGGCAGGTCGGCATGAGCGGCCCGGCCCTGTACCACTACTACGCGGGGCACGACGAGCTGGTCGGCGCGGTGACCGCCGACTTCTTCCGTGAGTTGGCCGCCGCGATGGAGCAGGCGTGCGACGCTCGTGCCGATGAGCCGGTCGGCGACCGCCTGGTGGCCGCCTGCCGGGCCATGCGTGCCTGGGCCACCACGCACCCGGCCGAGTTCGGCTGGATCTTCGCCAGTCCGGTGGCCGCGCCCAACAGGCGCCCGGAGTCGATGCGGCACCAGGCCGCGCTGCGCTTCGAGCAGATCCTGCTGGACCTGACGGTCGAGCTGTGGCGGACGCGGCCGTTCCCTGTGCCCGACCTGGACAGCCTGCCCGCGTCGTTGCGCGGGCAGGTGGTCGCCTACTCCGCCGCCATCGACGGGCAACTGCCGCCCGGGGCGGCGCACGTCTTCCTGTCGTGCTGGATCAAGTTGTACGGACTGCTGTGCATGGAGGTCCTGAACCAGCTGGACTTCGCCTTCACCGACGTCGAGCCCGTCTTCGAGGAGTGCCTGCGCGATCTCGGTGCCGCGCTCGGCATCGAGGCGGGCAGCGGGGCGTGACTTCGGGGGAGGGGCAGGTTGCGGGGGACGGTAGGCTTGGGCCGGACTGACCGCCCTGTCCCTGCGGGCGGCGGACTCGCGGAGCAGGTGCCCGCGTTCCCCGAAATCCGTTCGAAGGAGAACCTCACGTGTCCGAGCGCACTCTTGTCCTGATCAAGCCCGACGGGGTGAAGCGTGGCCTCATCGGTGACGTGATCGCTCGCGTCGAGCGCAAGGGCCTCAAGGTCGTCGCCATGGACCTGCGCACGCTCGACGCCGACACGGCCAAGGCCCACTACGCCGAGCACGCCGAGCGCCCCTTCTTCGGCGAGCTGGTCGAGTTCATCACCTCCGCCCCGCTGGTCGCCCTGGTGCTGGAGGGCCCGCGCGCGATCGAGGCGTTCCGCGCGCTGGCCGGGCTGACCGACCCGGTGAAGTCCGCCCCCGGAACCATCCGCGGCGACCACGCCCTGGAGATCGGCGAGAACGTCGTCCACGGCTCCGACTCGCCCGAGTCCGCGGCCCGGGAGATCAAGATCTTCTTCCCCGACCGCTTCTGAGCGATCGGCACCGAGCCCGCGCAGCCGAGCTGCGCGGGTTTTTTCGTGTTTCCGCACGCCAGTTGGGGGGTGAACCCGAGTAAAGAGGGCGATACCGGAGGTACGCAAGATTTTTCTTCGGCGGCGGTGCGCATCGCGCACACCTGCGGGTACGTCACGTTACGATTCAAATGCGATCCGTAGTCATCAGTGAAGGACGTTACGGAAGGCTCGTCCCCATGGGCAGCAAGCTCGCCTTTCTCGGCCGCGACATGGCGGTCGACCTCGGCACCGCGAACACGTTGGTCTACGTGCGCGGCCGGGGCATCGTGCTCAACGAGCCGTCCGTCGTGGCCATCAACACGGCGACCGGCAAGATCGTCGCCGTCGGCATCGAGGCGAAACGGATGATCGGCCGCACGCCCGGCAACATCGTCGCCGTCCGCCCGCTGAAGGACGGCGTGATCGCCGACTTCGACGTCACCGAGCGCATGCTCCGCTACTTCATCCAGCGCGTCCACAAACGCCGCCACTTCGCCAAGCCGCGCATCATCATCGCCGTGCCCAGCGGCATCACCGGGGTCGAGCAGCGCGCGGTCAAGGAGGCCGGTTACCAGGCGGGGGCCCGTAAGGTCTACATCGTCGAGGAGCCGATGGCCGCCGCGATCGGCGCCGGGCTGCCCGTCCACGAGCCGACCGGCAACATGGTGGTCGACATCGGCGGCGGCACCACCGAGGTGGCGATCATCTCGATGGGCGGCATCGTGACGAGCCAGTCGATCAGGGTCGGCGGCGACGAACTCGACCAGGCGGTGATCACCTTCGCGAAGAAGGAGTTCTCGCTGATGCTGGGCGAGCGCACCGCCGAGGAGATCAAGATGGCGATCGGCTCCGCGTGCCAGACCGAGGACGAGTGCCACGCCGAGATCCGCGGTCGCGACCTGGTCAGCGGGCTGCCGAAGACCATCGTGGTCTCCGCGGAAGAGGTCAGGAAGGCCACGGAGGAGCCGGTCAACGCGATCGTGGACGCCGTCAAGACCACGCTCGACAAGTGCCCGCCGGAACTCTCCGGCGACCTCATGGACAGAGGCATCGCGCTCACCGGCGGCGGAGCCCTGCTGAAGGGCATGGACGAGCGGCTGAAGGCCGAGACGGGCATGCCGGTGCACCTGGTCGAGAACGCGCTCGACTCGGTGGCGCTCGGCTCCGGAAAGTGCGTCGAGGACTTCGAGGCGCTGCAGCAGGTGCTGGTTCCGGAGTCGCGGCACTGATGAGGGACACGCGCCGCGCCAGGCTGATTCTGGGAGTGCTGCTCACCGCGGCGTTGGTTCTCGTCACCGTCGATCACCGTTCCGGCGACGCCTCGCCGTTCACGGCGCTGCGCGTGGGCGGATCGTCATGGTTCGGCACCGTCCAGGAGAGCATCACCTCGGCGGCCCGGCCGGTGACGGGCTTCTTCACCGCGCTCGCCAACGCGCCGGGCGCCCAGCAGGACATCGACCGGCTGAAGGCCGAGAACGCCCGGCTGCGCGCCGACCTGGTCGCGGGCCGGCTCAACGTGACGCGTTCGGCCGAACTCAAGCGGATGCTCGGGCTCGCGGGCACCGGCGGCTACAAGGTGGTCTCCGCCAGCGTCGTCGCCCGCAGGGGGCAGCCCGGCTTCGAGGACGCCGTGGAGATCGACGCGGGCACCGAGGACGGCGTGCGCGCCGAGATGACGGTCGTCAACGCCGACGGCCTGGTGGGCCGGGTGATCAGGGCCGCGTCGGGCACCTCGACGGTGGTGCTGATCAGCGATCCGGCCTCGTCCGTCGGCGCGCGGCTGGAGGGCGGCAACGAGATCGGGGTCATCCACGGCGTCGGCGAGTACGGCAGGCTCGTCCGCTTCCGGCTGCTCGACTCCACCGCGCCGCTGACCAGGGGGACGCGGCTGGTCAGCTTCGGTTCGCAGCGGGGCACGCCGTACGTGCCGGGGGTGCCGATCGGGGTGATCGAGCGGGTGGAGGCCACGCCCGGCGAGCTGACCCGCATGGCCTACGCGCGGCCGTTCGCCGACCTCACGGCCCTCGACGTCGTCGGCGTCGTGGTCGAGGCGCCCAAGCGCGACCCGCGTGACGCTGTGCTGCCGCGCCGAGCGAGCGCGCGATGATCCCCGCACTGGTCGTGGCCGTCGCGGTACTGCTGCAACTCGTGCTGGTCAACCGGCTGCCGCTGCCCGCAGGGGGCGCGCCCGACCTGGTGCTGCTGGCCGTCATCGGGGTCTCGATGGGGCGCGGGCCCGCCGCCGGCGCCGTGATCGGCTTCGTGACGGGGCTGCTGGTCGATCTGGTGCCGCCGTCGGCCCATGTGATGGGGGAGTACACGTTCGTGCTGACGTTGGTCGGATTCCTGGCCGGGCGGGGGGTGGGCGGGCAGGTCACGACCGTGGTCACCTGCGTGCTGGCCGCGCCGGTCGTCGCCGCCGCCGTCGGCGGGCTGATCGGCGAGCAGGGGGTGACGCTCGCGGCCATCGCCGCCAAGGCGCCGGTCACGGTCGTCTACACCCTGGTCGTCGCGCCCGCCGTGATCTGGCTTCTCACGCGGGGCAAGCAACTGGGGCAGCAGGCATGACGAGGATGCGCACCCGGCTCATGGTGCTGTACGTGCTGGTCGCGGTGATGCTCGCGGTGCTCGGCGTCCGGCTGTGGCAGGTGCAGGTCGTCAAAGGCAGGCAGTACGTCGCCGCCGCCGCGGAGACCAGGACCAGGGCCGTGGTGGTGCCCGCCGTGCGCGGGCAGATCCTCGACTCGTCCGGGCGTCCGCTGGTGCGCAACCGGACGGCGCTCGTGGTGTCGGTCGACCGCACCTCGCTCACGCGGATGAAGAACGGCGGCCGGGACGTGCTGCAGAAGCTCGGCGACGTGCTCGGCAAGCCGGTCGGCCAACTGGAGAAGCGCATCAGGTCGTGCGGGCCGGGGGTGACGCGGCCGTGCTGGCCGGGCTCGCCGTACCAGCCGATTCCGATCGACGACCGGGTCACCACGCGTGAGGCGCTGCAGATCCTGGAGCGGCAGGAGGAGTTCCCCGGCGTCACCGCCGAGGTGCAGGCCGTCAGGCAGTACCCCCAGGGGACCTCGGGGGCGCAGATGGTCGGCTACCTTCAGCCGGTCACGCAGGAGGAACTGGAGCGGCGCGACGGGCTGAAGGCCGGGTTCTCCGGCGTCGACCTGGTCGGGCGCGACGGGCTCGAATCGGTGTACGACGAGGCGTTGCGCGGCAAGCCGGGGCTGCGGCGGGTGCAGGTGGACCGGCTCGGCAAGCCGCTCGGGCTGGAGCAGCAGGTCTCGCCCGTGCCCGGGGACACGCTCATCACCAGCATCGACTCCCGCGTGCAGAACGTCGTGCAGCGGGCCGTCGACGGGGCCATGAACAAGGCGCCGAAGGCCGACGGGGCAGCCGGGGTCGTGCTCGACGCGCGCACCGGACGCGTCGTGGCACTGGCCAGCGCGCCCGGTTACGACCCGACGATCTGGACGGGCGGCATCTCCGAGAAGGAGTACCAGACGCTGCTGTCGGACAAGGCGGGCAAACCGCTGGTGTCGCGGGCGATCAAGGGGGAGTTCGCGCCGGGCTCGACCTTCAAGGTCTCGTCGGTGGCGGCGATGCTGCGTTCTGGCTATCCGCTCGGCGGCCAGTACGGCTGCCCGGGCTCGTTCATGGTGGGCGACCGGCCGTTCAACAACTTCCGGGGTATCGGGCTCGGCACCCTCAGCCTGCACACCGCGCTGGTCAAATCGTGCGACACGATCTTCTACAAGTCCGCCTACGAGCAGTGGCTCAAGGACGGCGGGCTGCACCCCAAGCGGCCGCCGAAGCAGCCGTTCGAGAACACCGCGCGGGCCTTCGGTTTCGGCCGTCCCACGGGCATCGACCTGCCGGGCGAGTCGGCCGGGCGGATCCCCGACCGTGACTGGAAGAAGGCGCTGTGGATGCAGACGAGCGGCGTCACGTGCCATCGCTCGCGCACCGGCTACCCCGAGGTCAAGGACCAGGCCAGGGCCGCCTTCCTCAAGCGGCTGGCGCACGAGAACTGCCTGGAGGGGTTCCTGCTGCGGCCGGGTGACGCCGCCAACTTCTCCATCGGCCAGGGCGATGTGCTGGTCACGCCGCTGCAACTGGCGTCGGCGTACGCGGCGCTGGTGAGCGACGGCAGACTGCGCAGCCCGCGCGTGGGCTGGGCCCTTGTGCGCCCGGACGGCACGCCGGTCAGGCGCATCGAGGTGCCGGTGCGCGGGCGGCTGCCGATCAGCGAGAAGGAGCGGCTGTACATCAAGGGCGCGTTGAGCGAGGTGGCCTCGGACGGCACCGCCGCCGGGGCGTTCAGCGGCTTCCCGATGGACAAGGTGCGCGTCGGCGGCAAGACCGGCACGGCGGAGGTGTGGGGCAAGGAGGACACCTCCTGGTTCGCCTCGTTCGCGCCCACGAGCAAGCCGCGCTTCGTCGTGGTCGTGATGGTCTCGCAGGGCGGTATGGGCGGCCAGACGGCGGCGCCGGCCGTACGGGAGATCTACGAGGGCATCTACGGCATCAAGCGGCCCGCCGCGCTGTCCGACGGCCGGACGGCGGCGCGGCTGCCGCTGATCGCGCGAGACGGGACGGTCGCCCGATGAGCGAGCGCACCCTGCTGGCCAGGCGCCGCTCGCTCACCATGCGCGCGGTCGGCGCGCAGTCCGTGGTGTGGCGGATGGACGGGGTGCTGCTCGTCGCGGTGGCGGCCCTGTCGGTGATCGGCGCGCTGCTGGTCTGGTCCTCGACCCGCACCTGGGCGCCCGGATCGACGGGCCTGGTCAAGAAGCACGTGCTCAACCTGGCCATCGGGGCGGCGATGTGCGGTGCGGTCTCGATGCTCGACCACCGGCTGCTCCGCGCGTACGCGCCGCTCGTGTACCTGCTCACGCTGGTCGGGCTGGCGGTGGTGATCACGCCCCTGGGCTCGACGGTCAACGGCTCGCACTCGTGGATCATGCTGGGCGGCGGGTTCGCGGTGCAGCCGTCGGAGTTCGCCAAGCTCGGCCTGGTACTGATGATCTCCATGCTGCTCGCGCAGCCCGCCGAGGGCACCGACCGGCCACGGGCGCTCGACATGTTGTTCGTGCTGGGTGTGGCGGGTGTGGCCATGGGGCTGGTCATGCTGCAGCCCGACCTCGGCACCACGCTGGTGCTCGCCGTGATCACGGTGGGCGGGCTGGTGATCGCCGGGATACGCAGGAGGTGGATGGTCCTGCTGGTGCTGGCGGCGGCCGCCGGGGCGTGGGCGGTGTGGGCGATGGAGCTGCTGGAGCCGTACCAGGTCGCGAGGTTCACGGCCTTCCTCGACCCGAGCGTCGATCCGCGCGGCGTGGGTTACAACAGCACGCAGGCGCTGATCGCGATCGGCTCCGGGCAGGTGTTCGGCAAGGGGCTGCTCGACGGCGGGCAGACGACCGGGCGGTTCGTGCCCGAGCAGCACACCGACTTCATCTTCACCGTGGCGGGCGAGGAGTTCGGCTTCCTCGGCTCGGTGACCGTGGTCGCGCTGCTCGGCGTGGTGCTGCTGCGCGGGCTGAAGATCGCCAGGCAGTGCGAGGACCGGTTCGGCACCCTCGTCGCGGGCACGATCGTGTGCTGGCTGGCTTTTCAGACCTTCGTCAACATCGGCATGACCGTGGGCATCATGCCCATCACCGGCCTGCCGCTGCCTTTCGTCTCATACGGCGGCACCGCGACGTTCGCCAACCTCATCGCCGTCGGGCTGCTGCAGGCGATCAGGATGCGCGAGCCGGGAGCCTGACGGCAGCGGCGTCCGGGCCCGGCCACCGCGAGAGCCCGGCTAGTCTTGGACCATGTCTGTCGAGTCGATTTTCCCACGCCTGGAAGCGTTGCTGCCCAAGGTGCAGAAGCCGATCCAGTATGTCGGCGGCGAGCTCAACTCGACGGTCAAGGACTGGGACGAGGCCGACGTGCGCTGGGCGCTGATGTACCCGGACGCCTACGAGGTGGGCCTGCCCAACCAGGGTGTCGCCATCCTGTACGAGATCCTCAACGAACTGCCGGAGACGCTCGCCGAGCGCACCTATTCGGTGTGGCCCGACCTTGAGGCGCTGATGCGCGAGCACGGCGTCCCGCAGTTCACCGTCGACGGCCACCGGCCGGTGCGCGCCTTCGACGTGTTCGGCGTCTCCTTCTCGACCGAACTCGGTTACACCAACCTGCTGACCGCGCTCGACCTGGCCGGTATCCCGCTGCACGCCGTCGACCGGGGCGAGGACGACCCGATCGTGCTGGCGGGCGGGCACGCGGCCTTCAACCCCGAGCCGGTCGCCGACTTCCTCGACGCGGCCGTGCTCGGCGACGGCGAGCAGATCGCCATCGCCGTCACCGAGGTCGTGCGCGAGTGGAAGCACGAGGGCAGGCCCGGCGGCCGCGACGAGCTCCTCATGCGCCTGGCCGAGTCCGGCGGCGTGTACGTGCCCAAGTTCTACGACGTCGAGTACCACGCCGACGGCCGCATCAAGCGCGTGGCGCCCAACCGGGCCGAGGTGCCGTGGCGGGTGCACAAGCACACCGTCATGGACCTCGACGAGTGGCCCTACCCGAAGAAGCCGCTGGTACCGCTGGCCGAGACCGTCCACGAGCGGTTCAGCGTCGAGATCTTCCGGGGCTGCACGCGCGGCTGCCGTTTCTGCCAGGCGGGCATGATCACGCGGCCGGTGCGCGAGCGGTCGATCACCACGATCGGCGCCATGGTCGAGAACGGCGTCAAGGAGTCCGGCTTCAACGAGGTCGGCCTGCTGTCGCTGTCGTCGGCCGACCACTCGGAGATCGGCGAGGTGGCCAAGGGCCTGGCCGACCGTTACGAGGGCACCAACACCTCGCTGTCGCTGCCGTCCACGCGCGTCGACGCCTTCAACATCGACCTGGCCAACGAGTTCTCCCGCAACGGCCGCCGCTCCGGCCTGACGTTCGCGCCCGAGGGCGGCTCCGAGCGCATGCGCAAGGTGATCAACAAGATGGTCACCGAGGAGGACCTCATCCGCACCGTCACCACCGCCTACTCCCAGGGCTGGCGGCAGGTGAAGCTCTACTTCATGTGCGGGCTGCCCACCGAGCAGGACGAGGACGTGCTCGGCATCGCCGACCTGGCCAAGAAGGTCATCGACGCCGGCCGCGAGGCGACCGGCTCGCGCGACATCCGCTGCACGGTCTCCATCGGCGGGTTCGTCCCCAAGCCGCACACCCCGTTCCAGTGGGCCGCGCAGGCCGACCACGAGACCGTCGACCGGCGCCTCAAGGCGCTGCGCGACGTCGTGCGCGGCGACAAGCGCTACGCCCGCGCGATCGGCTTCCGCTACCACGACGGCAAGCCCTCCATCGTGGAAGGGCTGCTGTCGCGGGGCGACCGCAGGGTCGGCGCGGTCATCAGGGCCGTGTGGGAGGACGGCGGCCGCTTCGACGGCTGGAGCGAGCACTTCTCCTACGACCGGTGGATGACCTGCGCCGCCAAGGCCGGCGTCGACGTCGACTGGTACACCACGCGCGAGCGCGAGGAGAACGAGGTCCTGCCCTGGGACCACCTCGACGCCGGGCTCGACCGCGAATGGCTGTGGCAGGACTGGCAGGACGCGGTCAACGAGGCCGAGGTCGAGGACTGCCGGTGGACGCCCTGCTACGACTGCGGCGTCTGCCCCACCATGGGGACGGAGATCCAGATCGGCCCGACCGGGAAGAAACTGCTGCCGCTCACCGTGGTCTGATCCGCCCGGCGACACGCGCGGGCGACAGCCGCCGTTTTCGGCGTCGCGGCGGTGGGCGGGAGCGGTGCGGAGCGTCACCCTGGAGGCCCCCGGCCACGTGCGGCGGGTGGGGTGGGTGGGGCCGGGCCGTAATAGTGGGCTCTGAGAGGGGCCAACGGCGGGTCTCGGCATGCACGGGCGTTGCCGCGCGCGGATTATCCTGGGGGCAGGAACTCTGACATGGGAAGGACGACAACGCTCTGAAGCCTGTTCCCGAAGGGCCGCCGCCCGCGCCGACTGTGCAGCGACTGCGTGTCCGCTACGCCAAGCGCGGCCGCCTGCGCTTCACCAGCCACCGCGACATCTCGCGTGCCGTCGAGCGTGCCGTTCGGCGTGCCGATATTCCCGTGGCCTACAGCGCGGGCTTCTCGCCCCACCCCAAGATCTCCTACGCGGGCGCGGCGCCGACCGGCGTCGCCAGCGAGGCCGAATACCTTGAGATCGGCGTCACCGAGACGTGCGACCCGGACCGGATCCGTACCGGGCTGGACGCCTCTCTGCCGCCCGGTCTCGACGTCCTCGACGTGGTCGAGGCGCGTTCGGGCAACCTCGGCGACCGCCTGGAGGGTTCGGCGTGGGAGCTGCGGCTGCCCGGCACGGATCCCGAGTCGGCCGGGGCGGCTGTGGAGAAGTTCCTCGCCGCCGGCACCGTCGAGGTCGAGCGCCTCACCAAGAAGGGGCCCCGCCGCTTCGACGCGCGGGAGGCGGTGCTCATGCTCGCAGTGGTGGAAGGAACAGGGAGAACCGCAGCTCAGGTGCCCGGACAGTCGTGTGTCATACTGCGCATGGTTGTTCGGCATGTGACGCCTGCCGTTCGACCCGACGACGTGCTCACGGGGCTGCGCCTTGTGGCCGACTTCGCGCCGCCGGTTCCCCCCGAGGTGACCAGGCTGGCGCAGGGGCCGCTGGACGCGTCCGGTGAACCTGCCGACCCGTTCGACCTGGACCGCGATGACTTGCGCGGCGGCGACGCGGGACCGGCCGGCGAGCACGGCGCCGGATAGGAGACGCCTGGCCGCAGCCAGGCGCATCCGCTGACAGGACTTGGCGCCAACACCCCCTAGCGGGGGCGGGGGCGGACAACGAGAACACGAGAGCTCCTGCGCGGCGCGGCGACGCGCCCGGGAGCTGACGGGAGAGCGCCCGCATGCTCGAGAACGAGCCCAACGGGGCCAACGGCTCCGACGGGGACACAACAGAAATCCAGCCCAAGACGACACGGCCCCGCCGGGCCGCCCGGCCCGCCGGGCCGCCGCCCGAGCTGCCGGAAGAGCCGGTGAGCACCGTGGTCACCGTGGCGGCCGGGGGCGCGGCCGCCGTCGTGGACGAGGACAAGCCGAAGAAGGCCACCAGGACGCGCTCGACGGCCACGACTACGCGTCGCCGTACGAAGAAGGCCGAGGAGGCCGAAGAGGAGGCACCGGCCGCGTCCGAGCCCGCTGACGTGCCGGAAGAGGCCGTGAGCAGGCCGCGCCGGGTGTCCAAGCGGGCGGCGGGGCCGCCGCCTGAGCCCGTGGAGGCGCCCGCCGCCGCGGCCGAGGCGCCCGCTGACGTGGAGGAGGCGCCGGCCAAGCGGGTCCGGCGCTCGCGGAAGAAGGCGGCGGAACCGGAGAGCCCGGTCGAGGCCGCCGTCGAGGCCGCCGTCGAGGCCGTCCCCGAGGTGGCCGACGCCGGCGACGAGGAGCTTGAGGAACTGCCCCGCGACGAGCCGCTCGACGACGAGCCCGCCGGCGAGGACCTCGACGAGGACGACCTGCGGGCCGCCAGTCTGCTGGCCGACCCGTTCGGGCTGAGCGCGCGCCGCGTGGAGCAGACCGGCACCCACTTCCAGCGGCCCGCAGCGATCTTCGCGCCGCTGTTCCAGGCACCGGACCCGACCCAGGCCCAGCCCGTCGCGCCGCGCCGTCCCGAGCCGCCGCAGCCCGTCGTGGAGGAGCCGGCGGACGAGGTCGCCGAGGACGAGACCGACACCGAGGCGGAAGACGGCGACGAGGGCCACGACGACGAGAACGGCAGCCGCCGCCGCAGGCGCCGTCGCGGCGGCCGAGGCCGAGGCCGGACCCGTGAGCGCGACGAGGCCGAGGACGGCGAGGAGGAGCCGGACGAGGCCGAGGACGAGCAGCAGGAGGAGGAGCCCGGCGAGGAGGAGTCCGGGGGCTCCCGCCGCCGCCGTCGCAGGCGCCGCCGGGGCGGCGAGGAGGCCGAGCCGTCCGGCGACGACCCGCCCAACACCGTCGTACGCATCAGGGCGCCGCGCTCCGGACGCTCGTCCTCGCTGGAGGTGTCCGCCGACGGCGTCCAGAGCGTGCGCGGCTCGACCCGCCTGGAGGCCAAGAAGCAGCGCCGCCGTGAGGGGCGCGAGCTCGGCCGCAGGCGTCCGCCGATCATCACCGAGTCGGAGTTCCTGGCCAGGCGTGAGTCCGTCGACCGCGTCATGGTCGTGCGCAGGCACGGCGACCGCACGCAGATCGCCGTGCTTGAGGACGGCATCCTGGTCGAGCACTACGTCAACCGCGAGGCCAGCCAGTCGTACGTCGGGAACGTCTACCTCGGCAAGGTGCAGAACGTGCTGCCGTCGATGGAGGCCGCCTTCGTCGACATCGGCAAGGGCCGCAACGCCGTCCTGTACGCCGGCGAGGTCAACTTCGACACCGCCGGGCTCGAAGGCCAGCCCAAGCGCATCGAGGCGGCCCTGAAGTCCGGCCAGTCGGTGCTGGTGCAGGTCACCAAGGACCCGATCGGCCACAAGGGCGCCCGCCTCACCTCGCAGATCAGCCTGCCCGGCCGCTACCTCGTGTACGTCCCGGACGGGTCGATGACCGGCATCAGCCGCAAGCTCCCCGACAAGGAGCGCACCCGGCTCAAGAGCATCCTCAAGAAGGTCATGCCGGAGAACGCCGGGGTCATCGTCCGCACGGCGGCCGAGGGTGCCTCGGAGGACGAGCTGGCCCGCGACGTGGCCCGCCTGTCGGCCCAGTGGGAGAACATCCAGAAGAAGGCCAAGTCGGCCAGCCCGCCCGAGCTGCTGTCGGCCGAGCCCGATCTGACCGTCCGCGTCGTGCGCGATGTGTTCAACGAGGACTTCTCCT
This sequence comes from Nonomuraea longicatena, assembly GCF_039525605.1. Classification (NCBI taxonomy): domain Bacteria; kingdom Bacillati; phylum Actinomycetota; class Actinomycetes; order Streptosporangiales; family Streptosporangiaceae; genus Nonomuraea; species Nonomuraea longicatena. The sequence continues at coordinate 8,429 of NZ_BAAAHQ010000034.1, read as the reverse complement.
CGCTGGTCGTGCAGGGCGAGGAGGCGTGGGAGACCGTCGACGAGTACGTCAAGTACGTCGCCCCGCACCTGGCCGACCGCCTGACCCGGTGGGAGGAGGACGCCGACGCCTTCGACTCCCACCGGATCGACGAGCAACTCGCCAAGGCGCTGGATCGCAAGGTCTGGCTGCCGAGCGGCGGCTCGCTGGTGATCGACCGGACCGAGGCCATGACCGTGGTCGACGTCAACACCGGCAAGTTCACCGGCCAGGGCGGCAACCTGGAGGAGACCGTCACCAGGAACAACCTGGAGGCGGCCGAGGAGATCGTGCGCCAGCTGCGGCTGCGCGACATCGGCGGCATCATCGTCATCGACTTCATCGACATGGTGCTGGAGTCCAACCGCGACCTGGTGCTGCGGCGGCTGCTGGAGTGCCTGGCCCGCGACAGGACCAAGCACCAGGTGGCGGAGGTCACCTCGCTGGGCCTGGTCCAGATGACCCGTAAGCGGGTCGGTCAGGGCCTGCTGGAGGCGTTCTCGACGTCGTGCGACTGCTGCAACGGCCGGGGCCTGATCATCTCCACCGAGCCGGTCGAGTCCAAGCCGGAGACACGTGGCACGCAGGGCAAGATGGCGGTCGAGAAGGCCGTCTCCGAGAAGGTCTCCGCGGCGAACGGGTCTCCGAGTCGTGATACCGTGACCGGTGCGCTTGATGACGTCCCCGACGAGGACGACCAAGCCAGTCAGACTTCCGGCCGAGGACGGCGACGTTCTCGGCGAGCCAAGTCGGCCGAGTAGCCAGGCGCTCCCGCACGGGAGCGCTCCTTGGTCGGCAGTCCGTCGATCCGACCGGTTCGACCGGGGCGCCGCTCATCCGGTACCCTAGTCAATCGGTGCGTCCAGTGACGCGCCCTGTTCGCGCGCCATACCGGATCGTCGGTTTTCCAGACAGGTTCCGGGTGCTGGGCGCAGCATTCGGTGGTCGCCGGTCGCCTTCCTCAGGTGGCCGATGACCACAACTAGACAGCAGAAGGGTTCCGCGGTGTACGCGATCGTTCGTTGCGGCGGCAGGCAGCAGAAGGTCTCCGTCGGTGACGTCCTCGAGGTGGACAAGGTCGCCGGCGAGGTCGGCTCTTCGGTTTCGCTGCCGACGGTGCTCGTCGTCAACGACGGCGATGTGACCACGGAGGCGGGCAAGTTCACGGTCAGCGCCGAGATTCTCGGCGAGACCAAGGGGCCGAAGATCCGCATCCTGAAGTACAAGAACAAGACTGGTTACAAGAAGCGCCAGGGTCACCGTCAGCGGTACACCCAGGTGAAGATCACCAGTATCGACCAGGCCTGATCGGGAGTTTGAGAGATGGCACACAAGAAGGGCGCGTCGTCCACCCGGAACGGCCGCGACTCCAACGCTCAGCGCCTGGGCGTCAAGCGCTTCGGCGGCCAGCTGGTCAACGCGGGTGAGATCATCGTCCGCCAGCGTGGCACCCACTTCCACCCGGGCGACAACGTCGGGCGGGGCGGCGACGACACGCTGTTCGCGCTGGCGGCGGGTCACGTGCAGTTCGGCCGCAAGCGTGGCCGTCGCGCGGTGAGCATCGTTCCGGTCGCGGAGTAAGTACCTCTTTCGAATCCGGGGTGGATCGGGTGATCCGCCCCGGATTCGTGCATTCTGCCGGGGATTTTTCAGGCCCCTCCGTACGGCGAAGCCCCCTTCACCGCCTCTCGCCGACGTCCCCGACCGGCCTCTCACCACGCTCCACGCCGGTGCCGGGTCTCGCGCCGTGACGACTCCGAGGTCGGCCCGGTGCCGTGGCCCGGCTGAGGCTCGTACGAGGGGCGCCGATCACCGCCGCATCGCACCCCGCCGTGCGGCGCCCGGAAGCCCGCTGCGCGGGTGTCGTGTGAGGGCCCGGCCTTGAGTGCTCGTGACTTCGCGAACGGCCATGGATCCGTTGGCTGTGGATCCGCGAATGCTCGTGGCTTCAGGCAGGTGGCGGCGGTGCGGGGGTGTCGCCGCCGTGGTCGTGGCCAGCGGGGGAGGGCGAGTGGTCGTCACTCCGCGAACGGTCGGGGCGCGCGGGGGCGGTCGGGATGCTCAGGGCTTCGGAGCCTGCGTCTGCGGCGGCCGGGACTGTCGGCGTCTGCGGCTGGCCGGGGCTTCGGAACTGGCCGCAGTGTTCGGGCCGGGGGTGCCGGTCGTCGTCCTTGGGCGGCGCCAGAATCGGCCGTGTGGCGATTGCCTGGTCTGTGCCCGTCCGCGGGGTCCCGGTAGCGTTTGTTCGGCGTTAGCGGGCTGTGTGGGCCGTTGGCGGTGGTCGGTGGGTGCTGTGGCGGAGGAATGACCGAGTGGTGGAGTGGGTTGGGGTGAAGGAGGCCGCTCGGGTGGTCGTGGCGGGGTTCGAGGGGTGTCCCCCGCATGGGCCACGGCGTTTCCCGCAAGGGCCATGGCGTTCCTCGCGAAGGAAACGGCGTTTCCCGTAAGGGCCACGGCGGAGGGGTAGGTGCGGAGTCGTTACGGCGAGAGGGCCGGCGCGGGTCAGGAGCGTGAGGGGCGGGCCTTGCTCGTAGCGGCGGGTAGGGGTGGTGGGCTTGCCGTAAAGGCCGGGGTTTCGCTGTGTGAGCTGGAAGCTCGCCGCCCGCAGTGGGCTGGGGAGAGTGCCGGGCGGGATGGGGAGCCGTCCGGCAAGGGACAATGATGTGGTTGACCGAGCGACCCCGACATGGGGTGAAGGAGGAGGGCATGCCGGACTTCGTGGACCAGGTGGTCCTGCACGTCAGGGCTGGTGACGGAGGGAACGGCTGCGCCTCCGTTCACCGCGAGAAGTTCAAGCCGCTGGGCGGCCCGGACGGCGGCAACGGCGGGCGGGGCGGGAACGTGATCCTGGAAGTTGATCCGAACACCGCGACTCTGCTCGACTACCACCGGCGTCCGTACCGCAAGGCCGTCAACGGCAAGCAGGGGCAGGGCAGCAACCGCGACGGCGCCAACGGCGGCGACGTGGTGCTCGCGGTCCCGAACGGGACCGTCGTCAAGGACTCCGACACCGGCGAGGTGCTGGTGGACCTGATGGGCGCGGGCACCAGGTACGTGATCGCGCAGGGCGGCGCAGGCGGGCTCGGCAACGCGGCGCTGGCCTCGACCAAGCGCAAGGCGCCCGGATTCGCGCTGCTGGGGGAACCCGGTGACGCGCTGGACGTGGTCCTGGAGATGAAGAGCGTCGCGGACGTGGCGCTGGTCGGGTTCCCGAGCGCGGGCAAGTCGTCGCTGATCGCCGCGCTGTCCTCGGCCCGGCCGAAGATCGCCGACTATCCGTTCACGACGCTCATCCCGAACCTGGGGGTCGTCACCGCGGGCGACAACGTGTTCACCGTCGCCGACGTCCCCGGACTGATCCCGGGGGCCTCGCAGGGCAAGGGGCTCGGGCACGAGTTCCTGCGGCACGTCGAGCGCTGCGACATGCTCGTGCACGTCATCGACTGCGCCACCATGGAACCGGGCCGCGACCCCGTCTCCGACTACGAGGCGATCGAGTTCGAGCTGGAGGCGTACGGGAAGCTCGACGACCGGCCGCGCATGATCGTCCTCAACAAGGCCGACGTGCCGGACGCGCGCGAGCTGTCCGAGATGGTGCGGGCGGACTTCGAGGAGAAGGGGCTGCGGGTCTTCGTGATCTCGGCGGCCACGCACGACGGGCTGCGCGAGCTGACCTACGCCATGGGCGACTGGGTGGCGGCCGCCCGCGCGAGCAAGCCGGTCGAGGAGCCGACGCGGCTGGTCATCCGGCCCAAGCAGCTCGGCGAGGCCGGGTTCGCGGTGCGGCAGGTGGGCGAGAACCAGTTCCAGGTCACGGGGGAGAAGCCCGAGCGGTGGATCAGGCAGACCGACTTCACCAACGACGAGGCCGTGGGGTACCTCGCCGACCGGCTGGAACGGCTGGGGATCGAGGAGGCACTGGCCAAGGCGGGCGCCGTGGCGGGGGCGGAGGTCATCATCGGGCAGCTTGAGGGCGGCTACCTGTTCGACTGGCAGCCGACCCTGTCCGCCGAATCCGTCCGCCAGGGGCCCCGAGGCAGCGACAACAGACTGTAGTCGCCGTTCTGCGGGCCGTGGGAAGCTCTCTGTGAGAGCCGTGGGTCGTGGGGAGTTCTCTGTGGCGGGTCGTGGGGTGGCGCTCTCTTCGAGAGCTTCACGTTCCGTCACGGCCCAGCTCCCGCCCACCGCCGCCCACCGCGTCGGCCCGCCCTCTCACCCGGCGCCACCCATCTCACCCCACCCACCGCCACGCCGCCTTCTTGACCACCCGACCCGGCCACGGGCTGAGGTATCTCTCCTGATGCGCAACGGCCGCCGTGGGGCCTGGGAGGGGCGTGGTGGTGCGGCGTTGCGGTGGGGAGTGTGTGGGACTGGGTGGCGCCGGGTCGGGGCGGGTGGGGGAGAGGTGGGCGGCGGTGGGGGTGGCTGGGCCGTGATGGGACATGGAGCTCTCGAAGAGAGTGCCACCCCACAACCCGCACCTCTCTGAGAGAGCGCCATCCCCGGGCTCGCGCTCGGGACGGACGCCGAACCCGGGAGGTATAGGGTCGGGGGCGTGAGGGAGCGTGTCGGGGCGGCGGGCAGGGTTGTCGTCAAGGTCGGGTCTTCGTCGTTGACCACCACCCAGGGGACGATCGACGTCGACCGGGTCGACGCTCTCGTGGACGTCCTGGCCGCGCGCCGCAGGGTCGGCACCCAGATCGTCCTGGTCTCCTCCGGTGCCATCGCCGCCGGGCTCGGTCCGCTCGGACTGGCCGCGCGGCCCCGCGACCTCGCCACCCAGCAGGCCGCCGCCTCCGTCGGGCAGGGCGTGCTCGTCGCGCGTTACACCTCCTCCTTCGCCCGATACGGCCTGCGCGTCGGCCAGGTGCTGCTCACCGCCGACGACATGATGCGCCGCTCCCACCACGTCAACGCCGAGCGCACCCTGGCCCGGCTGCTCGAACTCGGCATCGTGCCCGTCGTCAACGAGAACGACACCGTCGCCACCGACGAGATCCGCTTCGGCGACAACGACCGGCTGGCCGCGCTCGTCGCCCACGTCGTCAGGGCCGACGCGCTGGTCCTGCTGTCCGACGTCGACGCCCTGTACGACGGCCCGCCCAGCCGCGAAGGCTCGCGGCGCCTGGCCGAGGTGCGCGGGCCCGAGGACCTCGTCGGCGTCGAACTCGGCCGCAACGGGGCCGCCGTCGGCACCGGCGGCATGGTCACCAAGGTCCAGGCCGCCAAGATCGCGACCGGCGCCGGGATCCCCGTCGTGCTCACCGCCTCGGCCCACGCCGCGCAGGCGCTGTCCGGGGCCGATGTCGGCACCTTCTTCCACCCGGGCGGTCGCCACCCGGGCACGCGGCTGCTCTGGCTGGCGCACGCGACCACCGGGCGCGGGCGCCTGCACCTCGACGCGGGCGCCGTCGAAGCCGTGGTCACGCGCCGCAAGTCGCTGCTGCCCGCCGGGGTGACCTCCGTCGAGGGCGACTTCGCGGCGGGCGATCCGGTCGACCTGTGCGGGCCGCGCGGGCGGGTGGTGGCGCGCGGGCTGGTCAACTTCGACGCCGGAGAGATCCCCGGCCTGCTCGGCCGCTCGACGCGGGAGCTGGCCAGCGAGCTGGGTCCGGAATATGAACGCGAGCTGATTCACCGAGACGACATCGTCATACTGGAGTCCCACCAGTAGGACACACGAGTACACCGGAGCGTTGCGATGTCCGAGGACTTCCTGAAGGTCGCCCGTGCGGCACGAGAGGCCGCCGCCGAGCTGGCCCCGCTGCCTCGGGCGCCGAAGGACCGGGCGCTCCGGGCCGTCGCCGACGCTCTCGTGGTCCACAGCGCCGAGATCGTCGCCGCCAACGCCGAGGACGTCGAGCGCGCGCGCGAGCAGGGCATCTCGGAGGCCATGATCGACCGGCTCCGGCTCGACGCCGCCCGGATCGAGGCCATCGCCGAGGCCGTCCGCCAGGTCGCCGACCTGCCCGACCCGGTCGGTGAGGTCGTCCGGGGCGGCACCCTGCCCAACGGGCTCGAACTCCGGCAGCTCAGAGTGCCGCTCGGCGTCATCGGGATCATCTACGAGGGGCGTCCCAACGTCACCGTCGACGCCGCCGCCCTGTGCCTGAAGAGCGGCAACGCGGTGCTGCTGCGCGGCTCCTCCAGTGCGTTCAGCTCCAACACCGCGCTCGTGCGTATCATGCAGGACGCGCTCGCCGCCACCGAGGTGCCCTCGGGGGCCGTGCAACTGGTGCCGGGGCAGACGCGCGAGTCGGCCAAGGAGCTCATGCGGGCGCGCGGGCTCGTGGACGTGCTCATCCCGCGCGGCGGCGCCTCGCTGATCAACTCGGTGGTGGAGGAGTCCACCGTCCCCGTGATCGAGACCGGCGTCGGCAACTGTCACGTGTACGTCGACGCCGACGCCGATGTCGACCTGGCCGTCGACATCCTCATCAACGCCAAGGCGCAGCGGCCGTCGGTGTGCAACGCGGCCGAGACACTGCTCGTGCACGCGGCCGTCGCCGACGAGTTCCTGCCCAGGGCGCTCGACTCGCTGGCCGCGCACGGCGTGACCGTCCACGGCGACGACCGGATCGCCCATTACGGCGAGGTCGTGCCCGTCACCGAGGGCGACTTCTACGCCGAGTACCTCTCCCTCGACCTCGCCGCCGCCGTCGTCGACTCCCTGGAGGAGGCCGTCACCCACATCAGGACCTACGGTTCCGGCCACACCGACGCGATCGTCACCCGCTCGCAGCAGGCCGCGCGCCGGTTCGTCTCGCTGGTCGACTCGGCGGCCGTGGCCGTCAACGCCTCGACCCGGTTCACCGACGGCGGGCAGTTCGGGTTCGGCGCGGAGATCGGGATCTCCACCCAGAAGCTCCACGCGCGCGGCCCGATGGGGCTGCCCGAGCTCACCTCGACCAAGTGGGTGTACACAGGCGAAGGGCATCTGCGCACGTCATAGGCATGGTCATGTCCGCGTGTCGAGTGGGTCGGCGCGTGCTGAGGTGACCTTCACTGGGGCGTATGGAGATCGTCATCGCCCTTCTCTTCGTCGGCGCCGTGCTGTTCGGCGCCGACCGCCTGCTGCTGTGGCTGGAGCGCCGAGGACACGTCAACTGGCGCAGGAAGGGCCGCCGCGACCTGTCCGAGGAACCGACCACCGCGTTGGACGAGCTTCTCTCCGACCGTTCCCGGCGATAAACGTTCGGCGCGCCTCAGGCGTACGAACGGCTCACCCCGTTAGGGTTGTGTCCCTTATGGGTGCGCCGAGCGGGGAGGGACGGTGAGCAAGCTCGGCAAGGTCGGGTCGTACACCCTCCTCGAACGGCTCGGCCGGGGCGGGATGGGCGAGGTGTATCTCGCCACCACCCGCCGGGGCGAGCGCTTCGCGATCAAGGTCCTGCGTGACCTGGTCGAGGACGAGTCCGCGCGTATCCGCCTCGAACGCGAGGTGCGCGCGCTGCGCCGCGTCGAGAGCCCGTACGTGGCCAGGGTCTTCGACGCCGACCTCGACTGCGCCCGGCCGTACCTGGTGATGGAGCACATCGAGGGCGACAACCTCCTCGACCGGGTACGTCGCAGAGGCCCGCTGGGCGGCGCCGACCTCGTCGAACTCGCCCAGGGCATCGCCACGGCCCTCGCCATCACCCACGCGGCCGGAGTGATCCACCGCGACCTGAAGCCCGCCAACATCCTCATGAGTGAGCGCGGGCCGGTGCTCATCGACTTCGGCATCGCGCAGGTGCACGACGCCACCCGCCTCACCATGACCGGAACCTTCCTCGGCACTCCCGGCTACACCGCGCCGGAGATCTTCGCCGACGAGCAGGTCGACTCGCCCGCCGACATCCACGGCTGGGCGGCCACCGTGGCCTTCGCGGCGACCGGGCGGCCCACGTTCGGGCGGGGGACGGCGGAGGCGCAGATGTACGCCGTCCTCAACGGGCAGGCGGACCTCAAGGGGGTGCCGGTCGAACTGCTGCCCCTGGTCCGGGCGGCGCTGCACCGCGAACCGGGCAAACGGCCGACCGCCGCGCTGCTCGCCGACCGGCTGGGGCGGCTGGCCAAGGCCACCGGAGACGAGACGCGGCGGTCGGCCGAGGTGCCCTCGCCCAGGCGGACGAAGGAGGAGGGCCGGACGCGGGGCCGCAACTCCGCCGAGCCCACGAGGGGGCGTCCCGGCGGTGACACCCCGCCGCCCCGCTCCCGTACGACGGACGACGCCCCGCCGCCCCGGGGGCGTGCCGCAGGCGAGACGCCACCGGCTCGGGGACGGGCGACGGGCGACACCCCGCCGCCCAGAACCCGGGCCACCGGTGACACCCCGCCGCCGGTGTCGCGTCGCGCGCCCGGTGACACGCCCCCTCCGGCGTCGCGGGCACGGGCGGCAGGAGACGGCGCCGCACCCCGGGCGCGTGGCG
>NZ_BAAAHQ010000033.1:30533-64936 GCF_039525605.1 Nonomuraea longicatena | reverse complement strand
GCTCGGCGCCACCAGGGACGCGGCCCGGTGCAGGCACGCGCTGCGCGAGTGCGGCCTGGCCATCCCCGCGCGGCGCGGCAGGAGGGAGGGGGTTCTCTCGCCGCGAGAGCGCGAGGTGGCAAGGCTCGTGGCGCTCGGCCGGACGAACAAGGAGATCGCCGAGGTGCTGTTCCTGTCCCGCCGGACGGTCGAGACCCATGTGGCGACGGTCCTGCGCAAGCTCGGCGTGCGCTCGCGCACCGAGGTCGCGGTCCCGGCCGGGGAGCCGGGACCGCGAGGCGGTCACACGGTGACCGACCACCAGTCGAGCACGCCGGTGTCCAGGGAGTAGACGTCGGCGATGTAGAGCACCCACTGGCCGGCCGCCTGTTGCGTCACCGGCACCGAGAAGGTCCTGGTGCCGAAGACGGAGCAGGACGTGCCGCCCGCCGTGCGGATCTGGTGCCAGGTGCCGTTCGGGCCGCGCAACCGGATGTCGAGGTCCTCGATGCACGTGTGGTTGCTCGTGACCGTGACCCGCACCGGCGACTGGGCGCCGCCCGTGGCCGTGGAGGTGACCGGGCTCTGCACGACGCCGAAGTCCCTGATCGGGTAGTCGGTGTCGTTGCGGAAGGTGCGCCCGCCCTGGCCCTGGACGGTCAGGGTGAACACCGCGGTCTTCGTGCCGGTCTCGCCGACGCCGGTGACCGTCACCGGGTACGTGCCCACCGGGGTGGCGGCCGTGGTGGCGATCGTCAGCGTCGAACTGCCGCCCGAGGTGACCGAGGCCGGGTTGAACTGGGCGCTGGCGCCCGTCGGAAGCCCCGCGGCCGACAGGTTGACCGTCTGCGCGGTGCCCGCCGTCGTCTGGGTCGCGACGGTCGTCGTCGCCGACTGACCCGCCTGCACGCCGGCCGAGGCCGGGTTCACGGCCACGGAGAAGTCACGTGAGGACGGGCTGCCCACGGCCAGCCGCCAGATCGCGAAGGCGGCCGCGTCCGAGGCCCGGTCGAGGATGGTGTCGTTGATGTTGGTGCTGTTGTCGCAGGAGGCGTGGTAGCAGGAGTCGTAGGCGCGGCCCGCCGTGCCGCCCCACTTGGCGGCCTGCGCGGCGGTCTTGGTGTAACTGGCGCCCGCCGCGACGCCCGAGGTGGCGATGCCCGCGTTGCGGAAGGAGGCGTCGTCCGAGCGGTTGGCGCCCTCCGTGTTCTCCTCAGGCTGGATGTTCAGCCCGTCGTAGAACGCCTTCAGGTGCGTCGCCGCCGCGGTGTTGATGTTGTTGATGAAGTAGCCGCCGTTGGGCGAGCCCACCATGTCGTAGTTGTGGTAGACGGTGATCCGGCCGCGCTCGGCCGCCGTCAGCGAGGCGATGTAGCCCTCGGAGCCGTTCAGTCCCTGCTCCTCGTCGCTCCACCAGCCGAACCTGACGTGCTTGGCGAGCGCGGGGTTGCGCGCCGCCAGCGTCAGCGCGACCTCCAGGAGCGCGGAGGAGCCTGAGGCGTTGTCGTTGATGCCGGGGCCGCCGCCGACGCCGTCGAGGTGCGCGCCCGCCATGACGACCTGGTTCTCGTCGCCGCCGGGCCAGTCGGCGATCAGGTTCGGGCCGGCGCCGGAGGTGCAGGTCGAACCGCAGGCGACCCTGCGGACCGCGTAGCCCGCCGCGGTCAGCTTCTGCTCCACGTACGCCACGGAGGCCGTGTAGCCGGGGTTGGTGGACCTGCGGTTGCCGCCGTTGGCGGTGGCGATCGACTGGAACTGCGCGATGTGCGCCTTGACGTTCGCCAGGCTCACGTCCGGCGGGTCGGACGGGCCGGGACCGCCGCCGGTAACCGTGAGCTGATAGGAGGCCGTGTGCGTGGCCGTCTGGCCGGTCCCGGTGACCGTGACCGTGTACGTGCCGAGCGGGGTGGCCGAGGTCGTCGCGATCGTCAGCGTGGCGTTCGCGCCCGAGGTCACCGACGGCGAGCTGAACTGCGCGCTCGCGCCGGTCGGCAGGCCCGAGGCCGACAGGGCGACCGTCTGCGCGGCGCCCGCCGTCGTCTGGGTGCCCACCGTGGTGGTGGCCGACTGCCCCTGCGTCACCGACCCGGAACCCGGGCTGGTCGAGATCGAGAAGTCCTGCGAGGCGCCCTCGCAGGTCGGCTCACCGGTCTGCACCGGCACGCTCACCGCGTTCCAGGCCGCCTTCGTGCTCGCGCACTCGGGGCTGCTCGCGCCGTACAGTTCGACCGCCGCCGCCAGCGACGCCGAGCGCACGTTCGCATAGCGCCAGGTGGAGGTCTTCCTGGCCAGCGCGCCCATGAAGATCTTGCCGGCCTTCTGGATGCCGACGCCGGTCACCGAACTCGGCCCGCCGGAGCAGATCGGGCTGTTCGGCTTGCCGCCGCCCGGCGCGTTGCCCTCGGCCAGCAGGTAGAACCAGTGGTTCAGCGGACCGGCCGCCGCGTGCACCTCGGTGCTCGGGATCTGCGTCGACCAGCAGTTCGGGTCGCCGGCGCGCGACGGGTCGTACATGTACCTGATCGGGCCGCTGCCGACCAGGTTCACCTCCTCGCCGACGTCGTAGTCCGCCGGGTCGCTCGGGTGGTTGGCGTAGGCCTCGGTGAGCGCGCCGAAGATGTCGCCCGCGGCCTCGTTCAGCCCGCCGTTCTCGTTTCCGGAACCGGCGCCGCCCGGGGTCGTCTGGAAGATGGCGTGCCCGTACTCGTGGCCGACGACGTCGATCGGGGTGACCTGGCGCTGGCCGTCCTGCGAACGGCCGAAACTCGTGTAGCTGCCGTTCCAGAAGGCGTTGACCTGGGCCAGGCCCACACGTGCGGGGAAGGCGCGGCCCTGGCCGTCGATGCCGTTGCGGCCGAGCCAGTCGCGCAGCATGTTCCACTCGCTCTGCGCGCCGTACAGTGTGTCCACGCAGGCGGACTCGAGGTCGGTGCCCGCGTTGTTGCCCCAGGTGTCGTCGGGGCCGGTGTAGGGCTGGCCGTTCTGCCCGCCGCACTGCAGACCGGGCCGGGTCGTGTCGACCATCCGGTACGTCCCGGTCGCCTGGCTGGTGTCGATCGTGACGCTCGGGTAGTAGTAGCCGTTGCCGGTGCCCGCGCGCACCTCGTCGTAGGAGTCGGCCACGCGGCCGGTACGGGCGTCCACGAAGACGTGCTGCTTGCTGGGCTTGCCGTCGGCGACGCCCTCGACGACCGTCTCCCAGGCGAGCTTCGGCCGCGCGCCCCAGGCCAGGACGACCAGGCGTGGGGCCTCGCTGGTCTCCACCCGCTGCAGGCGCTTCCTGGACGTCTCGGCGGCGCGCTCGGCGCTCACACTCGGCTGGACGGCCAGCCCGCTCGGACCGGGCCCCGAGGCCGCGGTGGTGTCGCGCACCCGCCCGGCCGAGTCGGTGACGACGACCGCGTCGCCGCCGACGACCGGCAGGCCCTTGAAGGTGCGCTCGTAGGAGACGTAGAACATGCCACTGGCGCCGGGCGTCACCTCCCGGCGCCAGTACGTCTCCTCTGGGCTCCTGCGTAACTCGTCGAGCCCGCTGGCGACGGCCCGGTCGGCCGCGCTCGCCGCGAGGCTCCGGGGGTCTGCGGTCAGGCTCTGCTGGGGGTCGACGACGCCGGGTGGCTTCGCCGCTGCGGCCGGATTGATCACCAGAGCTGCCGTGGTGGCCAGCCCGGCGACTGCCGCGAGGACGGATCTGCGTCTCACTCGCCGGTCCTTTCAGGCAGCCTTCCCGACCGGGGTGTCCGGCCGGAAGGCGGGGGTGTGGCGGGCTCGACAGTAGATCCGTCTATTTCAGGTAAACATCCGTAGACCCATCGGTATATCTACGGAAATGCCACCAAAACGCCGTACGCGCGGCTGCGGCGGCGGTGGGTGCGACGTCAGGTGGTCAGCTCGCGAGAGGGCGGCGGGGGCAGCCGGATCACCGGACACCCCGGGGTGCCGTCGTTCGTGGGATCGGGGAGTGGCCGACGCCGTGAGCGGGGGTGACCCTGCACCTTGGGCGGGGGTGATCCGACGCCTCGGGCGGAGGTGTCCGGCGCCCTGGACGGGGGCAACAGGGCGGCGTCGCGGTGGGGAGGTGTCAGAGGAATGGCGCCCGGAGAGGCCCGTCAGCCGGGACGGCGGGCGGGGGTGGAGTGGCTGCGCCGTAACGGATGGGTGGGGTGGGCCGAAACGGCCGGAAAGCTGCCCCGTCGCGGCCGCGTGGGACGGTCGATCAGGGCTCGCGCACGGCGTCGCGGACGTCGGCGAGACCGCCCGACGGGTCGGCTTCCGGCATCGCGGACAGGATGGCCCGCGTCCGGGCGGCGACGAGGTCGGCCCCGGCGCGGTCGGTGAGCACGTACAGGCGGTTGTCCCTGATCGCCTCGACCACGAGGTCGCCGACGGTGTCGGCGGGGATGCCGAAGTTCGCCACGGCGGCGTCGATCTTGGGCATGAGCTGGTCGATCTTGCCCTGGGCCCGCCTGAGTTCGGGGCCGCCGCTCTGGGTCGCGACCAGGGTCCGGGAGGATTTGGCGATGTTCGTGGCGACGCCGCCGGGGCACAGCGCCGTGACCCCGATCGGGTGCCCCGCACTCTCAAGCTGGTGGCGCAACGACTCCGACAGACCCACGACCGCGAACTTCGACGAGGTGTACATCGGGCCGACGCCCGCCCCGATCAGCCCGGCGGCTGATGCGGTGTTGACGATGTGCGCTGACCCGCCACGGCCGAGCATCCGGGGCAGGAAGGTCTGGATGCCGTTGACGACGCCGCCGAGGTTGATGTCGAGGGCGAGGTCCCACAGCTCGTAGGTCATGTCCGCGGGCCGCTCGGGAAACGCCAGCCCGGCGTTGTTGCACAGGACGGTGACCGGGCCGAGCCGCCCCTCAGCCTCGTCCGCCACCTGCGCGTAGGCCGCGCGGTCGCGCACGTCGAGGTGGAAGGCGGCCACTTCGGTCTGTTCGCCCAGTTCGGCGGCGGCTTGGGCGAGGGCAGTGCCGTCGATGTCGGTGATGGCGAGCCTGCTGCCGTGACCCGCCAGCGCGCGGGCGATGCCGAGGCCGATGCCCTGGGCGGCTCCGGTGATGAACGCGGTGGTGCCGATGAGATCCATACCGGCACCCTAACACCAACTTAGAGACTCTCTAAGTTTGGATGTTCTATAAGATCGATGCATGGGATTGCGAGAGCAGCGGAAACTGCGGACCCGCCGGACGCTGATGGAGGTGGCGCTGCGACTGTTCGAGGAGCGGGGGTACGAGGCCACCACGGTCGCGGAGATCTCGGCGGCGGCGGAGGTGTCACCCGCGACCTTCTTCAACTACTTCCCGAGCAAGGAAGAAGTGATCTTCGCCGACCGGCCGGTCCAGAGCGAACTGCCGGGCCGCCTCCTGGGCGAGCGCCGTCCCGGCGAGACTCCGGCCCAGGCTCTGCGGCGGGCGCTGCACGAGGCGCTGGACCTGCCCTGGTGGACCGTGGATCCCGAGGCGCGCGACCTCGTGCTGGCCCGGGTCCGCGTCATCGCCTCCGTTCCCGCACTGCGCGCCCGCGCGCTGCTGGAGGTCGCCGACCTTCAGCAGCGCTGGAGCACCGAACTGGTGGCGGTGTTCGAGGGGCGACTGGACGACTTCGAGGCCGACGTCCTCACCGGTGCCGCGATCGGCGCGATCCTCGCCGTGACCGGCCGCGCCCTCCGCGACGCCGCGCCGGACCGCTCACTGGCCGAACTGGTACGCCAGGCCGTCACCGCCGCCTTGGACGCACCGCCGGGCGGCGCACGGAATCCAGCCACCCGTGGGGCCGAGTGAGCACCGGAACCCCGGCCGAGAGTGAGGGGAGCGCGGTCAGCCGCCCAGGCAGGCGGGGCCGAGGAGTTGCTTCAGGTCGCCCATCAGCGCCGGCGACGGGGTCACGCGCAGCCGGTCCTCCACCCGCAGCACCGTCGTCTTGGGCCCGTTGTGCACCTGCAGATGCACCTCCGACGTGCCCGGATGCGTCGTCAGGATCTCCTTCAGCCGCGACACCACCGGCGGAGTGCACCGCCCCAGCGGCAGGCTCACCGTCAGCGGGCCGCCCGCCTCCACGGTCAGGTCGGGCGCCGTCACCTCCATGGCGATGATCTTGGCGACGTCCTCGCGCTTGTCGATGCGCCCCTTGACGAAGACGATCGCGTCCTCGGCCAGGATCGTCGAGCACAACTGGTACGCCGAAGGGAAGATCATCACCTCGGTGGCGCCCTCAAGGTCCTCAAGCTGGGTGAGCACCCACGTGTCGCCCTTCTTGGTGACCTTGCGCTGCACCCCGGTCAGGATGCCGCCCACCGTGATGATCTGCCCGTCGGGCCGCGACTCGTCCTGCAGCGCCGCCACCGAGCAGTCGGCCCCGGCCGACAGGATGTGCTCGACGCCGAACAGCGGATGGTCGGAGACGTACAGGCCGAGCATCTCCCGTTCGAACTGCAGCAGCGTGTTCTTGTCCCACTCCCCCGCCGGAATCTGCACGTCGAAGGTCTGGTCCTCGCCGCCGTCGATCGCCCCGAACAGGGAATCCTGGCCGATGGCCTCGTTCTTCTTGATGTCGATGATCGCGTCGACGGCCTGCTCGTGCACCATGACCAGGCCCTTGCGGACGTGGCCGTACGCGTCGAAGGCCCCGGCCTTGATCAGCGACTCGATCACGCGCTTGTTGCAGACGAGGGCGGGCACCTTGCGCAGGAAGTCCTTGAAGTCGCCGAAGCGGCCCTTTTCCTTGCGCGCGTTGATGATGCCGTCGACGACGTTGCCGCCGACGTTGCGGATCGCCGACAGGCCGAAACGGATGTCGGTGCCGCGCGGGGTGAAGTCGAAGTCGGAGTCGTTGACGTCCGGAGGGAAGACCTTGATGCCCATGCGGCGGCACTCGTTGAGGTAGAGCGCCGACTTGTCCTTGTCGTCCTTGACGGAGGTGAGCAGGGCGGCCATGTACGCGGCCGGGTAGTTGGCCTTGAGGTAGGCGGTCCAGTAGGAGACCAGGCCGTAGCCCGCGGTGTGGGCCTTGTTGAAGGCGTAGTCGGAGAACGGCAGCAGGATGTCCCACAGCGCCTTGATGGCGGCGGCGGAGTAGCCGTTGTCCTTCATGCCCCTTTCGAAGAACTCGTACTGCTTGTCCAGCTCGGACTTCTTCTTCTTGCCCATCGCGCGGCGCAGCAGGTCGGCGCCACCGAGCGAGTAGCCCGCGACCTTCTGCGCGATGGCCATGACCTGCTCCTGATAGACGATCAGGCCGTGGGTCGTGTCGAGGATCTCCCTGAGGGGCTCCTCCAGCTCGGGGTGGATCGGGACGATCTCCTGCTGGCCGTTCTTGCGCAGCGCGTAGTTGGTGTGGGAGTTGGCGCCCATCGGGCCCGGCCGGTAGAGGGCGAGGGCCGCGGAGATGTCCTCGAAGTTGTCGGGCCGCATCAGGCGCAGCAGGGTGCGCATGCCGCCGCCGTCGAGCTGGAAGATGCCGAGGGTGTCGCCCCTGGCCAGCAGCTCGTAGGTCTTGGAGTCGTCGAGCGGCAGGTCGAGCAGCTCGATCTGGTGCCCGTTGTCCGCCTCGATGTACTTGAGGCAGTCGTCGATGATGGTGAGGTTGCGCAGGCCCAGGAAGTCCATCTTCAGCAGGCCGAGCGTCTCGCAGGTCGGGTAGTCGAACTGCGTGATGATCGCGCCGTCGGAGTCGCGGCGCATGATCGGGATGTAGTCGGTGAGCACCTCGGAGGACATGATGACGCCCGCCGCGTGCACGCCGGTCTGCCTGATCAGGCCCTCCAGGCCGCGACCGAGGTCGATCGTGGCCTTGACGTCCACGTCCTCGTCGTAGAGCCTGCGCAGCTCGCCCGCCTCGGCGTAGCGCTGGTGGTCCTTGTCGAAGATGCCGGACAGCGGGATGTCCTTGCCCATGACGGCGGGCGGGAACGCCTTGGAGACGCGGTCGCCCAGCGCGTACGGGTAGCCGAGGACGCGCCCGGCGTCCTTGACGGCGGCCTTCGCCTTGATGGTGCCGAAGGTGGCGATCATGGCGACCTTGTCGGCGCCCCACTTCTCGGTCACGTAGCGGATCACGTCGGCGCGCCTGCGCTCGTCGAAGTCGATGTCGACGTCGGGCATGGACACGCGTTCCGGGTTGAGGAAGCGCTCGAAGATCAGCCCGTGGGGGATCGGGTCGAGGTCGGTGATGCCGAGCGCGTAGGCCACCAGCGACCCGGCCGCCGAGCCTCGGCCGGGGCCGACGCGGATGCCGTTGTTCTTGGCCCACATGATGAAGTCGGCGACCACGAGGAAGTAGCTCGGGAAGCCCATCTGGATGATGACGCCGAGTTCGTTCTCGGCCCAGGTGCGGTGCTCCTCGTCGACCCCGCCGGGGAAGCGGCGCTCCAGGCCCTTCCACACCTCCTGGCGGAAGTAGCCCTCCTCCGACATCCCGTCGGGGATGGGGAAGGTCGGCATGAGGTTCTTGTGCTCGAAGAACCCGCTGGGGTCGACCTTCTCCGCCACCAGCAGCGTGTTGCGGCAGCCCTCGGCCCACAGGTCGGAGGAGTCGACGGCGCGCATCTCGTCGGCGGTCTTGATGTAGTAGCCGGAGCCGTCGAAGCGGAAGCGGTCGGGGTCGGACAGCTGCTTGCCCGTCTGGATGCACAGCAGGGCGTCGTGGGAGGCGGAGTCGGCCTCGTAGGTGTAGTGGGAGTCGTTGGTGACCAGCGGCGGGATGTCGAGCTCCCGGCTGATCCTGGTGAGCCCGTCGCGGACGCGGCGCTCGATGTCGAGGCCGTGGTCCATGATCTCCAGGAAGTAGTTCTCCTTGCCGAAGATCTCCTGGTATTTCGCCGCCGCCCTGACGGCCTCGTCGTACTGCCCGAGCCGCAGCCTGGTCTGGACCTCGCCGGACGGGCAGCCGGTGGTGGCCATGAGGCCGCCCGAGTGCTCGGCGAGGATCTCGGCGTCCATGCGGGCCCACTTGCGGTGGAAGCCCTCGGTGTAGGCGCGCGAGGACAGCCGCATGAGGTTGTGCAGGCCGTGCTTGTCGCGCGCCCAGATCGTCATGTGGGTGTAGTAGCCGCCCGCGGAGACGTCGTCCTTCTTCTGGTGGGGCTCGCCCCACAGGACGGGCTTCTTGTTCTGCCGCATCTCGGGCGCGACGTAGGCCTCGATGCCGATGACGGGCTTGACGCCCGCGGCGGTCGCCTGCCGGTAGAAGTCGTAGGCGCCGTGCATGTTGCCGTGGTCGGTGATGGCGATCGCGGGCATGCCCAGCTCGCCGACCTGTTTGAACATCTGCTTGAGCCGCGCGGCCCCGTCGAGCATGGAGTATTCGGTGTGCACGTGCAGATGGACGAACGAGTCGCTGGACGACATGGAGCGGCGCCTCCCGGACGGACGTGGTGTGCGCGTCCGACTCTAGTGTGCCGGGCCGACAGTTCGGCGCGGCCTCGCGACACCCGCCAAATCAGCGAGTCTCCCCACCGGCGCGGATATCGTCACGACTACCCACGGTGACGGGATGACGACGGGAGATCACGTGGCGCAGACGGACGAAGGCTACACGCACGCGCTGGGCAACCGGCAGGTGCAGATGATCGCGATCGGCGGCGCGATCGGCGTCGGGCTGTTCCTGGGGGCGGGCGGGCGGCTGGAGGCGGCGGGCCCGGCGCTGGTGCTGTCGTACGCGGCGGCGGGCATCGCGGCCTTCTTCGTCATGCGGGCGCTGGGCGAGCTGGTGCTGTACCGGCCGACGTCCGGCTCCTTCGTCGAGTACGCGGGCGAGTTCGTGGGCCCGTGGGCCGCCTTCACCAGCGGCTGGATGTACTGGATCAACTGGGCGTTCACCGGCATCGCCGAGCTGACCGCGATCGCGACGTACGTGCACCGCTGGGCGCCGCAGTTCCCGACCTGGATCACCGCGCTGCTGGCGCTCGGCTGCGTACTGGTGGTCAACCTGCTGTCGGTACGGCTGTTCGGCGAGCTCGAGTTCTGGTTCGCGATGCTGAAGGTGCTGGCGATCTGCGCCTTCCTGGTGGTGGGCCTGGGCGCGGTGCTGTTCACGGTCGGCGAGGCCACCCCGGCCAATCTGGTCGCCCACGGCGGGTTCTTCCCCAACGGCTTCGGCGTCGTGCTCATGAGCCTGCAGGCCGTGGTCTTCGCCTACTCCTCGATCGAACTGGTCGGCATCACGGCCGGCGAGACGGCGGACCCGCGCGGGGTGATGCCGAAGGCGATCAACGGCGTCGTGTGGCGCATCGGGCTCTTCTACGTCGGCTCGGTGCTCCTGCTGGGGATGGTGCTGCCCTGGACGGCCTACAGCGCGGGCACCTCGCCCTTCGTCACGTTCTTCGCCGGGATCGGGGTGCCGTGGGCGGGCGACGCCATGAACCTCATCGTGATCACGGCGGCGATGTCGTCGTGCAACTCCGGCCTGTACTCCACGGGCCGGATCCTGCGCTCGATGGCGCTGAAGGGCGAGGCGCCCCGGTTCACCGCGGAGCTGAGCCCGCGCCACGTGCCGATCGGCGGCATCCTGATGACCGCGACCGTGTTCCTGGCGGGGGTGGCGTTGTTCTACTTCGTGCCCGAGCGGGCCTTCAACATCGCCACGGCGGTCGCGTCACTGGGGGTGATCACCACGTGGGGCACGCTGGTGTTCTGCCAGTTGCGGCTGCGCGAGCAGGGGCACGTGTCCACGTTCCGCATGCCGGGCTCGCCGTACACGAACTGGCTGACGCTGGGCTTCCTGGCGCTGATCGTGGTGCTGATGCCCTTCGCCGACGAGGACCAGCGCATCGCCTTCTTCCTGATCCCGGTCCTCGCGGCGGGGATCGCGATCGGGTGGCGGATCACGTCGCGGCGCCGCGACCGGGCCACTCAATCGGAAAAATAACGCTAAAACCCCAAACCATCTTTTAGTTCCACGAGTCACACGAAGGTGGTCCGAAGTTACCCAGCGGCCCGCGTGGCAACACGCGGGCCGTCGAGCCGTGTCGGGACTCCCGGCCCTGGCCCCCACCTGCCGGAGTGCCGCTGTCGCAGGACGGAGTGGCCTTCCCGCAAGTCGCCGTTGATCCCTCGCTATGGGAGTATTTCTTGGCCTAGAGGAGGATTTGAGGCCGTTGACGTCGGATCGTAAGCAGGGCGGTCGCCGCATCGCCGGCCGCTACCACCTGCAGGAGCCCATCGGCAGGGGTGGGATGGGGATCGTCTGGCGCGCCCACGACGAGCTCCTCGACCGCACGGTCGCGGTCAAGGAGGTCCGTTACGCGGCCGCGCTGGGCGACGAGGTCCAGCTCCTGAACCGGCGCACCATGCGCGAGGCGCGGGCGGCGGCACGCTTCGAGCACCCCAACGTGATCGTCGTGCACGACGTGATCGAGGAGGACGACCGGCCCTGGATCGTCATGCAGCTGGTCCAGTCGCGCTCGCTCGGCGCCGTGATCAAGCAGGACGGCCCGCTGCGGCACGCCCGCGTGGCCGAGATCGGCCTGGCCGTCCTCGACGCCCTGCACCGCGCCCACGAGTCCGGGGTCCTGCACCGCGACGTCAAGCCGGAGAACGTGCTGCTGGCCGACGACGGCCGCGTGGTGCTGACCGACTTCGGCATCGCCACCCTGGAGACCGAGACCCAGCTCACCATGACGGGCCTGGCGGGCACCCCGGCGTTCATCGCCCCGGAGCGGCTGAAGGGCCTGCCCGCCCGCCGCGAGTCCGACCTGTGGGCCCTCGGCGCGACGCTGTACACGGCTGTGGAGGGCCGTTCGCCGCACGAGCGGGGCATGGCGCTGGCGACCATGCACGCCGTCCTCACCGACGAACCCGACCCCATGCGCAACGGCGGGCCGCTGACGCCGGTGATCGAGGGGCTGCTGGTCAAGGAGCCGGTGCAGCGCCTGACGTACGAGGAGACCGCCCGGCTGCTGCGCAGGGTCGTCGTCCTTGCCGAGCCGGAGACGCCGGCCGCGACCGTCGCCGTCCTCAAACCGCCCGTCCTGCCTGCCGGCCGTCCCTCTGCCCCGCCCCTCGCGCGGCCCCGCCCGCAGCAGCCCGCACCGCTCCCGCCCGTCGAGGACGACACCCCGACCGATCCGAGCCTGCGCCCGCTCTCGCCGCTGCCGCAGACCGGCGTGAAGATCCCCGTACCGGAGGCGACGCCGGAACCGGCGCCCAGAACGGCGTTCCAGGCGCCGCCGCGCACCCGGGTGCAGCCCTCGGTGCAGTCCTGGCCCGACCCGCCGCCGCCCGCGCGGCCCGTGACCGGCGACCTGCCCGCCGTGGCGGACGAGCGGGACGGCGACCCGGGCGACCTGTCCGGCATGTTCGGCGGTGGCGCCGACACCGGCGATCCGACCATGCGCTCGCGCGGCGGCGAGCGGAAGATCTGGCCGATCGTCGCGGTCGCCTCCGCCGTGATCCTCGTCGGCGGCATCGGCGGCTGGCTGGGCCTGACCTCCGCGCCCGACGACCAGGACATGTACGTGAGTCCCGACACGACGGCGGAGCCGGACGGCAGACCGCCCGCACCGAAGGCGACCGAGAACGACGAACCGGCGGAACCGGACCCCGAACCGTCCACGCCGCCCGCGGAGCCGAAGCCCACCCCGTCGGACAGCGACCCCAAGGTGCCTGCGGGCTGGAAGCTGTACAAGGACAAGTCGGGCTTCTCTCTCGCCCTGCCCAAGGGCTGGGACGAGTTCAAGCGCGAGGGCAGGCAGATCTTCTTCCGGGGACCCGGCGCCGGGTCCAACGCCTTCGTCTCCATCGACCAGATCGACAAGGCCGGGCCCGACCCGGTCAAGGACTGGAAGCAGCAGGAGAAGAGCGCGAAGTACGGCTACGGCGGCTACAAGAAGATCCACATCAAGGCCGTGGACTACATGGAGGCCGCCGCCGACTGGGAGTTCACCTGGAACACCAACACCGGTAAGACCAGGGTGCGCAACAGGGGCTTCGTCACCAAGGGCGGCATGGGCTACTCCATCTACTGGCACAACCTGGCCAGCAGGTGGAAGAAGGACCTCCACTTCTTCGACACCTTCGCCGCCACCTTCGTGCCCAAGAAGTAAGTTCGACCAACCGTCGGGTATTTTCGCAGAGTATGAGGGAGAAGGTCAGCTTCTGGCGGCACCCGGCGGTGCCCGAGGTGGACCTGCTCAAGGCCCGCTACGTCACCCACCGGTTCACCCGGCACACGCACGCCGAGTACGCGATCGGCCTGGTCGTCGAGGGCGTCGAGGAGTTCCACAACCGGGGCGCCCTGCATCGGGCGGGCGCCGGCGAGATCGTGCTGGTCAACGCCGACACGGTGCACACCGGGCACGCGGGCGTGCCGTCGGGATGGGCCTACCGCATGCTCTACCCGACGGGCGAGGCGCTGGCGGCGGTCGCGGCCGAGCTGGCGCTGCCGTACGGGATGCCGTTCTTCCCCGAGCAGGTGGTGCGCGACCCGGCGCTCGCGCGGCTGCTGGCGCGCACCCACCTGGCCGCCGAGCGCGGCGACGACCTGACCGCCTCGACGCTGATGCGGACCTTCTTCGCGCGGCTGCTGACCCGCCACGCCAGCCGGTCCTTCGGCGCCGTACCCGTCGCCGACCAGGGCGAGCACGCCGTCGAGCAGGCGCTGGAGGTGTTGCGGGAGCGGCTGGTGGACCCGCCGTCCCTTGAGGAACTCGCCGAGACCGTCGGGGCGCGGCCGTTCCCGCTGCTGCGGGCCATCAAGGCGCGCACGGGGCTGCCGCCGCACGCGTGGCTGACCTCGCTGCGCGTCAGGCGGGCGCGCACCCTCCTGGACTCCGGACGGCCGCCCGCCCTGGTGGCCGCCGAACTGGGCTTCACCGACCAGTCCCACCTGAACCGGCACTTCAAGCGCATCGTGGGTGTGCCGCCCGCCGCCTACCAGCGGGCCGCAGGAACGTACAAGACCGGCGAAGGCGCCTGACCCTACCGTTCCATCCCATGCGACAGACAACTCCCCGTTCCTCCGCTGTCCGGGACGGGCTGGGCGTCGGCCTCGCGGTCGGCCTATCCGGGGTGGCCTTCGGCGCCGCCGCCGTCACCGCCGGGCTGGACGTGGCCCAGGCGTGCGTCCTGAGCCTGCTGGCCTTCACCGGGGCCTCCCAGTTCGCGCTCGCGGGCGCCGTCGGCGCGGGTGGCGACCTGCTCGCGGCCACGGCGGGCGCGCTGCTGCTCGGCGCCCGCAACACCCTGTACGGCCTGCGCCTGGCCGACCTATTGGACACGCGCGGCCCTCGCCGCCTGGCCGCCGCCCACGGCGTCATCGACGAGACCACGGCGGTCGCCCTCGCCCAGCCGACCCGAGACGGCGCCCGCACCGGCTTCACCACGACGTTCCTCACCCTGTACGTGACCTGGAACCTCACCACGCTCGCCGGCGCGCTCGGCACCTCCTCGCTCGGCGACCCCGGCATGCTCGGCCTGGACGTCGTCGGCCCGGCCACGTTCCTCGCGATCCTGTGGCCGCGCCTGCGCGAGCAGCCCAGGTTGCGGACCGTCGCGCTCACCGGCATGGCCATCGCGCTGGCCGCCACCCCGTTCCTGCCGCCGGGCGTGCCCGTGCTGCTGTCGGCCGCCGCCGTCCTGGTGGTGATGATGCGATGACGCTGTGGTGGGCCATCGCCGCCCTGTGCGCGGGCTGCTACGCGCTCAAGCTCGCGGGACTGGCCGCCCCGCGCCGGGTGCTCGACCACCCGGTGGTGCACCGGTTCGCCGAACTCGTCCCGGTCGCGCTGCTGGCCGCGCTGATCGCGGTGCAGATGTTCACGACGCAGGGGCGCCTCGACATCGACCTCCCCCGTACGGCCGGGCTCGCCGCCGCCGTGGCCGCGCTGCTGCTGCGGGCCCCGTTCCTCGCCGTGCTGGCCTCGGCCGCCGCGGTGACGGCCGTCCTGCGGCTGCTCACGGGCTGAGGCCGCGGGCGCGGCGACCATGGGGTGAAGCTCGCACCCGCCCGCCGTGCGCGCGGGGTCAGGACTCCGCGCGCACGAGGTCGAGGGCCTTCTGCAGGTCGTCCGGGTAGTTCGTGGAGAACGACGTCCACTCGCCCGTGGCCGGGTGCTCGAAGGCCAGCGACACCGCGTGCAGCCACTGCCGGGTGACGCCCAGGCGGGCGGCCAGCGTGGGGTCGGCGCCGTACATGAGGTCGCCGACGCAGGGGTGGCGCAGCGCGGCCATGTGCACCCGGATCTGGTGGGTGCGGCCGGTCTCCAGCTTGATGTCGAGCAGGCTGGCCGCCCTGAACGCCTCGACGGTGTCGTAGTGGGTGACCGACTCCTTGCCGCCCGCGACCACGGCCCAGCGGCCGTCGCCGGCCGGGTGCCGGTCGATGGGCGCGTCGACGGTGCCCCTGAACGGATCGGGATGCCCCTGCACGAGCGCGTTGTAGCGCTTGTCCACCGTGCGCTCCTTGAAGGCGCGCTTGAGGTGGGAGTAGGCGTGCTCGCTCTTGGCGACGACCATCGCGCCGGTGGTGTTGGCGTCGAGGCGGTGCACGATGCCCTGCCGTTCGGCCGCGCCGCTGGTGGCGATGGTGTGGCCGGCGCCGAGCAGGCCGCCGATCACGGTGGGGCCGCTCCAGCCGACGGTCGGGTGGGCGGCGACGCCGATCGGCTTGTCGACCACCACGATGTCGTCGTCCTCGTAGACGATCGTCATGCCGGGCACCGGCTCGGCCACCGGCATCGGCGCGGCGACCGGCGGCGGCAGCGTGACCTCCAGCCAGGCGCCCGCGTGGACACGCTCGGACTTGGCCGCCTCCTTGCCGTCGACCAGCACGTCCCCGGCGCCGATGAGCTCGGCGGCGCGGGTGCGCGACAGGCCGAACAGGCGCGACAGCGCCGCGTCCAGCCGTTCGCCCTCCAGGCCGTCGGGAACGGGAAGGGTGCGCGTCTCGCTCACTTCTTGGCCGCCTCTCTGGTCCCGTCGATGTTCAGGCCGCGCCAGGACAGGATGACCGCGAGGATGCCGCCGCAGACGATCGAGGAGTCGGCGATGTTGAAGACGGGGAAGTAGTCGATCAGGGGGAAGTTGCCCGGCAGGACCTCGATGAAGTCGACCACGTGCCCCTGGAACTGGGTGGAGCGGCCGAAACCGGAGGGCCAGCGCAGCAGCCGGTCGGTGAGGTTGCCGAGTGCGCCGCCGAGCATCATGCCGAGCGTGATCGCCCAGGGCAGGCTGTTCAGCTTGCGGGCCGTACGGATGATGACGACCACCACGGCCGCGGCGATGATCGTGAAGACGAACGTCATCCCGGTGCCGATGCTGAAGGCCGCGCCCGAGTTGAAGATCAGCCGGAACTGCAGCACACCGGGGATCACCACGTGGACGGGCTCGTGCTCCAGCGTCCGCAGCGCGATGGTCTTGGTGACCAGATCGGCGGCGTAGATGACGAGGGCGAGCCCGCCCAGCAGCAGCGGGAGCCTGCGCCCTACCTGCGTTCCTCCCGCTGCTTGCAGGTCACGCACAGCGTCGCCCTCGGGAACGCCTGAAGGCGTTCCTTCCCGATCGGCTTCTGGCACGATTCGCACACTCCGTAGGTCCCTGCGTCGATCCGGGCGATCGCCCGCTCGTTCTGCGCGACCAGGTCACGCGCATTCAGGGTAAGGGCGATCTCGCGTTCGCGCTCATACGTCTTGGCCCCGGCGTCCGCCTGGTCGTCGCCCGCGCCCTGGGTGACGTCGCCCGAGGCGATCTCCATCTCGTGGCGGAGGATGTCGGCGTTGAGGGAGTCGATCTCCGTCTGGAGGGTCTCGCGGACCTCGGCCAGCTCCTTCTCCGACCACATCGCCGGCGTTGCGGTCTGCGTGACTGCCGCCATGGCTGCCTCCCAGCTGATCAAGGTGTTGAACGGTGCGGGCAGCTTAGGTGCCCGATAACGGATCGGCAAACGACCCGCCGCAGGGTTTACCCCTCCCGTACTATCCCGCCCCGGCCTTTCGACTCCTGACCTTGAACGTCCATTGCGGCTCCTTTACCGGGCCCGGACCCCGTCGCGCGAAATCAGGGAAGTCTTTCGCTCCGCTCTGCGTTATGGTTTGAGCCTGCAAGGCATCGATGGGGCCCCGACTGTGAGGGATATCACCCCGGAGCCGCCGGAAGAACGGCTCGGCGAGAGCTCACTAGAACCGGCAGCAGAAGAAACGAAGAGGGCCCCGGATCGGGGCCAAGAAGGGTGGTACCGCGGAGCCCGCCGGGCTTCGTCCCTTCGCGCACTGTCAGCCGCTGACCAGCGTGGAGGTCCCGCCCGAGATGTCGTCCCCTTATTTCCGCTCTCTTCCCGCGCAGGTCGATCTGCCCGCGCTCGAGCGTGAGGTGCTCGACCGCTGGCGCGACGGGAAGGTCTTCGAGCGCTCCGTCGAGCAGAACGAGGGCAACCCGTCCTGGGTCTTCTACGAGGGCCCGCCCACGGCCAACGGCCTGCCCGGCGTCCACCACGTCGAGGCCCGCGTCTTCAAGGACCTGTTCCCCCGCTACAAGACCATGCGCGGCTTCAGCGTGCCGCGCAAGGCCGGCTGGGACTGCCACGGCCTGCCCGTCGAGGTCAGCGTCGAGAAGGAACTCGGCCTGTCGGGCAAGAAGGACATCGAGGCGTACGGCATCGCCGAGTTCAACGCCAGGTGCCGCCAGTCCGTGCTGCGCCACGTGGACGCCTTCGAGGAGCTCACCGAGCGGATGGGCTACTGGATCGACCTGTCCACCGCCTACCGCACGATGGACCCCTCCTACGTCGAGTCCGTCTGGTGGTCGCTGAAGGTCATCCACGACAAGGGCCTGCTGTTCCGCGACTTCCGCATCACGCCGTACTGCCCGCGCTGCGGCACCGGCCTGTCCGACCACGAGCTCGGCCAGCCCGGCGGCTACGAGACCGTCACCTCCCCGTCGGTGTACGTGCGCATGCCCGCGACCTCGGGCCCGCTCCGCGAGCTGGGCGCGTCGCTGCTGGTCTGGACCACGACGCCGTGGACCCTCGTGTCCAACACCGCGGTCGCCGTCCACCCCGACGTCACCTACGTCGCCGCCCGCACCGCCGACGGCGAGGTGCTGGTCGTCGCCGAGCCGCTGCTCGCGGTGCTGGGCGAGGGCGCGGCGGAGCTCGCCCGTTTCACCGGCCGCGAGCTGGAGCGCACCTCCTACTCCCGGCCCTTCGACCTCGTCGACATCCCGGGCGCGCACTTCGTCGTGCTCGGCGACTACGTCACCGTCGAGGACGGCACCGGCCTGGTCCACCAGGCGCCCGCGTTCGGCGCCGACGACCTCGCCGTCTGCAAGCGCTACGACCTGCCGGTCGTCAACCCGATCGGCCCCGACGGCCGTTTCCTCGACGATGTGCCCATGGTCGGCGGGGCGTTCTTCAAGGACGCCGACGAACGCCTGACGGCAGACCTGAAGGCGCGCGGGCTGCTGTTCCGCGGCGGCCACTTCGAGCACAGCTACCCGCACTGTTGGCGCTGCCACACCGCGTTGCTCTACTACGCGCTCCCCTCGTGGTACATCCGTACCACCGAGGTCAAGGACCGCATGCTCGCCGAGAACGAGAAGACCTCCTGGTACCCCGAATCGGTCAAGTGGGGCCGGTTCGGCGAGTGGCTGCGCAACAACGTCGACTGGTCGCTGTCGCGCTCGCGCTACTGGGGCACGCCGCTGCCGCTGTGGGTGTGCGAGCACGACGACTCCCACGTCACCGCGGTCGGCTCGCTGGAGGAGCTCGGCGCGCTCGCCGGACGCGAGCTGTCCGCGCTCGACCCCCACCGCCCGTACGTCGACGACATCACCCTCGACTGCCCCTCCTGCGGGGCCACCGCCCGCCGCGTGCCCGACGTCATCGACGCCTGGTACGACTCCGGCGCCATGCCGTTCGCCCAGTGGGGCGCGCGCGGCGAGCCCGAGGGCGTCTACCCCGCGCAGTTCATCTGCGAGGCGACCGACCAGACCCGGGGCTGGTTCTACTCGCTCATGGCCGTCGGCACGCTGGTGTTCGACCGCTCCTCCTACGAGAACGTGCTGTGCCTCGGGCTCATCCTCGCCGAGGACGGCCGCAAGATGAGCAAGCACCTCGGCAACGTACTGCAGCCGGTCCCGCTGATGGACCAGCACGGCGCCGACGCGCTGCGCTGGTTCATGGCCTGCGCGGGCTCGCCGTGGGCGGCCAGGCGCGTGGGCCACGGCACCCTTGAGGAGATCGTCCGCAAGGTCCTGCTGACGTACTGGAACACCGCCTCGTTCTTCACCCTCTACGCCAACGCCTCCGGGTGGAAGCCGGGCGCGAGCGCCGAGGGCGAACGGCCGCTCATCGACCGCTGGGCGCTCGCCGAGCTCCACCGCACGGTGGCCGAGGTGAGCGCGGCGCTGGACGACTACGACACCGTGCGCGCCGGCCGCCGGCTGGCCGACTTCCTCGACGACCTGTCCAACTGGTACGTGCGCAGGTCGCGGCGCCGCTTCTGGCAGGGTTCGCCCGAGGCGTTCGCCACGCTGTACGAGTGCCTGGAGACCGTGACCCGGCTGATGGCGCCGATCACGCCGTTCGTCACCGACTACCTGTGGGACGTGCTCCGTACCGAGGACGCTCCCCCCTCCGTGCACCTGACCGCCTGGCCCACCGTGCGCGAGGACCTGCTCGACCCCCGGCTGTCCCGGCAGATGGCGCTGGTGCGCCGGCTCGTCGAGCTGGGCCGTTCCGCGCGGGCCGCCTCCGGCGTCAAGACCAGGCAGCCGCTCGGCCGGGCGCTCGTCGGCGCCCACGAGTGGCCGTCGCTTCCCGCCGAGCTGCGCGAGCTGATCGCCGACGAGCTGAACGTCCAGGAGATCGAGGACATGTCCGGCTACAGCGCCGACCTCGTGTCCTACACGGTCAAGCCGAACTTCCGGGCGCTCGGCAAGCGGTTCGGCTCGCAGACCAAGCTCGTGGCCGCCGCGGTCTCCGCCGCCGACCCGGCCGCGCTGGCCCCGGTCCTTCGCGCGGGCGGTACGGCGACGCTTACGGCCGGCGAGCTCGGACCGGTCTCCGTCGGGCCCGACGAGGTCATCGTCACCGAGCAGCCCCGCGCCGGCTGGGCGGTCGAGACCGGGGCGATCGGCACCGCCACCGGTGAGACCGTGGCGCTCGACCTCGCGATGACCGACGCGCTGCGGCGCGCGGGGCTCATCCGGGAGGTCATCCGGCTGGTCCAGGACGCGCGCAAGAGCAGCGGGCTGGAGATCACCGACCGGATCTCGCTGTGGTGGTCGGCCTCCTCCGCCGAGTTGGCCGAGGCGCTGCGCGACGGCGGCGCGCTGGTGGCCGAGGAGGTCCTGGCGACCTCGATAGCGGAGGGCGCGGAGCCCGGCCTGCCCGTCGTCGAGGACACCGGCCTGGGCCTGACCTTCCAACTGCGCCGCGCCTGACTGTCCGCCGGGCCCGCACGCACAGCGGGCCCGGCGGACACGACCACGAAGGCTGCCGGGACTTACACGAAGACCGGGCTTCCGTGAAGACCGGGCTTCCGCGGACTCGACCGGATCCCGGCGGCTGACCCGGACTTCTGGCGGCGGGCCGTCGAGCCGGTGAGACGAGCGTGCCGTCGGGCCGGTGAACCAGCGAGTCGTCGGGCCGGTGAGACGAGACGCGGCCCTCTCCCGATCGGAGAGGGCCGCGTTCGGCGTTCTGGGGTGGTCGGCCGGTCAGCCGGCGGGCTCGTGGTCGCTCTGGCAGACCGAGCACTTCGTGAGCCCGGCGGCCTCCGCCTGGGCGAGGGTCATCGTCTCCACGCCCGTCTCACCTGCCGCGCCGATCAGCGGGCAGGCGGTGCTGTGGTAGCGGCGAGTGCCCACGATGACCTTGACGGTGTCCGGACGGGTCCGCGAGGCGTCGCCCTTGGCAGGGGCCTCGCCGGAAGCGGCGGCCTCGACCCGGCCGCCACCTCCACCGGAGTCCTTGCCCGAGCCGCCGGGCGTCGGATCGGCGGACGTGGAGGCGGCTCCGGCCGCCGTGCCGCCCGACGCACCGGTTCGGGAGGCGGCACCCGTCGAGGGCCGCTCTGCGGACGGACCCGCAGGAGAGGTCCGCGCACCGGACGGCCTGTCGAAGGACTTGCGGTCGGAGGACGTCCGCCCGGAGGCCGCCCGCCCGGACGACGGCCGGTCGGACGACGGCCGGTCGGAAGAATCGCGCGCGGGCTTGCCGGTGTGCGGCTTCGCGTCGGCGGGTCGCTCACTCGCCCTGGCGGGCGCTGAGGGCGACGCTGAGGGCTTCGCAGCTGATGCCGGTGCACCTGTGGCGGCAGCGCCTCTCGCGGCGCCTGTGGCGCCTACGGCGTCGGCGGCGGACTCGCCTCGCGGAGGCGGCCCGTCTCCCACGACGATGCGGGGCAGGTTGGGCCGGGTGTCGGAGTCGTCGGGCTCGTCGGCGAGGTCGGAGCGGCGAGGGTCCGGCGCGGACGAGCCGGTCGGCTGAGGACCGGACTCCCGCGAGGACTCGGGCCTGGCCACCGAGGGCGATGAAGAGCCCTTCGCGGACGCTGCCGATGACGGGGACGCCGACGGGGACGCGGATCCCGGTCCACGCTCTGCGGCGGAGCCGGAACCGGCCTTCGGCTCGGAACCGGACCTCTGCGCCGACGCGGCCGGACCGGTGCCGAACGCGTCGAAGCGGGACGGGGAGGAACCGGAAAGCGGGGAACCGGACGGGCCGGAATCAGAGGCGCCGGAGGATCCAGAGGCATCGGACGCCGCGGAATCGGCGGCGCCTGACCCTGCGGGATCGGAAGTGACGGCGCCCGGCCGTTCGGCGACCGGAGAGCCGGTACCGGACGGAACTGCCCCGGACGTGCCGGAGGGCCCGGACGTGCCGGAGGGCCCGGAGTCGGGTGCCGGAGCGAACCAGCCGCCGGGCAGATCGGAGCCCGGGGAGGTCGCGGCCTCCGGGGCGGCGCCGGGGGCCGGACCGGCGGGCTTCGGCGCCGAGGTGGCAGCCGGTGGCCGCTGGTCACGGGTCGCGGCGGTCGCCGTGGTCGCGGTGGAAGGCGGTTCGGCCCGGGTGGGCGTGAGGACCGGCGAGGTCGCCGGGCGGTGCGGCGCGTCGGGCTCGGAGTCGGCGGCAGGCGGCAGTTGCCGTCCGCCGAGCGCCGCGTCGGGCAGGCACGTGGTGCAGGGCGTGAACCCCTCCTCGCGCGCCTCCTCGAAGGTGAGCTCCTCGTGACCCCGTCCGCTCAGCTGACGGCATCCCGGAACGTGGTAGCGCTTACGACCGGGGATCACCAGGACGATGGAGTCCGGGGAGATCCCGCGCGCTGCGGATCGGCGCGAAGCCGGCGCGGGTACGGTCGCCGTCTGGCCCGAGGTCCGTGGACCGGCACCGGACGGCGCTCCCACGGGAGCCGGGCTGGGTCGGGACTGGCTCGGCTGCTGCGGCGGTCCCGGCTCGGGACCGGGAGGGGTCGCCTCTCCCCCGGCACGAGCACCGGGGAACAGCTCGTTGCGCCGCAAGAAGGCCCCGATCACGAGGAACAGTGCGGAGAGCACGCTCACCACGATGGACCACATGATCAGGTACGGCTTGGCCAGCACGAAGCCCGCGATCAGCAACACGACCGCCGCGAGCACCAGACCAGCACTGAGAAGGATCACAGGGGGCTCTTTTTCGGGGTGGCTGCCTTAGCGACGGTCGTTGTGGGGGCCCTCGCCGCCGGGGAAGGCACCCTGGGGGGCCTCTCCGCCGAACGGGCTGGGACCACCGGGCAACTGCTGCTGGCCACTCTGCGGGACGGCGTGCGACATCGAGGGCGCGCCGGGACCGCCGGACATGACGGGGAACCCGCCAGAGCCCTCGGCGGAGACGTTGAGCTCGGCGAGCTGGTTCTCCAGGTAGAGCTTGAGGCGGCTGCGGTACTCGCGCTCGAAGGAACGCAGCTCCTCGACCTTGCGCTCAAGCTCGTCACGGGTCTGGACGAGAGAGCCCATGGCCTGACGGTGGCGTTCCTGGGCGTCGCGCTCAAGAGTCTCGGCGCGGGCCCTGGCGTCGCCGATGACCTGCTCGGCCTGGCGGCGGGCCTTGGTGAGGATGTCGTCGGCCTCGCGCCGGGCGCGGGTGACGGTCTCCTCGGCCTCGCGCCGGGCGTCGGCGATGGCCTGGTCGGCGGTCTGCTGGGCGAGGGCGAGAACCCGGGCCGCAGTGTCCATGTTGTCCTCGGCAGGAGGCATGTTCATCGCGACGGGGACCGGCTGCGGCTGGGGCTGCGGCTCGGGGGCCCGCATGGGCTCCGGCTGCGGGGGCAGCTGCATCTCGGCCTTGGGCTCCTGCACGGGGGCGGAGGCCATGGGCATGTTCATGCCGCCGGGCACCTTCCCGCGCATGCACTCGGCCAGTTTGGCGCGGAGTTCCTCGTTCTCCTGAATCAGGCGGTCGAGTTCAGCCTCCACCTCGTCGAGGAAGGCATCGACCTCCTCCTCGTCGTAACCCGGTCGTAGCCGGGTGGTACTGAACTGCTTGTTCCGCACGTCAGCGGGCGTCAACGGCATCTTTTGGTCTCCTTGGCGCGCTTGGGGCCGGTCCGGAGGGAGCAGGCCCGAATCACTTCAGCGCGGACACGAGTTGGATCATGACCCGACCTCGGCCGGCTGTCATCACGCTGCTATCGATCCAGCGAGCTGGAGGAGGATCAGCACCACGATGAACAGGACAGTGAAGCTCAGGTCAAAGGCCACCGTACCCAACCGGAGGGGAGGAATGAAACGGCGAAGGAACTTGAGAGGTGGGTCGGTTGCGGTGTATGTGGCCTCGGCGACCACGAGCACGACGCCGGAAGGACGCCACTGGCGAGCGAACGCCTGCACCGTCTCAAAGATCATTCTACCGATGAGCAACACCAGGTAGAGGCCCAGGACGATGACCAAGATCTGACCTACGATCCCCACGGTCGAGCCGCGCCTCCACTTCTGGTGAGCCCTCCCGGAAGTCTCGGCGAGACCCGGTCAGGTTCGATTGGCATACAGAGACTCTAACTCTGGTTGAAGAACCCGCGTTCCGCGATTCGGGCCTTGTCCTCGGCGGTCACCTCGACATTGGCAGGGGACAACAGGAACACCTTGTTGGTAACACGTTCAATGCTGCCATGTAGGCCGAAGACCAGACCTGCCGCGAAATCGACCAGCCGCTTGGCGTCGCTGTCGACCATCTCGGTGAGGTTCATGATGACGGGCGTGCCGTCGCGGAAGTGCTCTCCGATCGTACGCGCCTCGTTGTAGGTGCGCGGGTGAAGCGTGGTGATCCGGGCCAGATCGGTCGTGCGCCGCTCCAGGACCGTCGTGGCGGGCCTCGGCGCGGGGACACCGGGGTCGGTGTCGTCGTCGCGATCCTGGACCGCCACGGCACGCTCGTCACCGGCTCGCGGGCCATCCTCCTCGTACGGAGGGTCGTAGTCCCCGTACGTCTCATATCTCTCGTAGCGGTCGTCCTCCACGAGACCGAGGTAGACCGCCATCTTGCGCATCGCGCCGGCCATCGCTACGTCGTCCTCCTGCTCATGGTCGCACTCGCTCGGGCGGGAACCCGAGGCGGTAGCCACACCCCCTTGAAGCTCACCGCGGATCGACCTCTACTAAGACCCACTTGAGGGGACATTACCTGACGAAGGGCTTGCGGCGACCGAGCAACGCCGTACCGATCCGCACGTGTGTCGCACCGCACGCGACGGCCTCGGACAGATCGCCGCTCATACCCGCCGAGACCATGGCCGCGCCCGGGTGACGCTCGCGCACGGACCGGGAGATCTCGGCCAGACGGGCGAACGCCTTGCCCGGTTCCTCCCCCAGCGGAGCGACCGCCATGACGCCGCCGAGCACCAGCCCGCCGGCCGCCGCGACGGCGTCGGCCAGCGCGGGCAGGTCGGCGGGCCGGACGCCGCCGCGCCCCGGGTCGTCGTCGAGGGCGACCTGCAGCAGGCAGGTGACCTCGCGCCCGGCCCTGACCGCCTCACGGGAGATCGCCTCGGCCAGCCGAGGGCGGTCCACCGAGTGGATCACGTCGGCGTAGGCGACGACGGAGCGGACCTTGTTGGTCTGCAACTGGCCGACGAAGTGCCAGCGCAGCGGCAGCCCGGCGCACTCGCGCGCCTTCACCGCGGCCTCCTGGTCGCGGTTCTCGCCGACGTCGCGGACGCCGAGCCCGGCGAGGATCCGCACGTCTTCGGCGGGGTAGGTCTTGGTGACCGCGACCAGGGTGACCTCCGCCCGCCCACGCCCCGCCGCCTGGCAGGCCGCCGCGATCCGGGCCTCGACGGCCTTGAGGTTGGCCCCGATCTCGGCCGTTCTGTCCACACCCGACCCCAACGTTCGTTCTCTCCTTACCGAGGACACCGGCCGTACCCGGTGCGGGGCTCCACGCTACTGCAGCCCCGCGCGGCCGGCCGCCCGGGAGTCACGCGAGAGTTCGGTCGCTCGTCCCCCGGGCACCAGCACGCCCGCGCCGCAAGCGGCGCGGGCGTGACGGCTGGTCCTACTTGAGGAAGTCGGGGACGTCGAGTTCCTCTTCCGGGTCCTCGAAGACCACCGGGCGGCGCTTGCCCTGTTCGGCTCCCATGCGCGAGCTGATCGGCGTGGGGGGGTTGGGCTGCTCGGGCGCCGGGCGCGGGATCGACACCGGCGCGGGCGGCTCCTCGTCGAGGGTGTCCGCGACCGGGGCGCCCAGCGGGGCGGCCTGCTCGATCGGGCGGACCGGCTCCGGCCGCGCGGGCTCCACCCGGGTCTCCGGCCGCATCGGCTCGGCGCGCAACTGGGAGTACGGCACGGGGTCCGGGCGGGCCGGCGGCTCGGCGCGCACCGGCTCCGGCCTGACCGGCTCGGCGCGCGGCGGCTCGGCCTTGACGCTGGGCGACTGCACGGCGCTCGGCCGTACGGGCGAGGAGATCGGCGCTGCCGGCGCGGACGCGGCGGGCCGGGTCTTCGGCGCCGCCGAGGCGGCCTTCTCGACCGGGCTGACGTCGTCGAAGCCGGCCGCGATGACGGTGACGCGCACCTCGTCGCCGAGGGCGTCGTCGATCACCGTGCCGAAGATGATGTTGGCGTCGGGGGCCGCGGCCATCGACACGAGCTGGGCGGCCTCGTTGATCTCGAACAGGCCGAGGTCGGAGCCGCCCGCGATGGACAGCAGCACGCCGTGGGCGCCGTCGATGGAGGCTTCGAGCAACGGACTGGAGACCGCCATCTCGGCCGCCGCCACCGAACGGTCGTCGCCTCGGGCGTGACCGATGCCCATGAGCGCCGAGCCCGCGCCGGACATGACGGATTTCACATCCGCGAAGTCCAGGTTGATCAGGCCGGGCGTGGTGATCAGGTCGGTGATGCCCTGGACACCGGACAGCAATACCTGGTCGGCCGCCTTGAAGGCGTCGAGGACGCTGACCTGCCGGTCGGAGATCGACAGCAGCCGGTCGTTGGGGATCACGATCAGGGTGTCGACCTCGTCGCGCAGAGTCTCTATCCCGGCCTCGGCCTGGGAGGCCCTGCGGCGGCCCTCGAAGCTGAAGGGCCGGGTGACCACACCTATGGTCAGCGCGCCGAGGGAACGGGCGATGTTGGCGACGACGGGCGCGCCGCCGGTGCCGGTGCCGCCGCCCTCCCCTGCCGTGACGAAGACCATGTCGGCGCCCTTGAGCACCTCCTCGATCTCCTCGCGGTGGTCCTCGGCGGCCTTGCGGCCGACATCGGGGTTGGCGCCCGCGCCCAGGCCGCGGGTGAGTTCGCGGCCCACATCGAGTTTCACATCGGCGTCACTCATCAGCAGCGCCTGGGCGTCGGTGTTTATCGCGATGAACTCGACGCCCTTGAGTCCCTCTTCGATCATCCGGTTGACGGCGTTCACTCCGCCGCCGCCGATGCCGACGACCTTGATGACCGCGAGGTAGTTCTGCGGTGCTGCCACGACGAGGGGCCTTTCCGCTCGTTAGACTTGCAATTTCGGTGCGGATTCTCATCCGCTGATTCATGGTTCGAGTAACTCTCAACCTCAAGTTGAGATTTAGATTTATGTCAACCTGAGGATTGATACGGACAGTAGGAGTTTCGCTCCGGGCCGGTCAACTAACCGCGCCGCAAGCACGTCCGGCGTGTCGCGGCTGCCCTATTCGTTCCCGACCCCTTATCGGGCCGGGCATTCGGCCCGCCTCCAAGACTCTCACGTCCCGGCTCCCCCATCGGCCACCCGTGCCCCAAACCCCGGCCCCCCTCTTCTCAAGGACGCGTCCGGAAGAACGCCCCAGCACCGCGTTAGGACCAGCGGACGGCGTTGCGGCGGGAGCGTCGCAGGTGAGGGGCCTGTCCGCATCGGCCCCGCCCGGCCTGGCGGGCGGCTTCGCCGTACCGGCTCACTTGAGGCTGACGACGTCCGGCGAGGACACGTCGTACAGGTCCGCCTTGCGCTTGAGCAGCGCCAGCAGGACGCGTGCCTTGTCCTCATGGCGGTCGGCGCCGCCCCAGATCACCGTGCGGCCGTCGTTGAGGCCGAACTCGATGCTCTCGGCCGTCGGCGCCCGTACCTGCTTGACCTTGCCCGCCAGGCTCTCCGGCAGGGTGCCCACCGCGCGCAGGGCCGCCATCATCGCCGGGTCGCCCCGCTCTGGGCGCTCGACCCGCAGCGCGGGCAGGTCGGCCGGCGCGTTCGCGCGCACGTCCATCACCACGCCCTGCATGTCGATCAGCGCCGTCCGCCCGCCGACCAGCACCCAGGCGACCGGGGTGCGCTCCTCGACGGAGATCTTCAGCGTGAACGGCCAGACCCGCTCGGCCCGCGCCCCTTCGAGTTGCTTGATGCCGAGCACCCGGCTCTCGACTCCCGCCAGGTCGACGGTCGCCATGGGGTGCAGGGAGGCCACCGCGGCCTGCTGGCGGATCTGGTCGGCAGGGACTGTGAGATTTCCCACGATCTCCACACTCCGCACGCCCAGTACCGGCGAGAAGAAGACCAGCCAGACCGTGCTGCCCACCACCCCCGCCGTGAGCAGCCCGATGAACGCCGTGCGCGCCCTCACCGCGCGGACAGCTCCGCGACGATCCGGGGGCCGAGCTCGGTCACGTCGCCCGCGCCCATCGTGAGGACGATGTCGCCCGCCCGGGCCCGCTCGGCCACGATCGCGGGCACGTCGGCCTTGTCGGGCGCGTAGTCGACCTGCTCGGCGGGCAGCGGCACCCGCCCGGCGACCATCGCGCCGGACACCCCGGGTTCCGGGTCCTCGCGGGCGCCGTAGACGTCGAGCACGATCGCGTGGTCGGCCAGCGCCAGCGCGGCGCCGAACTCGTCGGCGAAGAACCGGGTGCGGGAGTACAGGTGCGGCTGGAAGACGGCGATGACCCGGCCGTCGCCGGAGTAGGAGGCGACCACGTCGCGCGCGGCGCGCAGGTCGGCGACCAGCTCGGTCGGGTGGTGGGCGTAGCTGTCGAAGACCGCGACGCCGCCTGCCTCGCCCTTGGCCTCGAAGCGGCGCTTGGCGCCGGTGAAGGCCGCCAGGCCGTCCCTGATCTCCTCGAACGGCAGACCGAGCGCGTCGGCCACGGCCACCACCGCCGTGGCGTTGAGCGCGTTGTGCGCCCCGGGGACGGCCAGCCTGACCTCGCCCCTGCCCTCGATCGTGAAGCGGATGCCGAACCCGTCGGGCCGGATGCCGGCCACGCGGTAGTCGTCGCCGGACTCGCCGTAGGTCACCACCCGCAGCCCGCGCCGCCGCGCCACCTCGGCCAGGGCCGCCGAGCCCGGGTCGTCCGCGCAGAGCACCAGCAGCGAGCCCACCCGTTCGACGAACCGGTTGAAGGTGTCGTGGACCGCGCGGGGGTCGCCGTAGTTGTCGAGGTGGTCGGCCTCGACGTTGGTGACCAGCGCGATGTCGGGGGCCAGCATGAGGAAGGAGCCGTCGCTCTCGTCGGCCTCCGCCACGAACACCTCGCCCGCGCCCTCGTCGGCGCCGAGCCCGGTGGTCACGAGCTGGCCGCCCACGCAGTAGGAGGGGTCGGCGCCGCTCTTCTGCAGCGCGACCGTCAGCATCGAGCTGGTGGTCGTCTTGCCGTGGGTGCCCGCCACGGCGACCGCGGTGCGCCCGGCCATCACCGAGGCGAGCGCGGCGGCACGCGGGATGACCCGCAGCCCGCGCTTGAGCGCCTCGCCGAGCTCGGGGTTGGAGTCGCGGATCGCCGTGGAGACCACGACGGTGTCGGCGTCCTTGACGTGGGAGGCCGCGTGGCCGATGTGGATCGTCGCCCCCAGCCTGCGCAGCTCGCCGACCAGGTCGGACACGCGCGCGTCGCTGCCGGTCACGCGGACGCCGCGCTTGAGCAGGATGCGGGCGATCCCCGACATGCCGGCGCCGCCGATGCCGATGAAGTGCACCCGTCCCAGTTCCTCGGCCGCGACCGGGTCGACCAGCTTCACAAGACTCATCGGGCAATCTCCATGACTTTCCTCGCCAGCACCGTGTCGGCGTCCCTCAGCCCGAGCCCCGCGGCGGCGTCTGACATCGCGGCGACTCTCTCGGGGTCGTTGAGGATGGGCAGCACGTTCTGGATGATCCAATCAGATGTCAGGTCGGCGTCGTCGATCAGCAGGCCGCCGCCGCTCACGGTGATGCGCTCGGCGTTGATGCGCTGCTCGCCGATGCCGTGCGGCAGCGGCACGTACGCCGCGGGCAGCCCGATCGCGGTCAGCTCGGCGCAGCTCAGCGCGCCGCTGCGGCACAGGGCGAGGTCGGCGGCCGCGTAGGCGAGGTCCATGCGGTCGATGTAGGGCAGCAGCACGTACTGCGGGTCGCCGGGCGGCGGCTCGCGGTCGACGGTGTTCTTCGGGCCGAGCGCGTGGAGCACCTGCACCCCGGCCGCGCGCAGCGCCGGTGCGGCCCCGAGCATCGCCTCGTTGATCGAGCGGGCGCCCTGCGAGCCGCCGAAGACGAGCAGGGTGGGCCGGTCGGTCTGCAGCCCGAACCAGGAGCGCGCCTTGTCGCCCATGGACAGCCGGTCGAGCGCGAGGATCTCGCGCCGCAGCGGCGTGCCGATGTAGGCGGCCTTGGTCAGGGAGCACTCGGGGCTGCCGGTGTAGACGTGGTCGGTCAGCTTGGCGCCCAGCCGATTGGCGAGGCCGGGGCGCGGATTGGCCTCGTGGACCACGATCGGCACGCCGCGCCGCTTGGCCGCGAGGTAGGCGGGTGTGGCGACGTAGCCGCCGAAGCCGACGAGCACGTCGGCCTTGGTCCGGTCGAGCACCGCCGCCGCGGCGTTGACCGCGCCCGCGAGCCTGCCCGGCATCGTCAGCAGCGCCGGGGTGATCGCCCTGGGCAGGGGCACCGCGGGCACGAGTTCGAGTTCGTAGCCCCTGGACGGAACCAGCCGCGACTCGAGTCCGCGGTCGGTACCCATGCAGGTGATGCCGATGCCCGGATCGATGCCGCGCAGCGTGTCCGCCAGAGCCAGCGCCGGCTCGATGTGCCCGGCCGTCCCGCCACCGGCGAGGACCACCCTCATGATCGGTCACTCCCTAACGTCTCGCTCGGCCCTTGCTCGTTCCCCCCAGGCCCAGCCAGCTTAGAGCCCTGACGACCGGTCCGGGGCCACGAGCGGCCAGAGCCTCGCGCGCTCCCGGTTCGTGTTTGGCGAACGAGAGCAGCATGCCGAGCGCCGCGAGGGTCGGAAGCAGGGCCGAGCCGCCGTAGGAGACCAGCGGCAGCGGGATGCCGGTGATGGGCAGCACGCCGATGACGGCGCCCATGTTGACGATGGCCTGCCCGCCGATCCACGCGACCACGGCGGCCGAGGCCAGGCGGATGAAGGGGTCCTTGACCCGGGTCGCCACCCGCAGGCCGGCGTAGCCGAGCAGGCCGAACAGCGTCACCACCATCAGCGTGCCCATGAGGCCGAGCTCCTCACCGAGGATGGCGAAGATGAAGTCGCTCTCGCCGTGGGGCAGCCAGCTCCATTTCTGGCGGCTGCTGCCGAGGCCGAGCCCGAACCAGCCGCCGGAGCCCATCGCGATCTGTCCCTGGACGGCCTGGTACCCGGCGCCCTGCGCCTCGGCCCACGGATTGAGGAAGGCGCTGATGCGCCGCATCCGGTAGGGTTCGACCTTGATCATGATGATGGCGGCCAGCACCGCCACCGACAGGATGCCGCCGAACAGCTTCAGCGGCGCGCCGACCACCCACAGCAGCGACAGGAAGATCATCAGGAGCACCAGGGTGGTGCCGAGGTCGCGGCCGAGCATGACCATCACCGCGAGGATCGCCGTGCCGGGCAGCAGCGGGATCAGCAGTTGCCGCCACTCGATGCGCCCCTGCCTGGCGCGTCTGGCCAGCAGGTCGGCGCCCCACAGCGCGAGCCCCAGCTTGGCGGGCTCCGACGGCTGGATCGTCAGCGGCCCCACGTAGAGCCACCGCTGGGCGCCCAGCTCGGCCGAGCCGATGAACAGCACCATCACCAAGGCGATGATCGACAGCGCCATCAGCGGGTAGCCCGCCCACCGGAAGAACCGGTACGGCAGCCGCGAGCACACCCACATCACCGGCAGGCCCAGCGCCGCCGACAGCGACTGCTTGATGAACCACGAGAACGGGCTGCCGGTCTTGATCAGCGCCTCGACGCTGGAGGCCGACAGGACCATCATGAGCCCGAGCGTCAGCAGCAGCGCCACACAGCCGAGGATGAGGTAGCGGGTGGTGAGCGGCTTGTCCAGCAGCTCGCGCAGGCCGCCGAGCTGCTCCTTGGCCCACACGGCCGGCCCCTCGACGGGCCCGGTGCCCTTCCTGACCTCGTCCTTGCCCGGCTCCTCGCCGTGGCGGTCCTGCGCGGTGAGGCTCATCCGCGCCGCCCCAGCTCGTGGACGGCGCGGGCGAAGGCCTCCCCCCGCGCCGGGTAACCGTCGAACATGTCCAGGGAGGCCGCCGCCGGGGCGAGCAAGACGGTGTCTCCCGGGGAGGCGAGCGCAGCGGCTTCGGTGACGACGCGGTCCATGACCCCAGTGTCTTGCCCGGCGACGTCGACGACGGGGACATTCGGCGCGTGTCGCGCCATCGCCTCGGCGATCCGCGCCCGGTCGGCGCCGAGCAGCACCGCGCCGCGCAGCCTCGGCGCCGCCCGCCGTACCAGGTCCTCGACGTCGGCGCCCTTGAGCCGGCCGCCCGCGATCCACACGATCGACGGGTAGGCGGCCAGCGCGGCGGCGGCGGCGTGCGGGTTGGTGGCCTTGGAGTCGTTGACGTAGTCGACCTCGCCGACCCGCTCGACGAACTCCATGCGGTGCGGGTCGGGGACGAAGTCGAGCAGGCCCTGCCGTACGGCCCGGGCGGGGACGCCGTGGGCGCGGGCCAGCGCGGCGGCCGCGAGCGCGTTGGCGACGTTGTGCGGCGCGAACGGCCGCACGTCGGCCAGCGTGGCCAGTTCCTCCGCCGCGTGGACGGGGTCGGGGCAGAAGGCCCGGTCGACGAGCAGGTCCTCGACCACGCCGAGTTGCCCGGCGCGCGGTACCTGGAGGGTGAAGCCGACGGTCTTGCGCCCGGCGTGCGGCTCGGCCAGCTTCGCCGCGATCTCGTCGTCGGCGTTGTAGACGACCGTGCCCGCGCGCTCGAACACGCGGGCCTTGGCGGCGGCGTACGCCTCCAGTGAGCCGTGCCAGTCGAGGTGGTCGGGAGCCACGTTGAGGACGGCGGCCGCCTGCGGTGCCAGCGTGCTCGACCAGTGGAGCTGGAAGCTCGACAGTTCGACGGCGAGCACGTCGTACGGGCCGCCCACCGCCTCGACCACCGGGACGCCGACGTTGCCGACGGCCAGCGCCCGGTGCCCGGCGGCGGCCAGGATGGAGGTGAGCATGCGCACCGCGGTCGTCTTGCCGTTGGTGCCGGTCAGCGCCAGCCAGGGGGCGGCCTGCCCGGGGCGCAGCCGCCAGGCGAGCTCCACCTCCCCGACGACCTCGACGCCCCGGTCGAGGGCGGCGGCGACGAGGGGATGATGAGGGGCCCAGCCGGTGGTCACCAACCGGGTGGTGCCCTCGGGGGGCGCCGAGGCGCCGAAGCGGACCTCGACGCCGAGCCGGGCGAGTTCGGCGGCCGCCGCGCGCTGCCTGTCGCCTTCGACGGCCTCCAGGACCACGACGCGCTCGCCGCGCCCGGCCAGCACCCTGGCGGCGGCCGTACCGGAGACCCCGAGGCCGGCGACGCACGTCAGACCGCTCGTCATCTGCTTTCCCCCCACACCCTCGGCCGCACGGCCGCCTTCGCGCCTCACTCGGTGCCCCGCCGCTAGGGCATCCATTCCACGTAGAACAGGCCGAGCCCAAGGGCGGCGCACAGCCCGGCGATGAGCCAGAAGCGGACCACGATCGTGGTCTCCGCCCAGCCTTTCAGCTCGAAGTGGTGCTGCAGCGGCGCCATGCGGAAGACCCGTTTGCCGGTCATCTTGAAGAAGCCCACCTGGATGATCACCGACATGGTGATCATCACGCAGAGGCCGGCCAGGATGATCAGCAGGAGCTGGGTGCGGGTCGTGATGGCGAGGCCGGCGAGCACGCCGCCCAGCGCCAGCGAGCCGGTGTCGCCCATGAAGATCTTGGCGGGCGGGGCGTTCCACCACAGGAAGCCGATCAGCGAGCCGAGCACGGCGGCGGCGACCACGGCCAGGTCGAGCGGGTCGCGCACCCAGTAGCAGCTCGGGCCGAGCTGGTCGATGCAGTTGTTGCGCAGCTGCCAGTTGCCGATGAGCACGTAGGCGCCGAGCACGACCGCCGTGGCGCCGCTGGCCAGGCCGTCGAGGCCGTCGGTCAGGTTCACCGCGTTGGAGAACCCGACGATCATGACGAGGACCCAGATGGTGAAGCCGATGAGGCCGATCGAGGAGGGGCCGAAGTCGCGCAGGAACGACAGGCGGGTCTCGGCCGGGGTGATGCCGTAGACGTTGGCCTGCCCGGTGACCAGGACGGCGAAGACCGCGCCCACGACGAGCTGGCCGAGCGCCTTGGCACCGCTGCGCAGGCCCAGGCTGCGCTGCTTGAAGATCTTGATGAAGTCGTCGAGGAAGCCGACCGCGCCGAGCCCGGTCATCAGGAACAGCACCAACAGCCCGGAGACCGTCGGCTCCTCGAACATGACCAGGTGGGAGGCGCCGTAGGCCAGGAGGCTGGCGAGCACGAACACGACGCCGCCCATCGTGGGCGTGCCCTTCTTGCTCAGGTGGGCCTGGGGGCCGTCGTCGCGGACCTCCTGGCCGTAGCCGCGCCGGGCGAACAATCTGATCGCGAGGGGGGTGCCGAGCATCGACAGGATGAGTCCCACCGCGCCGGCCACGATGATGTTGGTCACCGGTCGCCTCCGAGAAGGATCTCGGCGGTGCGTTCGAGGGACATGGCGCGCGGGCCCTTCACGAGCACCACGTCGCCGGGCCGCAGCAGTGCGGCGAGCTGGGCCGCCGCCGCCTCGGCGTCGGGGACGT
>NZ_BAAAHQ010000033.1:0-30523 GCF_039525605.1 Nonomuraea longicatena | reverse complement strand
TGGGTGCCGCCCGGCGCACCCTGCGGGGGCAGGCCGGGGGGCGCCGGGGCACCGTAGGCGGGGATGCCGTAGGGCGGGGTGTCCTCGGGCGAGCGGACCGGGGGCGCGGGGTGGGCGGCGGTGTGCGCGCCCTCCAGCACCGGGCCCGCGTCGGGGCCGACGACGACCAGGCCGGCCAGGCCCGCGCCGCCCGCCAGGCGGCCGAGTTCGGCGTTGAGCGCCGGGCCGTCCTCGCCGAGTTCGCGCAGGGCGGCGATGACCGCGAAGCGCCTGCGCCCGGCGCCCAGCGCGGCAAGGGCCTGGAAGGCGGCGCGCATCGAGTCGGGGTTGGCGTTGTAGGCGTCGTTGATCACCGTGACCCCGTCGGGGCGGTCGGTGACCTCCATGCGCCAGCGGCTGCGGGGCTCGGCGGCCGACAGTTCGGCCGCGATGGTGGCGACCGGCAGGCCCAGTTCGTAGGCGGCGGCCGCGGCGGCCAGGGCGTTGTCGACGGCGTGCTCGCCGTACAGGCGCAGGGTGACGGTGGCGTCGCCGGAGGGTGTGCACAGCCGGAAGGAGGCGCGTCCGCGCTGGTCGAGGACGAGGTCCTGGGCGCGGATGGCGGCCTGCTCGCCCCGGCCGAAGAAGGTGGTCCTGGCGTCGGTTCGCTCGGCCATGGCCCGCACGTACGGGTCGTCGGCGTTCAGGACGGCGACCCCGGTGGCGGGCAGCGCCTCGACGAGTTCGCCCTTGGCCTTGGCGATGGCCTCCTTGCCGCCGAAGACGCCGAGGTGGGCGGTGCCGACGTTGAGGACCACGCCGATGGACGGCGGGGCGATGCGGGCGAGGTAGCCGATGTGCCCGGCGTCGCGGGCGCTGAGTTCGAGGACCATGAAGCGGGTCTCGTGGTCGGCCCGCAGGACGGTCAGCGGGTGGCCGATCTCGTTGTTGAAGGAGCCGACTGGCGCGACGGTCGGGCCGATGCGGCCGGTGAGGCGGGCCAGCAGGTCCTTGGTGGAGGTCTTGCCCGCCGAGCCGGTCACGCCGATGACGGTGGCGGCGCTCAGTTCGGCCGCGACCGAGGTGGCCAGGGCGGCCAGCGCCGCGGTGACGTCGGGGACGACCACGGTCGGCACCTCGACCGGACGTCCGGCCAGGACGGCGACGGCGCCCGCGCGCACGGCCTGCGCGGCGAAGTCGTGCCCGTCGGCGCGCTCGCCCCGGTAGGCGGCGAACAGGGATCCCGGCTCGACCTGCCGCGAGTCGATCACGACGGGGCCGCGGACCACCGCGCGGGGGTCGGCCGTGCCCGACAGGGCGCCACCGGTGAGCTCGGCGATCCTGGCCAAGGGCAACGGGATCATGGGTAAACCTTCCTGTGGATCGCTTCGGCGACCACTTCGCGGTCGTCGAAGGGGATCACCTCGCCTGACACGTACTGGCCCTGCTCGTGGCCTTTGCCCGCCACGACGACCACGTCGCCGGGCTCGGCCCGGCCGATCGCCAGGCCGATCGCTGCGGCGCGGTCGGGCTCAATGATCACATGGGCGCGCTCGTGCTGCGGAACGGCGAGCGTGCCCTCCATCATCGCGGCAAGGATACGGAGCGGATCCTCGGTACGGGGATTGTCGCTGGTGAAAATCGCCACATCGGCGAGTTCTGCGGCTATCTGTCCCATGATCGGGCGTTTGCCGGTGTCACGGTCGCCGCCGCAGCCCAGCACGATGGTGAGGGTGCCGGAGGTGACCGTACGCAGGGAGCGCAGCACCGACTCGACCGCGCCCGGTTTGTGGGAGTAGTCGACCACGGCCTGGAACGGCGACTCCGGGGCGGTGATGC
Source organism: Nonomuraea longicatena (assembly GCF_039525605.1). NCBI lineage: Bacteria > Bacillati > Actinomycetota > Actinomycetes > Streptosporangiales > Streptosporangiaceae > Nonomuraea > Nonomuraea longicatena. The sequence continues at coordinate 28,705 of NZ_BAAAHQ010000033.1, read as the reverse complement.
GCTGCATCCGGCCGGGCACCCCCGCGAGGGAGCCGATGCCGCGAACCGCGGTCTGCAGCGGGATACCCGCCTCGACCAGCACCACGACCGCGCCGAGCGCGTTGGCGACGTTGAACGGGCCGGGCAGCGAGACACGCGCGTCGGCCTCGACGCCGCCGGGCCCGACGATGCGGAAGGAGCTGCCGTCGGCGCTCAGCCGGACGTCCAGCGCACGCCAGTCGGCCTCGGGGTCGCCCTCGGCCGAGAACGTCGTCATCGGCACCTTCGCCACGCCCAGCAGCTCGCGGCCGTGGGCGTCGTCGAGGTTGGTCACGCCGACGCGGCTCAGCTCCGGCTGGAACAGCCGGGCCTTGGCCGCGAAGTAGTCGTCGAGGTCGCGGTGGAAGTCGAGGTGGTCCTGCGACAGGTTCGTGAACAGCGCCACGTCGTAGAAGACGCCGTCGACCCGCCCCAGCGCCAGCGCGTGGCTGCTGACCTCCATCACCGCGGAGGAGACGCCGCGCTCGCGCATCAGCGCGAACAGGCCGTGCAGCTCCGTGGCCTCCGGGGTGGTCAGCCGGGGTTCGAAGAGCTCGTCCCCCGCGTGGATCTCGACGCCGCCGACCAGGCCCGTGGTCTGACCGGCCGCGCGCAGCCCGGCCTCCAGCAGGAAGGTCGTGGTGGACTTGCCGCTGGTGCCGGTCACGCCGAGCACGCTCAGATCATGGGCGGGCTGGCCGTACACCCAGGAGGCGATCTGGCCGAGCAGTCCGCGCGGCTGCGGGATGACGAGTACCGGCAGGCCCGTGGCGACGGCCGCCTCGCGGCCCTCGGGATCGGTGAGCACGGCGACCGCACCGCGCGCCATCGCCTCGGCCGCGTAGCCCGCACCGTGCGAGCTGGCGCCGGGCAGCGCGACGTACAGGTCTCCGCGCCGGACCTGGCGGGAGTCGATCGTGACGCCGGTGATCGCCGCATGCGGCGAGCGGCTGGAACCTGAATCGGCGTCGAGCATGGTGGCCAGCCCGGTCAGCGGGCGGGGCGGACTGTTGCTCGGACGCATAGACGACGGGGGACGCACGGCGAGAGCGTACCTTCCCCGTCACTGTCCCGCGCTCATCCGCGCCTGCGGCGCGGCGGAGACGGTCGGCGGAATCTTCCTGCTCTTGATGGCGAAAGTCATGACGTCCTTGAACACGGGAGCGGCGACCTGTCCGCCGAAATGCTCCTTCTTGGGGTTCTGCAGCACCGACAGCACCACCACTTCGGGCGCGTCGGCGGGGGCGAAGCCCACGAACGAGGCCGTGTAGCCATCGTAGCGGCCCAGTCGCTGGTCGTAGCGGTTGGCCGTGCCCGTCTTGCCCGCCACCCGGTAGCCGGGGATGGCGGCCAGGTTGCCGGTGCCCTCGTCACTCACCGCGCGCTCCAGCATGGCGGTGATCTCCTGCGCGGTCCGCTCGCTCACCACCCGCGTGCGCTTGCCCGCCGGGGCGGGCGTGAAGACGCCCTTGGGGTCGGTGGTGCCCGCCACGAGCTGCGGCGGGATGCGCACGCCGCCGTTGGCGACGGTCTGGTAGACACTGGCCATCTGCAGCGCGGTCACCGACACGCCCTGGCCGTAGGCGACCGTGCAGCTCTGGCTGCCCGACCAGGCGCGATAGTCGGGCAGCAGCCCGGCCTCCTCGCCCGGTACCCCTCCGCCGGGCTTGGCGCCGAAGCCGAAGGCGCGCAGCATCCGGTGCAGGTCCTGGGAGCCGACCTTGCGGGCGGCCATGATCGTGGCCACGTTGCTCGACTTGGCGATGGCCTCCTCGAAGGTCATCTTCTCGGTCGGGTGCGGCTCTGCGTCGCGCAGGACCCGGTCGTAGCACTTGATGTTGTCCTTGACCTGGAAGACGGTGCCGGGCCTGACGTGCCCGCCCTCCAGCGCGGCGGCTGCCGTGATGACCTTGTTGGTGCTGCCGGGCTCGAAGACCTCGGCGGCCGCCCGGTTGACGTAGTGGGACGGCGGCGCCTTGCGCCAGTTGATCAGGTCGAGCTCCGGGGCGTTGGCCATGGCCACGACCTGGGCGGTGCGCACGTCCATGACGATGACGGTGCCGCTGTCGGCCTCGGAGCGCCGCACCTGCTCGGCGATGGACACCTGGGCGGCCCACTGCACGTCGCGGTCGATGGTCAGGCGCAGGTGGCTGCCGTCGACCGGCGCCTCGCGCTGGGTGCGCGTCATCGGGATGCGCTGGCCGTCGCGGCCCCGCTCGACGGACTGCTTGCCGTCGTGGCCGGTCAGCACGGAGTTGCGGGCCTCCTCCAGCCCGCCGAGACCGGTGTTGTCGTCGCCGACGAAACCGACGATGGTGCCCGCGAGGTCGCCCGCGGGGTAGACCCGGCGGTACTGCTTCTGCGCCGTCAGCCCCGGTACCTGCGCCTTCACCAGCCGGGCCGCGACCACCGGGTCGACGTCCTTGGCGAGCAGCTGGTAGCGGGTCTTCTCCTTGGCCAGCTTGGCGGCGATCTCCGGCTGCGGCTTGCCGAGCTGGGCCGCCAGGACGCCCGCGACCTTCGCGCGGGCGTCGGCGTGCACGACCGACGGGTCGATCGCGACCTCGCGCGCCTCCACGGTGAGCGCCAGCGCGTGGCCGTTGACGTCGGTGATGGAGCCGCGCTTGGCCTGGATGACCTCGTCGAGGGTGCGCTGGTTGAGCGCCTCGACCTCGTACCTCTTGGAGTCGATGCCCTGCATCTGGATGAGCCGGCCGCCAAGGATGGACAGCACGAACGCCATGGCGATGAGGCCGACGTTGATGCGGCGGCGCGGGTTGCCCAGCCGCAGGACCAGCGGCGGCCTCGGCGGCGGTCCCGGGGGCCGGGGTGGGCGCTGCGGCCGCGCGGTGTCCTCGCGTCTCGGCGTGCCGCCCCTGGGCGGCGGCACGCGGCCGCCGGGGTCGGTGGTCCGCCCCTCGCCGGGGGGGCGGCGCCGTACCGGGTCGCCGTCGACGCGGCGTGGCGGACGGTCGTCGCCCTGGGGGGCGCGCCGGGGCGGGCCGTCGTCGCGGGCGGGGCCGCCCTTCTGGAACGGCAGGTCGAACGGATCGTCGGCGGACCCCGGCCGTCCGGGGCGCGCCGCGCGCCCGGGCGTACGACGAGCGGCGCCTGGCCCTCCCTGAGAGCCGGCGCCGCCAGGTCCGCGGCCGGGGCCCTGCCCCCGGCCGCCGGTCTCTCTCACCTGTCCGTGCCCACCTTGCTCACCTGGCTCACCTCGTCGTCGGCGGGCACCGTGATCACGCCGGGTTCCTTCCAGTCGCGCACGTCGCCGGCGTCGGCCGCCGCCTTGGCCCGCTGCTGAGGGGTGTCCAGCTTGATCAGCTCGGTCTTCACGCTCTCGTTGCTGAGCTGCAGGTCGGCGATCTCGCCCTTGAGTTTGGTGGCCCGCACGGAGTCCTCGGCGAGGACGGTGTTGAGCAGCAGCAGGCTCACCAGGCCGCCACCGAGCAGGCCGAGGACCAGCACGACGAAGGGGGTGCGCCGGTTGCGGGCCGACGGCCTGCGCGCGCGTACGGAGGTCCGGACCTTCCGCACTCTCCGGACCGCGCCCTCGCGCTCCGGGCGGACCTCCGCGACCGTGTCGGCGACACCGTCCGGTTCGGCGGTCTCTGTGGTCTCGGGCCGGGAAATCACGGAAGTCCGCATCTTCGTCCCCGAAGATCCAGTATCGTGAGTCGCGGCTCCCCTGTTCTTTGGTGCTCGGGCGTCCCCGCTTCGCGGCCGGACGCGCGTTTCACGAGGAGCGCCCGCGCGGACCTCGTCACCGCGTCCCTTCCCGGAACGGCGCACCTCGCCACGGCTGGCTCCGTCCCTGCGGTTCCCGCCGTCTTCACGGCTCGCGCCGGTGCGGACTTCGTCCGTACGGGTTCCCGCGCCGTTCGCCCGCTCGGTGCCTCCCGCCCCGCGCGACCGGCTGCCGTTCTTGTTGTCGGCCCTGCTGTCGGTGCCGTCGCCACGGGCGCTCTCGGCACGCGATCCTCGGGCGGCGCGTGAGTCTCCGGAGCGCGCGGGATCGGCGGCGGGGCGCGGCCTCGGCACCGGCTTGCCCGAAACGCGGCGCTGGCCGGTCTTCGGCAGGCCGCCACCGTTCGGCGCCTTCCTCCGGTTCTCCTGCTCAGTCCTCGTCAACACGGATCCTCTCTGCCGCCCTCATCCGGGCCGAGGCGGCCCGCGGGTTGCGAGCCAGCTCGTCTTCCGTCGGGAGCTCGGCTCCCCTCGTCAGCAGGCGGAACCTCGGCTGGTGAGCCGGGAGCGGGACGGGCAGCCCGGGTGGACCGGTGTCCCTGGTTCGCGCCGTGAGGACCTGCTTGGTCAGCCGGTCCTCCAGGGAGTGGTAGGAGAGCACGACGACTCTCCCACCGAGCGCCAGCGCGTCGAGTGCGGCGGGCAGCGCCGCCTCCAGGGCGGCGAGCTCCGCGTTGACCTCGATGCGCAGCGCCTGAAACGTTCTCTTGGCGGGGTTGCCCCCGGTGCGCCGGGTGGCGGCGGGGATGGCCTCGCGGACGATGTCGGCCAGCCGCTTAGTAGACGTTATGGCGTCCTTGACCCTTTCCCTGATGATTAGGGCCGCGACACGCGGAGCGAACCGTTCCTCGCCATAATCGCGGAGGATGCGAGTTAGGTCAGCAGCTGAGTAGGTATTGACCACCTTCTCCGCCGTGAGCTCCTGGCTCGTGTCCATCCGCATGTCGAGCGGCGCGTCGTAGGAGTAGGCGAACCCTCGCTCGGCCTCGTCGAGCTGAGGCGAGGAGACGCCCAGGTCGAACAGTGCCCCGTCGACCTTCCCGAGTCCCAGTCTGGCAAGGACGTCCGCCATCTCGTCGGAGGCGGCGTGCACGAGCGAGATCCGCTCCGCGTACGGCCGCAGCCGTCGTGTGGAGTACTCGACGGCGAACGGGTCACGGTCGATCCCGACCACGTGAAGCGACGGGTGTGCCGCGAGCAGGGCCTCCGTGTGGCCGCCCAATCCGAGATTGGCGTCGACGACCACAGGCCGAGGACCGCCGAGGGCCGGAGCGAGCAACTCCAGAACGCGCTCAAGCATCACCGGAATGTGACCGGCTTCTGACATCTTCTCTCCAACCCCCCTCTCGCGTCCTACTCGCGGCTGACGCGGACGGCCGATACGTCGGTCTTGACATGGGCCCCACCCGGTGCCGTCCGGCCAGGTCCCCATCCGCATCCTCTTCGTTTCGCCTGTCATCTGACACCGGGGAAGGTGCATCAGTTGGCGGGCAGTGGTTGCGGGTGGAGACCTCGCCGAACGACGACTCCGACGGATCGACCGTGACGTTTCACAGAATCCCTGGCAGCACCTCCTCCGACAGATCGGCGAAGGCCTGCTCCTGCGCGCTCAGATAGCTCTCCCACGCTCGCGAGTCCCAGATCTCCAGCCGGGTGTTGGCCCCGATGACCACGCAGTCGCGTTCCAGGCCCGCGTACACGCGCAGGCTCTGCGGGATCGTGATGCGCCCCTGCTTGTCGGGAGTCTCGTCGGACGCGCTGGCGAACAGGACACGGCTGTAGTCACGCACCGCCTTGGCGGTGACCGGGGCGGTGCTGAGAGCCTCGGTAATGCGCTGGAACTCCTCCACGGGAAAGACGTAGAGGCATCGCTCCTGGCCTTTGGTGATCACAAGACCCTCCGCCAGCTCCTCACGGTACTTAGCCGGCAGGAACAGCCGTCCCTTGTCGTCAAGACGCGGTTGATGGGTGCCGAGAAACATCGGCGCCACCTCCCGTGCCTCGTGAAACGCCTGGCGCTGGTGCACCGGCCCTCCACTGCGCACCACCATACTCCACTTCTCCCCACCGTCAACTGATTACAACCCTGCTCACAGCCGTTTCGGCGCGCGTCACCCCAGGTCAGAGCGATGCGGCCAGGTGGAGGGCGCGCGGCGCCGCGCCAACCCTCACGGGCGTGTCGAGGGTTGAAACGCTCGTGAAAACCGGGCCTTCCGGGCACGCGGACGGGGGGCGTGGAGGAAGGTGGAGCGCCCGCGAGGCACACGAGCCGACCCGGCACCTGCTGGTATGCGACTTCAACAGGTCTCTTCTACGGAACACCATGACGGGCGGCGGAAAATCGGTAAAAGTCGCCCATGAACCCCCAGCATCGTAGGGTCGGTACACACAATGGAAAAGGAATGGCATGGCTCCCGTAACGGCACCCTCCCGGCGGGACGGCCGTCACACTTTCTCGCTGGAGGCCTGGTGGCAGTAACCCATGACATCCCTCACGGGCTCGACGAGCTCGTCTCCACCGCGCACCGCATCAGGCAGGCGATCGAGTCGGTCATCGAGGGCAAGGGCGAGGCCGTCCGTCTCACGTTGACCGTGCTGCTGGCGGAGGGGCACCTGCTCATCGAGGACGTGCCCGGCGTGGGCAAGACGATGCTGGCCAAGGCGCTCGCCCGCTCCATCGACTGCCCGGTACGGCGCGTGCAGTTCACCCCCGACCTGCTGCCGAGCGACATCACCGGAGTGAGCGCCTACAACCAGCAGACGCGCGAGTTCGAGTTCAAGCCGGGCCCGGTGTTCGCCAACATCGTGGTCGGCGACGAGATCAACCGCGCCTCCCCCAAGACGCAGTCGGCGCTCCTGGAGTGCATGGAGGAGCACCAGGTCACCGTGGACGGCAACACCTACCAGCTCGACACGCCGTTCATGGTGATCGCGACGCAGAACCCGATCGAGATGGAGGGCACCTACCCGCTGCCCGAGGCCCAGCGCGACCGCTTCACCGCGCGGGTGGCGATGGGCTACCCCGAGCCGTCGGCCGAGCTGGAGATGCTCGACGTGCACGGCGGCACCTCGCCGCTGGACAAGCTGGAGCCGGTCGCGACGACCGCCGAGGTGCGGGCGCTGATCGAGGCGGTGCGCGGCGTGTACGTCTCCCAGCCGGTCAAGAAGTACGCGATCGACCTGGTCGTCGCCACCCGCCACTCCCCCGACCTGCGCCTGGGCGCCTCACCGCGCTCGACGCTGCAACTCGTGCGCGCGGCGCGGGCCAACGCGGCGCTCAGCGGGCGCGACTATGTGATCCCCGACGATCTGCAGGAGCTGGCCGTGCCCGTGCTGGCGCACCGGCTGCTGCCGAGCATCGAGGCCCAGGGACAGCGGCGGATGCCGGAGCAGGTGGTGGCCGAACTGGTCAGGCGGGTGCCCGTACCCGACTCCGGCACCGGACCCGGCCCGGAGCGGCGGGCGTGAGAACGGGACTGGGCGCGCTCACCTCCCGGGGCAGGTCGTTCGTGGCCGCCGGGGTGGCCGCGTTGCTCATGGCCCTGTTCCTCGGCGAGCAGGACCTGCTGCGCATCGGCGTCCTGGTCACCGCGCTGCCGCTGCTGGCCGCGCTGGTCGTGGCCCGCACCCGCTACCGGCTGAGCTGCGCGCGGCGGCTGGACCCGGTGCGCGGCGAGGTGGGCGGCGAGGCCACGGTGACGCTGCGGCTGGAGAACGTCACCCGGCTGCCGACCGGCCTGCTGCTCATCGAGGACACCGTCCCGTACGCCCTGGGCGTGCGCCCCCGTTTCGTCCTCGACCGGGTCGAGGCCAGGGGCGTCAGGGAGATCGCCTACCGGGTCCGCTCCGACCTGCGCGGCCGTTTCACGATCGGCCCGCTGTCGGTGCGCATCACCGACCCGTTCGGGCTGGTGGAGCTGACCCGCGCGTTCTCCATCAGCGACACGCTGACCGTGACCCCCCAGGTGCACGCCCTCCCCCACATCCGGCTGTCCGGCGAGTGGACCGGCGGCGGCGACAGCCGCACCAGGAGCGTGGCCGCGGCGGGCGACGACGACGTCGCCCCGCGTGAGTACCGCCAGGGCGACGACCTGCGGCGCGTCCACTGGCGCTCGACCGCCCGCAGGGGCGAACTGATGGTGCGGCGCGAGGAGCAGCAGTGGCAGAGCCGCGGCGCCCTCCTGCTGGACACCCGCAGGTCGGCGCACCGGGGCGAGGGCCCGCGCTCCTCGTTCGAGGTGGCGGTCTCCGCCGCCGCCTCCATCGGGACGCACCTGGCCCACGAGGGGCTCGGGCTGCGGCTGGTCACCGACCAGGGGCGCGAGCACCTGGCGGACTCGGGGCTGGGCGGGTCGCTGCTCGACACACTCGCGGTGATCAAGAACAGTCCGGCCCGGTCGCTGGAGATCGGCGTCTCGGCGCTGCGCCAGGGCACCGGCGACGGCCTGCTCGTCGCGGTGCTCGGCGCGATCGACCCGGAGGAGGCCAGGGATCTGGCCAGGCTCAGGCACAGCGGCATCACCGGCGTGGCCGTCCTGCTCGACGTGCAGACCTGGGACGGCGCCGAGCCCGGCACCGACGAGCGGCACCGGGCCGTGCAGACGCTGCTGGCCGACTACGGCTGGCGGGTCGTCCGGCTGCCCGCCGGGCTGCCTGTCTCCTCGGTGTGGCAGGAAGCCGCCGGCCGGAGCCGGTTCGCACTCGATTCCACAGGAGGTGCGGCATGAGGCTGTCGATCGCCTCCGCCCTGGCCACGCTCTGCGCGGCCGCCCTGCTCTACCAGTTGTTCGAGGGCGCCGGCTGGTTGTGGACCTCGATCGGCGCGGTGCTCACCGTACTCGCGGCCAGTGTGCTCAGCGGCCGGCTGTCCCTGCCCACGTGGGCGGCAGGGCTGGTGAGCCTCGCGGGCCTCGGCGTCTTCCTCACCGCGTCGTTCGCCGGTGAGAAGGCGTGGCTGCTGGTCGTGCCCACCAAGGGGTCGCTGGCCGAACTGGCCGCGCTGGTCGGCACCGGATGGGAGGACATCCAGCGCTTCGCCGCGCCGGTGCCCGGCGACCTGCCCGGCATCTCGCTGCTGACCTCGGGCGGGGTGGGGCTCATCGCGGTGACGGTCGATCTGCTGGCCGCCCGGATGCGGCGCGCCGCGCTGGCGGGGCTGCCGATCCTGGCGCTGGCGACCGTACCGGCGACGATCCTGCCCGACCCGATCAGCTGGCCCGCCTTCGTGCTCGCCGCGCTGGGCTTCACCGGGCTGCTGGTCGCCGACGGGCGTGAGCGGGTCGGCCACTGGGGGCGCGCGGTCCTGGTGCGCAGCACCCGGCCGGCTGCCGACGCACCGGCCGACGCACAGGGCGGGGCGGTGGGCGACACGAGGGGGCTGCGGCTGTCGGGCAAGCGCATCGGGTTCGCGGCGATCGTGCTCGCGGTGCTGGTGCCCGCGATGGTGCCGCCGCTGCAGCCGGTCTCGTTCTTCACCTTCGGGGTGGGCGGCGCCGGAAGCGGCGGCCGGGGCAACTCGATCAGTATCCCCAACCCGGTGACCAGTCTGCGCGGCCAGTTGGAGCTGCCCGCACGGCGTACCGTGATGACCTACACCAGCGACGACGACCGGCCGCGCTATCTGCGGATCTTCGCGCTGGACACCTTCAACGGCGAGCAGTTCAGCATGACCAACCCGGAGGGCGAGCCGGAGAACCGCACCAGTGAGGGTCCGCTGCCGCCGCCGCCCGGCCTGACCGGGGCCGTCCCGGTCTCCAGTGTGACGACGGACATCACGGTCAGCGAGGAGGTGGCCAATCTCGAGTTCCTGCCGCTGCCGTACGCGCCGGCGACGGTCAACGTCGAGGGCGACTGGCGGGCCGACGTCGACACGCTGATGGTGTTCTCCACCAGGGACAACGCCTCCGGGCTGCGTTACCAGGTGACCACGACCGAGCCTCGGCCCACGGCCGCGCGGCTGCGCGCGCTGCCGGACACCCCGCCCTCGATCGACGAGCGCTACCTGCAACTGCCCGGCGACTTTCCCGACGACATCAGGGCGCTGGCGCGGCGGGTCACGGCCGGCGCCGAGTCCCGCTACGACTCGGCGGTACGCCTGCAGGAGTGGTTCACCAAGACGGGGAACTTCACCTACAACCTGCGCACGCAGGGCCACAGCACCTCGGCGCTGCGCGACTTCCTGCTGAGCAGCAGGACCGGATTCTGCGAGCAGTTCGCCATGTCGATGGCGCTGCTGGCGCGCTCGCTCGGCATCCCCGCCCGGGTGGCGATCGGCTACACGGGCGGGGTGAAGACCGGCGCCCAGTGGACGGTCTCGACCAGCGACTCGCACTCCTGGCCCGAGCTGTACTTCGAGGGCGCCGGCTGGCTGGCTTTCGAGCCGACCCCGTCGGGCCTGGCCGGACAGGGCAGCGCGCGGGTGCCCGACTACTCGGTGCCGCAGGAGGAGCCGGAGGACGACGCCGCGAGCGCCCCGACGCCGGGCGCCACGGACCGAGGCGAGGAGAGCGCCCCGGAGAGCGCGGGGGCCGGTCAGCGCAACGCCGACGACCGTGAGGCGCTGCTGCAGCCGGCCGCCACAGTCGAGGACGAGCCGATGCCGGTGGCCCTGCGGATCGCGATCGGCGTGGCCGCGCTGGCGCTGGTGCTGCTCATCCCGGCCGCGATCAGGGTGGTCACGCGCAGGCGGCGGGTGCGGGCGCTCGGCCGGACGGGCACGGTGCCGCCTGGACAGCCGGGACACGTGGGCGTGCGGGCGTCCGGCGGCGAGAAGGTGCAGGTCGCGGCGGCCTGGGCGGAACTCGACGACGTGCTTCACGACTACGGGATGGCGCGGGGAGCCAGTGAGACGCCGAGGGCGCTGGCACGACGGCTGACCCGGCAGTACGAGTTCGACGCCGAGTCGGCGGCGGCGCTGACCGCGATCACGGACTCGGTGGAGCGGGCGCTGTTCGCCCGGGTTCCCGGTCCTTCTGCGCCGCTGGGCGGGGAGTTGAAGCGGGTGCGGCGGGCGCTGGCGGCCACGGTGTCGCGCGGCAGGCGGATCCGGGCGGTGCTGCTGCCCCCGTCGACGTTGCGGCGGTTCCGGGCGCTCGGCGAGAGTCTGCTGGACGGCTTCGACCGGCTTGAGAACATCAGGCTGCGGCGCACGGCGGGCAGGCGCACCTGAACCGGCGGCGCTGAGCGGGTGTGCGGGCCGTCCCCTTCACGGGGCGGCCCGGCACTCGCTTGATCGGAGTTTCAGCGCTCGTCGTGACGACGGCGCCAGCGCTCCTCCATGCGCTCCATGAACGAGCCTCGGCTCTTCCTGGCGCCCTTGCCCGGCGGTGGTGCGCCGGGACCGGAGGAGCCCGGATCACCGAATCCGTTCATGCGTTTCCAGCTGGACAGGCCCCACAGACACGCGGCGAGCATGACCACGAAACCGCCGACACTGAGCGGGATCATATTGGGGATCACCACGCCCACCATCAGCAAGACGATGCCGAGGGCAAAGCCGACGGAGGCTTTGATCAGGCGCCGCTTGTAGTGGCTGCGTGGATCACTGATCCGTACGGTGTTGGCCCACTTCGGGTCCTCGGCGTAGAGGGCCTGCTCGATCTGGTCGAGCAAGCGCTGCTCGTGCTCAGAGAGCGGCACGGCGCCTCCCAAGGACGGCCCCAGGACGGGGAAGACGGCAACGGACGACACGGGGTGTCCGAACCTCGCGGTCGGTTATCCCCAGAATACGAGCCTGTAGACGTAGGCGAAAGGAAACGTCCAACGCAGACCAAACCGGAGGCGACGATCCCCCGTACGGCACAGCTCCCATTCCTCCATTTTGGAGCATTTGGGACATGGGCGTCATGCCTCCATTTCATCAAGTCGAGCGCGGACAAGCGACGCCGGGAGTACCGCGTCAGGACCGAAACGCCGGATCGCCCTGTCCATGGCCTGTTCGGCCTCACGCCAACCGGTCTCCCTGGCACCCAGACTGAGCTGGCGTGATGCCGTCCCGGCCGGGCTGAGATTCTCCATACGGACCCCCACCAGGCGCAGGCGGACCCGCTCGAGACCGGCGGCGAGGAAAAGTTCGCACGCGGTCGAGTAGATCTCCTGGGCCACGTCGGTCGGCTCGCGCAGGGTGCGCGAGCGGGTGATGGTGGAGAAGTCGGCACGGCGCAGCTTGACGCTGACGGTCCTGCCCACGTGGCCGCTCTCGCGCATCCGGGCGGCGACGCGCTCGGCCAGCCGCAGGAGCTCCCGCTTGATCACCTCGGGATCGTCCACGTCGGCGGCGAAGGTCTCCTCGTTGCCGATGCTCCTGTCGGGAGTGTGCGCGGTCACGGCGCGCTCGTCGCGCCCCCAGGCCAGCGCGGACAGGTGGGCCCCCGCCGCGGCCCCGAGTTCGCGCTGGAGCGTCGTCACGGGCACTCTGGCGAGGTCGGCTACCGTGCGGATGCCGAGGCGCACCAGGGCCTGCTCGGTGCGCTCGCCGACCCCCCACAGCGCCGATACCGGCAGCGGGTGGAGGAAGGCCACGACCTCGTCGGCGGGCACCACCAGCAGACCGTCCGGTTTGCACTGTTTTGAGGCAAGTTTTGCCACGAACTTGCTGCTCGCCACCCCGACCGAGCAGGTGATGCCGTACCTCTCCCTGACCTGCGCCCGGATCAGGGCGGCGATCCGGGCGGGCGGGCCGACGCGCCGCCGCGCGCCGCCCACGTCGAGGAAGGCCTCGTCGGAGGCGATCGGCTCGACCAGCGGGGTGATCGCATGGAAGATCTCCATCACACCCTTGGAGACCGCGGAGTACTTGCCGTGGCCGGGCGGGATGACCACCGCCTGCGGGCACAGCCGCCGCGCCCGGCTCATCGGCATCGCCGAATGGACGCCGAAGGCCCTGGCCTCGTAGGTGGCGCTGAGGACGACGCCGCGCCCGGCGGGGGAACCGACGATCACCGGGCTGCCGTTCAGCTCGGGCCGTTCGAGCAGTTCGACACTGGCGAAGAAGGCGTCCATGTCGACGTGCAGGATCGGGCAGCCGCTGTCGTCGGCCCCCGTCTCCGGAGGGGGGCCGATGCCGGTGAGCTGCTTGCGTGCCACGTCAAGAAGTCTATCCGAACAGGCGTTCTATCGCTTGTGGGCCAGGACGTGGAGCTGGGCGGCGAGGTCTCTCAGCACCGGATGGGTGGCGGCCGCCTGTTCGAGCGCGACGAGGTGCTCGGTGGCGCCGGGCTCACCGTCGACCAGGCGGCTCGGCACCAGGTCGGCGAAGATGCGCACCCCGTGGACCTGCCCGACGTCGAGCCCGGTGACGCCCAGCAGTTCGGTCAGCGCCTCGGAGGTGAACCGGCGCGGCGCGGGGTCGCGCTCGCCCCAGCGGCCCAGGGGGTCGTCGAGGACGGTGAGGGCCTCGTCGAAGTGGCCGGTCAGCGCCCGGTGGACGGCCGTGGCGACGGGGTTGGCGGCCAGCACGCTGACGGCGCCCCCGTGGCGCAGCACGCCGGACACGGCGGTCAGCGCGCTGATCGGGTCTTCCACGTACTCAAGGACGCTGTGGCACAGCACCAGGTCGGCGCTGTCGCGCGCCAGCAGGTCGCCGAGGTCGGCGACCTCGCCCTGCAGCGCGCGCACGCCGACGCCCTGCTCCTTGGCCCGGCGCTCCAGCGCGGCGAGGGAGTCGGGACTCGGGTCGACGACGGTGACGGCGTGACCGAGTTCGGCCAGGGGAACGGCGAAACCGCCCGTGCCGCCGCCCGCGTCGACGATGTCGAGCGCCCCGCGCCCGGTCTCCGCCGCCCGCGCGGCCAGCGCCCCCCGCAGCGCCTCCCACACCACAGCGGTGCGGACCGGGCTTCTGGTCACGTACGTCTCCCCTCAGCGCGTCGAACCCCGTGGCCGCCGACTGCCACGAACGTCGGATCCCCAGCCTACGCGTAGTTCGCACACGCTGGGGTGCGCAGAGCGTAAGGGAGCGGGCGGACCGGGCGCGGGGGCCTCGGTGTCACCTCGGGGTGATTCTCCCGTTTACCTGAAGATCGTTACTCTTCGTCACGGCACAGCCACCCCACCCGCCACCCCGCAGCCGGGCGTGCGGCCTCCAGGGGCACGCTCCGCGCCGCTCGACGTCCCGCCGTGACGGCGGGAGGCATGGGCGGTGAGAAGCGTCACCCTGGAGGCCGTGCGCGAGGACGGCGGGTGGCGCGTGGGCGCGGCCCGGCCGTCACGTGAACGAAGGACGGCGGCGCGGCCCTCACGCGAAGGAGGGACGTCTCAGAGCGTCAGACTCGGCTTGAGTTGCTTGAAGCGGGCCAGCAACCCGTTGACGAACGTCGGCGACTCGTCGGTGGACAGCTCGCCCGCCAGGTGCACCCACTCGCTGATGACCACGCCCTCCGGCACGTCGGGCATCCACAGCAGCTCATAGGTGCCGCCGCGCAGGAGATTGCGGTCGACGGCGGGCATGCGCTCAAGGGTCCACCCCTCGGCGTAGGTGGCGATCAGCTCGTCGATGCGGTCCAGGTGCCTGGCGACACCCTCGACGATCGCCGAGGTGTACTCGTTGACCGGGGGCTCGCGCCGCGCCACCCGCTCGTCCAGGATCCTCAGGGGGCTCTCGTCACGGAGTTCGGCCTCGAACAGGATGTCGAGGGCCCGCCTGCGCGCTTTGCCGCGTGCCGACACCTCAGGCCCGGCCGAGGTATTCGCCGCTGCGGGTGTCGACCTTGACCTTCTCGCCGGTGGTGATGAACAGCGGCACCTTGATCTCGGCGCCGGTCTCCAGCGTGGCGGGCTTGGTGCCGCCGGTCGAGCGGTCGCCCTGCAGGCCCGGCTCGGTGCTGGCGATGAGCAGCTCGACCGCGGCCGACAGCTCGATGTAGAGCGCCGCGCCCTCGTTGAAGGCCACGGTGGCCGTGGTGTTCTCCAGCATGTAGTCGGCGGCGGAGCCGACGGTCTTGGCGCTCACGTTGACCATGTCGTAGGTCTCGGTGTCCATGAAGACGAAGTCGTCGCCGTCCTTGTAGGAGTACTGCATCTCGCGCTTGTCGACGTTGGCCACGTCGACCTTGACGCCGGCGTTGAAGGTCTTGTCGACGACCTTGCCCGACAGCACGTTCTTGAGCTTGGTGCGGACGAACGCGCCGCCCTTGCCCGGCTTGACGTGCTGGAACTCCACGACGGCCCACAACTCGCCGCCGTCGAGCTTCAGGACCATGCCGTTCTTGAGGTCGTTGGTCGTCGCCACGCGTTATCTCCCGTATGCGGCCGCTCTACAGGACGAGCAGCTCTCTGGTCGTGTTCGTGAGGAGCTCCGGCCCGCCCGCACGCGTCACCAGCGTGTCCTCGATGCGGACCCCGCCCCGCCCCGGGAGGTACACCCCGGGCTCGACGGTGATCGGAACTCGATCCTCAAGTCTACCCGTCCGCGACGGGCCGAGGAACGGCTCCTCGTGGACAAGCAGGCCGACGCCGTGTCCGAGGCCGTGCCTGAAGTGCTCGCCGTGCCCTGCGGCCGCGACGACCGAGCGGGCGGCGGCGTCGACGTCCTTGACGTCCGCGCCGGGCGCGACGGCGTGCCTGCCCGCCCGCTGGGCGTCCGCGACCAGGTCGTGGAGTTCGCGCTGCCAGGCGGCGGGCGCGCCGAGGCCGACCGTGCGGGTCATGTCGGCGTGGTAGCCGCGATACCTGGCGCCGAAGTCGAGGGTGACCAGGTCGCCCGCGCGAAGGGGACGGTCGGTCGGCGCGTGGTGGGGGACGGCGCCGTTCTCTCCCGCCGCGACGATGGAGTCGAACGCGGGCTTGTCCGCGCCGAGTTCGAGCATGCGGTACTCCAGGTCGCGGGCGACGCCGCGCTCGGTGACACCGGGCCGGATCCGCCCGAGGACGTCCTGGAATGCCTGGTCGGAGATCGCGCAGGCGGTACGCAGCAGGTCGATCTCCGCCTCGTCCTTGACCTTCCGCAGCCCCTCGACCAGCGGGCCGAGGGGCACCAGGCCCTCGCCCAGCCGCTCGCGGGCGGCGAGGGTCACGTGCTCGGCCTCGATCCCCGTGCCCGGCGCCGCCAGGCCGCCCGCCACGTCGGACGACTCGACCACCTCGACGTCGAGGTCCCGGGCCGCCTCGATGTAGCGGGAGTCCGTGGCCAGCGTGGCGGTGCCGTCCGCGCGCACGAGGACGGCGGCGTTGCTGCTGTCGAGACCGGTCAGGTAGCGCACGTTGACGAGCGAGGTGACGAGCAGCGCGGGTACGGCCCGCTCCTCCAGCAGCGCGGCGAGGGCGCGCCGGCGCGCCGCGTGGTTCACGGTCATTTCGTCAATGTACGCGTATTGACCTTGGCGAGCCCCCGCCACTAGCGTGCGGGCAGGGTTAGTAAGGTTTCCTAACCTTTCCTGAAGGAGCCCCCCATGAAGTTCGCAGCAGCCTTCGCCGCGTTAACGGTCCTGATCTCAGGGAGTCCAGCGATGGCACAGAGCGCGTCGCACATCCGCATCGACCAGGTGGGATTCGCGCCGGGAGAAACCAAACAGGCCTATCTCATGGCCGACCGGCCGCTGCCCTTCACCGTCGTGGACCGGCGGGGCAGGGTCGTCCACAAGGGCACGGCCGGACGCGACCTCGGCGCGTGGAACGACACCTACCGCCACGTCTACCAGCTCGACCTGACCCCGTTGCGCCGGCCGGGCTCCTACCGGGTCAAGGCGGGCGGGCTGACCTCCGCCGAGTTCGCCGTCGCGCCGCCGATGTCGCTCACCGTACCCGCCGCCAAGGTGGTCACGTTCTTCAACGGCCAGCGCGACCGGTGGCACGCCGGGGACAAGGCCGCCCAGGTCTACGACTGGCCCACCTTCACCAACCCCGGCACCGACCAGATCAAGGGGGACCTGACCAGGCTCGACGGCGGTCCCGTCGACGTCTCCGGCGGCTGGTTCGACGCAGGCGACTACCTGAAGTTCACCCACATCCTCGCCTACGTCGACACCCTGCTGTGGGCGGCCAAGCGCGACGGCGCCGTGGACCCGAGGTTGCTCGACGAGGCCCGCCACGGCACCGAGTACCTCGACAAGATGTGGGACGAGAAGACCAAGACGCTCTACATCCAGGTCGGCATCGGAGCGGGCAACGCCGAGGGCACCTTCGCCGGCGACCACGACATCTGGCGCATGCCGGAGGAGGACGACTCCTCCACCGAGAAGTACATCAAGCACCGGCCCGTCTTCCGCGCCGCCGCCCCCGGCCAGCCCATCAGCCCGAACCTCGCCGGCCGTACGGCGGCGGCCTTCGCGCTGGCCGCGCAGGTCGAGCCGTCGCGGGCGCGGGCCAGGCAGCTGCTGGAGAAGGGCGCGTCGATCTACGCCATGGCCAAGACGGAGAACGTCGGCCAGCTCGTCACCTCCCTGCCGCACGCCTTCTACCCGGAGAGCATCTGGCGCGACGACATGGAGCTCGGCGGCGCCGAACTGGCCCTCGCCGCGCTCCGCCTGCGCGACCCGCGCGCCGGCGAGTGGCTCAAGCAGGCCGCGCACTGGGCGGGGCAGTACCTCTCCCACGACGCGGGCGGCGACACCCTCAACCTGTACGACGTCAGCGCGCTGGCCCACGCCGACCTGGTCAAGGCCATCCGCAAGGCGCACGCCGGCGGTCTCGCCGTCACCCAGGACCAGCTCATCGGCGACCTGAAGGCCCAGCTGGAGATCGGCGCCACCCGGGCGGCGAGCGACCCGTTCCACGCGGGCGCCCGCTACGACCAGTTCGACTCGGTGCCGAGGACGTTCGGCCTGGCCGCCACCTCGCGGCTGTACCGGGGGGTGACCGGCGACCGTGCCTACGACGCCTTCGGCACCCGCCAGCGCGGCTGGGCCTTCGGCGCCAACGCCTGGGGCGTCTCGTTCGTCTCCGGCGTCGGCGAGAACGCGATCTCCTGCCCGCACTACCAGATGTCCAACATCACCGGACGGCCGCCGACCGGTGCCGTCGTCAACGGGCCGAACAACGTCTCGCTGTTCGAGAGCGGGCTCGGCGGGCACATGGACCGGATGCGCCCCTGCCCGGCCGACGGGGTCGACCGCTACGCGGAGTTCACCGGCAAGGGCAGCCGGTTCGTCGACGACGTCCGGTCGTGGCAGGCTTCGGAGCCCGCCGACGACTTCGCCGCCATCGCCCTGTACGCGATGACGCTGATGTCGCGCGACTGACCTTCACGGCTCCCGTACGGCCCGCGTCGCACCGCGACGCGGGCCGTCGCCGTTCCACGACTTCTGACCGCCGCCGTTCCCACGGCCTTCTGGCCGCCGCCGTCCGAGCGCCCCGCCCGCAG
The DNA here is from genome assembly GCF_039525605.1 of Nonomuraea longicatena. NCBI lineage: Bacteria > Bacillati > Actinomycetota > Actinomycetes > Streptosporangiales > Streptosporangiaceae > Nonomuraea > Nonomuraea longicatena. The sequence goes on along the minus strand of NZ_BAAAHQ010000033.1, from coordinate 10,644 downwards.
TCGCCGTTCCTGCGGCCCTCCGGCCGCCGCTGTTCCTGCGAGCCGCCGGCGTCGCCGCTTTCCTCGGCCCACTAAGCCTCGGCCCGCTCAGCCGCGAAGGCCCCACTCGGTCAGGAAGGCCGACAGCGCGCCCCCCTGAGTGAGCTCGCCGCTCTGCTCGGCCCTGACCAGGTCGGCGGCGAGCGCCAGGGTCCGCTGCCTGGCCTCCTCCTCGCGCCCCTGACGGGCCTCCGCCATCGCCTCGGCGATGCGCCGCCTGGTCTCCTCGGCGAGCGGCGCGCCGATGCCGTCCTGCTGCTGCTGGGCGCTCAGGGCCTGCTCCATGTGGGACAGGAAGCGCGTCCACCCGCCGGGCGGCAGCTGCCGCAGGTTCGTCGTGTCCCTGGGCACCGGCGGGTTCACCGCGTCGTCGGGGCCGCCGGGTCCGAACGTCGCCACGACGCCGTTCGGGTCGAGCGGCGTCGGGGTCGGATAGACGGTCTCGACCGTCCCGAGCGAGGGGGTCTCCGTGACGGCGGGGACACTCGGTTCGGCGGAGGTGGGGGCGGCGACCGGCCGGTCCCTGCCGGACAGCACCAGGAAGCCCGCTGTGACGGCGCCGATCACGGCCAGCGCCGCCACGAGCTGGATGACCAGCCTGCGGTTCTGGACGCGCTCATCGGCCGGCTTCTCGACGAGGGGGCCGTCGTAGACCGCCGTGTCGCCCGCCCGTCCCGGCGCGCCGTGCACGGCTGTCGCGGCTGTGGCGTCCGTGGTTTCGAGGTCGGGCTCGCCGGGCGACCCGGGGAGACCCGTGACCGGGACGCCGTGGGCGTCGGTCATCGCGGGCAGGGGGCCGGTGCGCTGGGTGGCCCCCGGGCGGGCGATCGAGGCCAGGCGGCGCCGTACGGTCTCGCCGCTGCGCGGGCGGGCGGCGGGATCCTTGTCGAGCATGGACAGGATCAGCTCCTCCAGCTCGGCGGGGATCGCCGGGCGGTGGGCCGTGGGCGGCTCGGGGTCCGCGCCCCGGTGGAGGGCGGCGAGTTCGTCGGGTTCCCCGGTGAAGGGCGGGCGGGAGCACAGCAGCTCGTACAGGACGCAGCCGAGCGCGTACAGGTCGGAGGCGGGAACCGCCGGGCCGTCGAGTTGCTCGGGCGCGCGGTAGGGGGTGGCGGTGGCCGCACCCTCGGGGTGCCTGCCGAAGCCGGTGACCTTGAGCACGCCTCCGCCCGCGCGGCGCAGGCTGCCGAGATCGACCGCGCCGTGGACGATGCCCTCGCGGTGGGCGGCGTCGAGGCCGGAGGCGGCCTGCCCGACGAGGTCGCACGCCTCGACGACGCCGAGCGGGCCGTGCCCGGCGAGTTCCTCGCCGAGGCTGAGTCCGGTCAGGTACTCCATCACCAGGTACGGGGCGCCGTCCTGCGCGCCGATGTCGAGGACCATGGCCACGTTCGGGTGGATCACCTTGGCCACGGCCTGGACGTACTCGGTGAGGCCGGTGTGCGGGCCGGCGGTGAGGATCTTGACGGCCACGGCCCAGTCGGCGCGCTCGTCGTGCGCCCGCCACACCTCGCCGGCCGCTCCCCTGCCGATGAGCTCCTCAAGCCGGTACCGGTCGGCGATCACTGCCGTCGTCTCGTCGGACATATACCCGCCAATGCTTATCAAGTTGGCAATTGCCCCAACCTTAGAGGGCTCGGCGGGTGGTTCTCCCTCGTCCGTCACCGGCCCGGACGGTCGTAGAGCCCCGCCGTCATCGCGCCCGGGAGCCTCGCGTGCCCGGCGTGCGTGAGGACGGGCCGGATGGTGACCGTCCGCGCGCGGGCGGGCAGCGCGAAGAACTCCCCGGTGCCCGCAGGGCCGCACAGCGCCCCGCGCGCCCAGGACTCGCCGTCGGCCAGGATCTCGATCGCGAGCCGGTGGGCGAGAACGCCGGCACAGGCGATCGACGCGTACTGCTCGCGGCGACCGGCGGGCACGGCGAGGGTCAGCTCACGCTGCGCCGGCCACCGCACGCTCTTCGAGGCTAGCAGCCGGGCACCTGCGGAGGTGTTCGGTTTCGGTGGCACGATCCCGGCCGGCCGGTCGGGAGCCGACCACTCGTAGACGCCCAGACTCACCCGCTCCCGTTGCCGATCGGCGCCCATGACGGTGACGGTCGCACGTCGGGCCCGCTGCGGCAGTGGCTCCACGTCGGCGGCCCTGTCGTGCATGCAGCTCCGGGTCAGCGTCGGCGACGAGACCAGCCTGTACGTCTTGGGAGCACCGGGCACGCGGACCGTGATCACCGGCGCCATCGGGATCTTCGTCGCTTCGTGGCGGTCCTTGCACACCGCGAGGACGGCGATCGGCTTGCCGGTCAGCGGCACGTCGAACCGCTGGGTGGTGCCCTCGGCCGAGTCGTACTCCCTCGTCGCGATCCGCCGGTAGAGCGTGCCGTCCGGCCCCGTGAACCTCTCGGGCAGGCTCCCTCCGGGCCTGCCGTTCCCGGGTCCCGGTGCGGGCGTGACGGTGATGGTCCGTGTCGGCCCCGTCGAGGGCTCGGCCTTGGCGCCCACGCTCGCGGGAGCGCTCTGCCAGGCGGTGATCAGGCCGCCGGGGACGGCGATCGCCAAGGCGGTCGCGGCCACCGCGAGCAGGGCGGGGCGCCGCCGCGCGCGGGGGCGCAGCGCCGCCCACGGGATCGGGCGACCGGCCGCCGGAGCACTCCTCTCCCGGAGGATCTCACGCAGTTCATGCTGGTCGACGGGCATGGGCTACCCCTTTCTCGCGAATGTTGACACGACCGACTCATCGACCCGCAGCCTGGCCAGCGCCCGGCTGGCCTGGCTCTTGACGGTCCCCACCGCGCAGCCGAGTGTGACGGCGGTCTGCTCCTCCGTCAGGTCCTCGAAGTAGCGGAGCACGTGGCCTCCTACGCCGGGACCTACGGCCAGACCTACGCCCGCCTGTATCCCGGCCGGGTGCGCACCCTGGCCCTCGACGGCTCCGGAAGCCACGTCGCGACCGGCGAATGGGAACGGCTCCAGTTGGCGGACGCCAAGGCCAACGAGTCGTTGTTCCGCCGTTTCCTCGACTGGTGCGAGAAGGACGCCGCCTGCTCGCGGATCGGATCCGACCCGACCAGGGTCTGGCAGACCCTGGTCGCCAAGGCCGAACGGAACCCGATCCCCGCCCCGACGGCGGGCGTGCACTACGACGGGCGCGACCTGCGCGGCCACGCACTGGGGATGGTCTACCGGGGCCCCGCCGAATGGGTGAAGCTGGGTCAGGCGATCAAGAAGGCACAGGCGGGAGACGCCTCCGGCTTCGCGTCCGCCGGAGCTCGCCTCCCGTACATCGGGGTGCCCACCGGTTTCACCGAGTGCCTCGACTTCCCCCGCCCCGCGAGTGCGGCCGAGGTCGAGTCGATGCGAGCCAGATCCCGCAAGGTCGCCCCGAACACCGGCGAGCCGTTCACCTATGTCGCCATGCTCGGCTGCGTCGGCTGGCCGCTGCCGGTGACCAACCCGCCCAAGCCGATGCCGAAGGGGCTGCCGCCGTTCCTCGGCGCGGGGGCCTGGCGGGAGTCCGACCTCGTGAAGCCGGTGCTCGCCCAGGTCCCGGGCAGCGGCCTGATCGCCCATGACGGCCCCGGCCACACGCTGTACCTGGACAACGAGTGCGCCCGCGCCCACATGAACCGCTACTTCACCGACCGGGTCGTCCCGAGGAACGCCGCGTGCTGAGCGGCGGCCCCTGTTCCGGGCGGTGCGGAGCAGGGGCCGGTGCTCAGTTCGCCCAGGAGGCGGCGCCGCGCAGCAGGTGGTGGTCCGACATCCCGGGGGTGCAGGCCGCCACGTCCCCCTTGACGTTCCTGAACCAGTAGTAGCTCAGGAAGATGTAGTCGATCTTCCCGGGCGGGTTCGCGTGAGGCGAGCAGGGAGGCTGCGCGGTCGCCTCGCCGCTACGGCAGCGGTCCGCGGCCTGCGCGCAGCTGGCTGCGCCGAAGTACGACTTGTCGTTCTCGTCGACTTCCTGGAAGACGCCGGTGCCGCCGCGACGAAGATCGCCAGGCCGAAGCGGTCGGAGTCTCCGCCCCATTTCCCGCAGCCCCTCGCGGAGGGGAGGCTCGCGCCCCAGACCGAGTCGTATTTGGGCCCGCTCGGGCGGCCCTGAAGAAGGTCGCGCAGGAAAGTCCACTGCCCGTGGCACATTTCCTGGAACATGACCACGTCGGCGTCCCAGTGGTCCATGGCGCTCACGATGTTGTCGCGCCACGCGGTTTTACCCGAGGGAGTACATGTCGCATTTGGCGCCGCAGACGTTGTAGGAGATGAATCTCGGTTTCGGCCAGCTCACGGGGTCGGGTGTGTCGGCACGCGCCGGGGCCGTGGTCAGCAGCAGCCCCAGGGGGATCAGCGTGGCGAGGAGGACTCTTCCGGTCGAACGCATGAACGGGTGCCCCTTGAATCGCTCGGATGGAGGTCACAGTTCTTGCCGTGGAGTGACGCGACCGAGGCCGGGACGTATTCTCGGGCGCCCCCGTCAGACCAAGATCACGCTGTTGGTGATCAAGGTACATTCGCCGGCCGGCGCACACAAGGGGCGGATTTTTCAGGAAACAAGGATTTTGCATTCACCCACAGACCGGCGCAATTCCGTGTCGCCGCACAAATGAATTCCGGCAATGGAAAGGGCGGGGAGCCTGTACGGTTCCCCGCCCTTTCCGGCGTGCTCACGGACGGTCAGGCCAGCGCGGGCTCGGCGTCGCGCGGGGCCTTGGCCGGAGCGGAGTCGAGGTCCTGCGGCGGCGCGTTGAAGACCGCCTCGTCCAGACGCCCCTCGGAGCGGGCCACCAGGACGGGCACCACGGCCTGCCCGGCGACGTTCGTGGCCGTGCGGATCATGTCCAGGATCGGGTCGATCGCCAGCAGCAGCCCGACGCCCTCCAGCGGCAGGCCAAGGGTGCTCAGGGTCAGCGTGAGCATGACGATCGCGCCAGTCAGACCCGCCGTCGCGGCCGAGCCGATCACCGAGACGAAGGCGATGAGCAGGTAGTCGCCCACGCCCAGCGGGATGTCGTAGACCTGGGCCACGAAGATCGCGGCCAGGGCGGGGTAGATCGAGGCGCAGCCGTCCATCTTGGTGGTGGCGCCGAACGGCACCGCGAACGCGGCGTAGTCGCGGTCCACGCCGTTGCGCTCGATCGTCACCCGCTGGGTGAGCGGGAGCGTGCCGACCGAGGAGCGGGAGACGAACGCCAGCTCGATCGCGGGCCAGGTGTTGCGGTAGAAGCGCACCGGGCTGACCTTGCCGACGAGCGCCAGCAGCGTCGGGTAGACGGCCAGCAGCACGATGAAGCAGCCGATGTACACCCCGGCGCTGAACTTGGCCAGCGGGGCCAGCAGGTCCCAGCCGTAGGTGGCGACGGACTTGCCGATCAGACCGGCGGTGCCGATCGGGGCCAGGCGGATGACCCACCACAGCGCCTTCTGGACGAGTTCGAGGACCGAGCGGCTGAAGTTGAGGAACGGCTCGGCCTTCTCGCCGACCGCCATGGCCGCCGCGCCGAGGACGATGCCCAGGAAGACGATCTGGAGCACGTTGAGCTCGGTGAACGCCGTGACGATGTTCGTCGGGACGATGCCGGTGATGAAGTCGGCCCAGGTTCCGGCGCCCTCGGTGTCGACGGCCTTGGCGGCGCCGAGGTCGAGGGTGATGCCCTGGCCGGGGTTGATGATCAGGCCGAGGCCGATCGCGAAGGCGACGGAGACGGCGGCGGTGACGAGGAACCAGAACAGGGTCTTGGAGGCGAGCCTGGCGGCGCCGTTGACGTTGCGCAGGTTCGCGACGCTGACCAGGACGGCGGTGAACACCAGGGGCGGCACGGCCAGCTTGAGCAGTTGGACGAAGATCTTGCCGACCTGGGTCAGGGTCTCGGCGAGCCAGGTGACGTCCCAGATCTTGGCGACGAACCCGAGCGCGACACCGACGACCAGTCCGGTGAGCAGCTGAAGGGAGAAACCGAATCTCTTCACGTGAGGAAGACTCCGAAGTCACGCATGCCGCGGCAGGACGGCATGAAAGGGAGGGGTGATAAGGGGTTGGCGATCGAGCGCGTCTCGCGCGCGATCAGCGACAGCTGCTGCCGGTCACCCGGCACAGGTCGATGTGCAGCCGCTCGACCAGCCACACAATCACCACCGAAAACCTCACGGACACTCCCAACACCTCCCTAACCCGCCATATTCCACCCATACTTGTGATCTACCCCACAAACTCCCTTGAGACACGGGCCGACGGGTTCGGGGCGTCGTGGCGGGGGCGCGGGCGGTGGGGCGAGTGGCGCCGGAGAGGCCGTCGGGGCGGAACCCGGGGAGGCGTCAGGAGGGCTCCGCCGTGACAGGGAGAATCTCAGGAGGCGAGCTCCCGCACGCGCTCCACCAGGCGCAGGCGCTCCTCGTGCGTCGCCGCGATCGGCGTGACGTTCAGCGTCGTGACGCCCGAGTCCGCGAGCGCCCGCAGGCGGTCGCGGACGAAGCCCTCCGAACCGATCAGCGACGTCCGCTCCAGCAACTCCTCCGGCACCAGCGCCGCCGCCTCCTCCTTCTTGCCCTCCAGGTACAGGTCCTGGATGCGCTCGGCCTCCTTCTCGTAGCCGTAGCGCCGCGCCAGCTCGTTGTAGAAGTTCTTGCCCTTCGCGCCCATCCCGCCGATGTAGAGCGCCGCCATCCCCCGCCCCAGCTCCAGCAGCCCGCTCACGTCGTCGCCGATCGCGAGCGGCGCCTGGGCGATCGTGTCCAGCGTCCCGAGCGCCGGGTCACGCCGGGCCCGGCCCGCCGCGAGCGCGGGTCCCCACACGTCGGCGGCCTTCTCCGGCACGTAGAAGATCGGCTCCCAGCCCTCGGCCAGTTCGGCCGTGAGCTCCACGTTCTTCGGCCCGATGGCGGCGATCACGATCGGGATCCGCGGGCGCACGGGGTGGTTGATGAGCTTGAGCGGCTTGCCGAGCCCGGTGCCCTGCCCGGCCGGGAGCGGCAGCGTGTAGTGCCGGCCCTCGTGGGTGAGCCGCTCCCGCCGCCAGACCTTGCGGCAGATCTCGACCACCTCCCGCGTACGGCCCAGCGGCGCGGTGTACGGCACCCCGTGGAAACCCTCGATCACCTGCGGCCCCGACGCGCCGAGCCCCAGCGTGAAGCGCCCGTCGGAGACGTAGTCGAGCCCGGCGGCGGTCATGGCCAGCAGCGCGGGGGTGCGCGAGTAGATCGGCAGGATGCCGGAGGCGATCTCCAGCCGCTGGGTCGTGGCGGCGATGTAGCCCATCTGGCTGACGGCGTCGAAGCTGTAGGCCTCGGGCACGAAGACGATGTCGAGCCCCGCCCGCTCGTAGTCGGCCAGTTCGGCGACCGTCTCCTTGAAGCCGCCCGCGTAGTTCAGCGTCATACCGATCCGCATGCCTGACTCCCTGGTAACAGAACTATGTTCGGCTCTTAGGGTAGCCTGTCCGCGCGACGGCCCGACAGCGGCTAGCGTGGGACGGGTGCTGAGTCGCGTCGTCATCGTCGTGTCCGTCCTGCTCGCCGCCGCACTCGCGGGCCACCGGATAATTCCGGAACTGGGCGGTTTCACCCCGGTCTGGGAGTCGATTCTGCCGTGGGTCGGCCTGGCCGTCCCCCTGCTGCTTCTCGGCGCGCTCATGGCCCGCTCGACCGTCGCCGCCGCGGTCGCGCTGGTGCCCGGCCTGGTGTGGGCCGTCATGTTCGGCTCCACCCTGTTGCGCACTCCGCCGGGCGGCTCCAGCGACCTGCGGGTGGCCACCGTCAACGTCGGTGTCACCAACAGCGACTCCGGCCAGGCCATGCGGAAGATCGCCGACGGGCTCGACCTGGTGGCCGCCCAGGAGCTCACCCCCGGCGGCCCGGCGGCCCGGCAACTCGACCGGATGTTCCGCTACAAGTACCCCGTCGGCACCGTCGGTCTGTGGAGCCGCTGGCCGCTGAGCGAGCAGAGCAAGCTCGACGTCGGCCTGGGCTGGCCGCGTGCGCTGCGCACCGTGGTCAGCACCCCGAAGGGCAAGATCACCGTGTACGTCATGCACCTGGCCTCGGCCCGCCCCGGCCACACCGCCTTCCGCGACAAGTCGCTGGCCCACGCGCGCAGGCTCGTCGACGACGACCGCAGCAAGCGCATCCTGCTCATGGGCGACCTCAACACCGCGACCACCGACCGTGGCATGTCAGGGCTCACACCGCCGCTGCTCGACGCGCAGCGGGAGGCGGGCGACGGGTTCGGCTTCACCTGGCCGTCCTCGTTCCCGATCACCCGGCCCGACCACATCCTCTACAAGGGCATGACCGCCACCAGGGCGGGTGTGGCTCCCGCCGTGGGCAGCGACCACCGCGCCGCGCTGGCCTCACTGCGCCTGTGAGGAGCCGCGCAGCCGGGCCAGGTCCTCGGGGGTGTCGATGTCCATCGGACTGCCCATGCCGTCGCACGGCACCTCGGTGACCAGTTCGGGGTGCCTGCGCAGGAAGGGCCGGGCGCCCACGTCGCCCACGGCCAGTTCGGCGACCTCGGCGAAGTGCGGCCGCGTGAGCAGCACCGGGTTGCGGCGGCGGCCGCCGTACGTGGCCACGGCGACCTCGGCGCCGCTGGCGATCAGCGCGGCGACGGCGGCCGGGGTGACGAACGGCTGATCGACCAGCGCCACCACCACCGAGGGCGCCTCCGGCGGCAACGCGGCCAGCCCCATCCGCAACGAGGAGCCCATGCCGCTGCTCCAGTCCGGGTTGCGCACCGCGACGGCCCCGCGCACCTGTACGGTCGCCGCCCCCAGCACGACGACGACCGGGTGGCAGCCGCCGTCCTCCAGCAGCCGCACCCCCCGGTCGACCAGCCGCTCCCCCTCGTACTCGATCAGCGCCTTGGGTGTGCCCAGCCGCGCCCCGCGCCCGGCCGCCAGCAGCAGCCCGGCCACCAGAGATCCGTTCATCTCCGCCTTCTACCCTGCGGCGTCGCGGTGGATGCGCCCGCTGGTCTCGCTCAGCGGGCGCCCGCTGCCGCCCCAGCGGAGCTGGATGAGCTCGGCCGCGATGGAGATCGCGGTCTCCTCCGGGGTGCGGGCGCCGAGGTCGAGTCCGATGGGCGAGCGCAGCCGGGCGAGTTCACCGTCGGTGAGACCGTTCTCGCGCAACCGGGCCAGCCGGTCCTCGTGGGTACGGCGCGAGCCCATCGCCCCCACGTACCCGGCGCCGGTGCGCAGGGCCAGTTCCAGCAGCGGCACGTCGAACTTGGGGTCGTGGGTGAGCACGCAGATGACCGTGCGCTCGTCCACGTGCTGGGTGGCGAGGTAGTCGTGCGGCCACTTGACCACGACCTCGTCGGCCTCGGGGAAGCGCTTGGAAGTGGCGAAGACGGGCCGGGCGTCGCACACGGTCACCCGGTAGCCGAGGAACTTGCCGACGCGGGCGACGGCTGCGGCGAAGTCGATGGCGCCGAAGACCAGCATGCGGGGCGCCGGGGCGAAGGACTGCACGAAGACCGGGAGGTCGTCCAGGCGGCGCTCGCCGTGCCCGCCGTAGCGCCTGACGCCGGTCAGGCCCTGGGCGAGCATGCCGCGCGCGTCGTCGTCCACGGCGTCGTCGAGGCGCTCGGAACCGAGCGAGCCGGAGGAGCGCTCCGGCCAGACGACGCGCCTGGCGCCCATCCGGCCGGGCCCGCCGATGACGGTGGCGACGGCGACGGGTTCGTGGCGCCGTACCGAGTCGTGGATGTCGCCGAGTTCGGGGAAGGTCTCCCGGGAGACCGGCTCGACCAGGATGTCGATGATGCCGCCGCAGGTCAGTCCCACGGCGAAGGCGTCGTCGTCGCTGACGCCGTACCGCTGCATGACCGGCTCGCCGACGGTCGTGGCCAGTTCGAAGACGGCGCCCTCGACGCAGCCGCCCGAGACGCTGCCCGCGACCTCGTCGCCGTGGACGGCCATGGCGGCGCCCGGGGGGCGTGGGGCGCTGCTGAAGGTGCTCACCACGGTCGCCAGGCCGAACCTCCGGCCTGATTCCCACCAGCGGATGATCTCGGGGAGCACGTCACGCATGGGCGAGCCTTTCACTGAGTTCCTCGAAGGCGGCCAGGCTGTGCCCGGCCACGAGGTCGTCGATGTACGGCAGGGCGGCCCGCATCCCTCCGGTCAGCGGTTCATACCCTTCGTACCCTTTATGGGGATTGACCCAGATAATCCGGTGGGCCTGCCGGGCGAGTCTGGCCATCTGGGCCGCGAGCAGCGAGGGGTCGCCGCGCTCCCAGCCGTCGGAGGCGATCACGACCACCGCGCCCCGCGCGTCGTGGTTCCTCAGGAACCAGTGGAGCTCCTCGCCGAGTCTGGTGCCGCCGTTCCAGTCCGGGATCACCCGCGACACCTCCTCCAGCGCGGTGCCCGCGTCGCGGTGACGAAGTTCGGAGGTGACGGGAGTGAGGCGGGTGCCCACGGAGAACACGCGGGTCGCCCGTGGCTCGGCCCGCACCAGCGCGTGCGCGTAGCGCAGCAGCGTCTCGGCGTACGGCGCCATCGAGCCGCTGACGTCCACGAACAGCACCACCTCGCGCGGCCGGGTGGTGTGGTCCCTGCGCCGCAGCCGGAGGACCTCGCCGGTCCGCAGCGCCTCGCGGAGCGTGCGCCGCCGG
>NZ_BAAAHQ010000032.1:0-29760 GCF_039525605.1 Nonomuraea longicatena | reverse complement strand
CGGCTGCCCGCCGCCCCGCACGGGCGGAGCCCCCGGCGCCTGACCGCGGGCGACCCCGCCGCGAGGCGCGGCCGACGACGGCGGGCGGCCCGTACCCCCGCCGCCGTCAGAGGCTCCAGGTCCGTCCGATGAGCTGTTGCCGCCGAAGTCCCCAGGGCCCGGCGAGCTGTTGTCGCCGAAGGCGCCGGGTCCGCCCGAAGGCGTGCCGCCGCCGAAGGCGCCCGCGCCGCTCTGAACCGGGCGGTCCGCGAACGCTCCGGGCCCGCCGGTGCCCACAGGGCCGTCGGCGGCACCCAGGCCGCCGGACTGTCCTGGGGCGGGTTTGGGGCGGGCGACCATCATGGTGCGGTCGGGGTCCTGGCCCTGTTGGGGACGATTCCGGGGCGGGGCGCCGGAGTCCGTGACGGCGGGAATCTCGTTCGTGGGCGTGTCAGCGACCATTCTGAGCATCGTCTCCGCTTTGGCCGCAGTCAGCCGTTGCTTGTAGTTCTTGTGGAGCAGCCCGGTGAGGGCGGGCCGCAGGGGTCCGGCCTGGGTGGGCGCGTCGGCGCTCTCGCTGAGCAGCGCCGCCAGCGTCTCGGCGATCGACTGCCGCTCGTACGCCGGACGCCCCTCGACGGCGAAGTACAGGGTCGCGCCGAGCGACCAGATGTCCGACTCCGGCCCGGTGTACTCGCCCCGGGCGCGTTCCGGCGCGGTGTAGCCGGGCGAGCCGATCACCATGCCGGTCTTGGTGAGCTTGGTGTCGCCCTCCACCTTGGCGATGCCGAAGTCGGTCAGCACCACCCGTCCGCTCTCGGTGATGAGCACGTTGCCGGGCTTGACGTCGCGGTGGGTGATGTTCTGGGCATGGGCGGCGCGCAGCGCCCCCAGCAGGTCGACGCCGATCTCGGCCACGAGCCGAGGGGGCAACGGGCCCTCCTCGTCGATGACCTGTTCGAGGGAGCGTGCCTCGACCAGCTCCATGATGATCCACGGACGGTCGTCCTGGACGATCACGTCGTGGATGGCGGCCACGGACGGGTGGCTGACCTTGGCGGCGGTGCGGCCTTCCCTGACCATGCGCTCGCGCAGCTCGGCCCGCTGTTCCTCGGTGAGGCCGCGGTCCTGGCGGATCTCCTTGATCGCGACCTCGCGGCCGAGGGCCCGGTCGCGAGCGCGCCACACGGTGCCCATCGTGCCCCGGCCGAGGGGGGTGATGAGCTCGTAGCGATCCGCGAGCAGTCGCGGCTGCTGTTCCGGCATGCCTAGAAGATATCGATTCTTGCTTGGGAAGTGCTTTAACCTCGCTTGCGAAGTTCCCGAGGCCACAGCCGCCGGGGGAGGAGCAACTTTATCACCGCCGCCTTGAAGCGGGCATAAGCCGAAGGGACCGGCCGGGGCTCCACCCGCCTGCGGTGCACGCCCTCGCCGGGCTTGCGCTCGGTCCTCGGCATGGGCAGCGCGAGCGCCGCCGCCGTCGCCTCGGCCCGGTGGAGGCCGCGGTGGGCGGGCCTGCGCGCGAAGGACGGGGCGCTGATCACGGGCGTCGGCCGTACGGCCCGGCGGGGCGCGAACGGCTCCTCGGCCGAACCCCCTGCCGCCACCCGGGCGAGCATCAGGGACGCGCGCACGGAGTCGAGCCGGGTCTCCGGGTCGATGCGCAGCAGCGCGTCGAGCACCGGGCCGAGCGGGCCCGCCTTGGCCATGGGGATCGGCTCGCCGCTGGTCAGCGCGGCCAGGGCGGCGGCGGCCGTACGCCTGCCGTGCAGGCCCCTGCCTTCGACGGCGGTGTAGAGGGTCGCGCCGAGCGACCACAGGTCGGCGGCGGGGCTGGCCTTCGCGCCGAGCACCCGTTCCGGGGCGATGTATCCGGCCGAGCCCAGGACGATGCCCGCCTGCGTGATGGACACATCGCCTTCGAGGGCGGCCAGGCCGAAGTCGGTGAGGACGGCGCGGTCGTCGCCGACGAGCACGTTGCTCGGCTTCACGTCGCGGTGGAGGATGCCCTTGGCGTGGACGGCGCGCAGCGCGCCGAGGATCTGCCGCCCGATCTCGGCGGCCCGGCGCGGCGGCAGCGGGCCGTAGTCCTGGATGAGCTGCTCCAGGGACCTGACCTGGAGCAGCTCCATCACGATCCACGGACGGTCGTCCTCGGTGACCACGTCGAAGACGGTGATGACCGACGGGTGGGCGACCATCGCGGTGGCCCGGCCCTCACGCTCGGTGCGGGCGCACAGCTCCGCGCGGAGCTCCTCGTCGAGAACGGCGGGAAGACGCACTTCCTTGACCGCCACATAACGGTCGAGCAGCTCGTCGTGTGCTCGCCAAACGGTACCCATGCCGCCGCGGCCGACCGGTTCCAGCAACCGGTAGCGCGCGGCTAGGAGGTATCCGGCGGGCGCACGCATGGCAGGCAGCTTACCTATTTGTGTAAACCGACCAGTAGAGGCCGGGCCGATAATTCGTTGCGAACTTCAGTTAACTCGCCTGACTTGTGACGTCAGCGAACCTGGCGGCCACGTCATTCCAGTTGATCAGGCTCCACAGCTTCTCGACATAGTCCGGGCGCACGTTGCGGTACTGCAAGTAGTAAGCGTGCTCCCAGGCGTCGAACACCAGCAGCGGCGTGGAGTTCATGCCGACGTTGCCGTGGTGGTCGTAGACCTGCTCGACGATCAGGCGGCGGCCGAGCGGCTCCCAGGCGAGGATGCCCCAGCCGGAGCCCTGGACTCCCGCGGTGGCGGTCGTGAGCTGCTTCTGGAAGGCCTCGAAGGTGCCGAAGTGCTCGTCGATCGCGTCGCGCAGTGCTCCGTCCGGACGGTCGCCGCCGTCGGGGGAGAGGTTCTCCCAGAAGATCGAGTGCAGGACGTGGCCGGACAGGTTGAAGGCAAAGGTCTTCTCAAGGCCGACCAGGCCGCCGAACTCGCCCTTGTCGCGGGCCTCGGCGAGCCGCTCCAGGGTGTCGTTGGCGCCCTTGACATACGCCGCGTGGTGCTTGGCGTGGTGCAGCTCCAGGATCTCGCCGGTGATGGCGGGCTCCAGGGCCGCGTAGTCGTAGGGCATGTCAGGAAGCTTGTACTCCCCCATGGGTCCTCCTTCTAGATCGCTCCATGGCGACACTATTGCAAGCAGCTCGCACCTGCATCAGACCTGCGACCTAGGACCAGCTTCTTGCGAACCATTCGCAACTACAGCATGATGGCAAGAGTTCAGTTTGGTCCAGACGGCGCGGCCGGGTCTCCCGTCCGCGCCGTCGCCATGCCCGGACGAGTGCGCTTGTTGGAAGGTGCGGAACCGTTTCGGGGGGCCGACACTGGCCCATGGAGGGAACGCCTGCGCAAGCGTTCTGCATGCGGACGGCAAGAACGCTCGCCCACCATGACAGGGGGCGGAGTAATCCAGTTTCCAGGAGCGTCAGAATGTAAGTGAGAGCGGAACCTGGAAGCCGCCGAACCTCGTTGAAGGACGTGAGCGCGTCCTTCCGCCAACGCGATAACCACACAGGAGCTCATCTGAGAGGTGCATGATGTGCAGTCACCGGCCTGTTTGTCCGAATGCCTATTCCGCCGACCGCGAGGCGTCCCACGTGGTCTCCGCTCACCCTGACCAGGGTTGGAGCCTGCTCTGCAACGGCGTGGTGCTGTTCGAGGACACAGGCTTGCTGCTCCCCGACGGGACGATCGTGGGCCCCCACCGCGAGCCCATGTCCGTCTGAAACGACAACGCGTTTCCAGAGACCTCCCTGGAAACGCGCTCTCGGGCCTGCGAGGTTCAGCGGCGGCCGATACCGAGCACCGGTCCCGTCCTGTCGGTGAGCGGGCACGGATGGCTCACGTGCCGGTTCGGGCAGCAGATCACACCGACCGTGAGGAAGCGGCCTCCGGTCAGCCAGACGCCCCACTGGACGTCAACGCCGCGCGGTAGCAGGTCACCGGCCAGGAGAGCACGAGCCTCCAACGGGATCTTGTCGCTTGCCGTCCGATGGGGGATGTACGTCTGCTCCATCCACGCAACGGCCTGGGCCTCGTCGTTGAAGGTCTCGGCGATGATCTGGAGAGGCTTCAGCAGCCAGTCGCCTGTACGCATCGGTGGTAGCGGCGAGGTGGGGAAGTCCGGTGAGGTGGGGCGGCGCTCTGACTCGCGGGCCAGGTCCTGCCCGTTGCCGTTCCAGGTGTAGGCATGCCAGTGCAACAGGTCCCCTTGCTCATGTCACGGTGAAATGAGACGGCTCTGCCCGACGCGGCCGGGCAGAGCCGTGGAGGCGGTTTTCCTAGATGGTCGTCATCCCGGTGGCGCGCAGCTCGTCACCGGTGAACCGGAGCGTCCCGGCATCCGGGTTCTTCGAGTCGCGCAGGGCGAACGAGTTCGGAGCGCCCGGGATCGGGGCGATCTCGACGCAGGACTCGCCTTCGCCGTTCTCGTTGTTGTTGCCGCCGCACAGGCGGCGGAACACCAGGTCACCGAGGTCCAAGCGGTACAGATCCATCTGTCTGCCCTCCTCTCGTCGGGCGCGGACGGCCCGACGTGTGCACACGGCCGGAAGGCGCACCCGGCCGTGAACCGTGCGAGCCGACCTCGGACAGTGGGTTGATGGGTAGCGAGGCGGCCCACAGCCACGAGCGCTTACGGGTCCTGCCCTCGAAGGCCGTGAAGCCCGTCCAGGGTTGTGGTCGGCGCCGCCGCCGTGGTGTGCGTTCCTGTCATGCCTCGACGGTAGGAGCGTTGGGTTCACGCGCGCTAGGGTGTTGCGAAATGTTGCGTCAATTCATGGCCCGCAGCTCTCGGGCCGTGGCTTCGATCAACGTCCGCGCCGACTCCCCGTAGACGGCGACCGATGCGAGGAGATCAAACATGCGCACATAGAGATCGACCTCTCCCGGCCGTGTTACCTCGATGGCCGCCGATGGGGTCTCCATCTGGACGGATTCGTGGTCGAAGATCCAAAATCCTACGCTCGCGACGCACGGTCTTTCGACCATCATGGGGATGACCCCGAAAAGGACGTTGGGGAGTTCCAGGATTTCCAGCAGCCGTTCCAACTGGGTGGCCTGCGTCTCCGCCGTGCCGAACAGCGTGCGTAGCGCCTGTTCCTCAATGACGACTTCAAACCGCTTGTCCTGCTGCCGAACGACTCCTTGACGCCGCTGCTGGGCGCGAACGGCATCATCAAGATCGTTAGGCGTGTCGAGGAAGCCGATCCAGAAGGAGAGCATCGCTTCCGCGTAGTCCGCCGTCTGGAAGAGTCCGGGGATGGCGTTGTGTTCGTAGATTCGGAAGCTCGTGGTGCGTTCGTAGAGCGGCACGGACGAACGCACAAGCCGCCTCATTCCGGCCCTGGTCTGCCGCTTGTGCTCTCTGTACATCGACTCCAGTGCGCGCATGCCGGCCACCAGGTCGGGGATCTCCCCCTCCGCATGGCAGAGCCGGCACCACAGTCTGATCTCGGCTTCGGTGGGTGACTTGCCGCCGTTCTCCATGCGCGAGATCTTGGTGAAATGCCAGCCTGTCGCCTGCCCCAGCGCCCGCTGCGAGAACCCGGCGCTTGTGCGTAGCTGCCGAAGGCGCTCACCGAGGTCGATGGCGGCTTTCTTGGCGGGACTAAGTCGGCGTGTACTCACGGTGGGGAACGGCCAGCTTCCATACCGCCTCGAAGGCGCTGTTGCAGAGTGCGACATCGCCCGGATCGACAGACTTCACCATGCCGACGACCAGGCCGTCCCCAGAGTAGTGCAGGAAGACGATCAGCTTGCCGTCGAGGAGGTAGAAGTCGTTTCCCGGTAGGGGGACGGACGAGACCAACCGCCGAGGAACCCACCGGATGTCCTCGCCTGCGCCGACCATCGGGTGTGCGATGCTGTGCGACCACCGCTGATAGTCGCTCAACGGCTCGGACACGATTCGTGCTCTGCGTATGGATCGGCCGCTCTCGACGTGGTCGCGGACAGTCGCGCACCAGTCTTGGAGCCACTCAAGGTCGTCCTTCTCGCCGGCGGCCCACTTCGCCATGTGGGGCAGTTCGGCGGCAGTGCCGTACGCGTCCCGAGTTTCCAGGTGGACGGCACTCACCCCGAAGCTCGACAGCAGGGAGTCGAACTCTTCTTGAGTGACGGTCACGAAGCGGCCTTCTGGCGTTCCCGGTAGTGGGCGAGGAACTCAAGGAAGAGCCGTTCGGGGATCTCGACCACGGTTTCGTCCGGCGCCAGGTTCACCAGCTCCGCGAGCGCTTCGGGGTCGGTGACCACCCACCCTTGAACGAGCAGGCTACTTCGATCGGTCCAGTAGAAGGCAGGGCACTGATTGGGGTTGCTGGCCGGGTCTTTGCAAACGAATTCGACGCGCATCACACACTCCGTTGTGTTGCGAGATGTTGCCGCCTCCCAAGAGCGTGACCCAGCCGGGGGTCCGAGTCAACACCTACGCCATGCCTGCGACGGACTCGACGGGACGATCGTGGGCCCCCACCGCGAGCCCATGTCCGTCTGAAACGACAACGCGTTTCCAGAGACCTCCCTGGAAACGCGCTCTCGGGCCTGTGAGGTTCAGCGGCGGCCGATGCCGAGCACCGGTCCCGTCTTGTCGGTGAAGAAGTCCTCGCCCTTGTCATCGACGACGATGAAGGCCGGGAAGTCCTCGACCTCGATCCGCCAGACCGCCTCCATGCCGAGTTCCGGGTACTCCAGCACCTCGACCTTCTTGATGCAGTCCTGGGCCAGGCGGGCGGCGGGCCCGCCGATGGAGCCGAGGTAGAAACCGCCGTGGCTGCGGCACGCCTCGGTCACCTGCTTCGAACGGTTGCCCTTGGCGAGCATGACCATGGACCCGCCCGCCGCCTGGAACCTCTCGACGTAGGAGTCCATCCGTCCCGCCGTGGTGGGACCGAAGGAGCCGGAGGCGTAGCCCTCGGGGGTCTTGGCCGGGCCGGCGTAGTAGACGGCGTGGTCCTTCAGGTACTGCGGCATCTCGCCGCCGTCGTCGAGCAGCTCGGAGATCTTCGCGTGGGCGATGTCGCGGGCGACGACGAGCGGCCCGGTCAGCGACAGCCGCGTCTTCACCGGGTACTTCGTCAGCTCGGCGAGGATGTCGGCCATCGGCTGGTTGAGGTTGATCCGTACGACGTCGTCCGACAGGTGCTCGTCGGTCGTCTCGGGCAGGAACCGGGCCGGATCGGTCTCCAGCCTCTCCAGGAAGACGCCCTCCGGGGTGATCTTCGCCAGCGCCTGCCGGTCGGCCGAGCAGGAGACCGCGATGGCCACCGGGCAGGAGGCGCCGTGCCTCGGCAGGCGGATCACCCGCACGTCGTGGCAGAAGTACTTGCCGCCGAACTGGGCGCCGATGCCGAGCCGCTGGGTCAGCTCGAAGACCTTCCGCTCCAGGTCGCGGTCGCGGAAGCCGTGCCCGTCCGGCGAGCCCTCCGCGGGGACGTTGTCGTAGTAGCGGGCGCTGGCGTACTTCGCCGTCTTCAGCGCGAACTCCGCGCTGGTGCCGCCCACGACGATCGCCAGATGGTACGGCGGGCAGGCCGCGGTGCCGAGCGAGCGGATCTTCTCCTCCAGGAAGGCGAGCATGCGCTTCTCGTTGAGCACCGCCTTCGTCTCCTGGTAGAGAAAGGACTTGTTGGCCGAGCCGCCGCCCTTGGCCATGAACAGCAGCTTGTAGCTGTCGTCGCCCTCGGCGTACAGCTCGATCTGGGCGGGCAGATTGCTGCCGGTGTTCTTCTCCTCCCACATGCTCAGCGGCGCCATCTGGGAGTAGCGCAGGTTGAGCCTGGTGTAGGCGTCGTAGACGCCCCTGGAGATGTGCTCGGCGTCCCTGCCGTCGGTGAGCACGTGCCTGCCGCGCTTGCCCATGACGATGGCGGTGCCGGTGTCCTGGCACATCGGCAGCACGCCGCCGGCCGAGATGGAGGCGTTCTTGAGCAGGTCGAGGGCGACGAAGCGGTCGTTGCCGCTGGACTCGGGGTCGTCGACGATCTTCCGCAGCTGGGCGAGGTGTGAGGCGCGCAGGTAGTGGGAGATGTCGTGGATCGCGGTCTCGGTGAGCAGCCGCAACGCCTCTGGATCGACTTCCAGGAACGTCCGCCCGGCCGCCTCGACCTTCCGCACCCCCTCTGTGGTGATCAGCCGGTACTCGGTCTCGTCGGGGCCGAGCGGCAGCAGGTCGGTGTAGACGAACTCGGGCATGGTTCTCCGATCCTTTCGGTCCCCTAGAGGGTACGCCCGGGCAAGTCCCGCCCCTGCCAGCCGCCCCGTCGCAAACAGTCCTGCAAACCACGGTAAATACCGATTTTTCGGGATAGCTGGGGATGTGTTGGGAGTGTTCTCCTTCATAGAGGAGGGAGGCCGCCATGCAAGCCGGTTACTTCGTCGTCGCGGCCATCGGGCTGATCGTCATCGGCGCGATCGCCTTCGCGACCGTCTTCATCGTCCTCAAGGGCATCAAGGGCGGGCAGTGGCCGACTCTGAAGCGCTGAGCCGCCCCGCCGTGAGCCCCACGAGAATGCCCGCGATCACCAGCCCTGCCCCCAGCAGGTCGTACGCCGTGGGCACGGCGATGTCCAGCACGAACGCGGTCACGATCGCGCCCACCGGGATGAGCCCGGCGAACAACCCTGCCCGTCCGGGGCCGAGCTTCGGCAATGCGCTGTACCAGAGGAAGAAGGCCAGCACGGTCACGACGAGGGCCAGGTAGAGCAGCCCGAACGCCTCGGGCGCGGTGGGCATGCGCAGCATCGCCGTACCCTCGACCGCGAACCCGGTGAGGGCCAGCATGGGCACGGCCAGCGCCACCGAGTACGCCGACAGCCGGATCGCCCCCAGCTTGGGCAGCAGTGGGATGGCCAGCAGGGAGAAGGCGACCTCGCCCGCCAGCGCGACCAGCGCCAGCAGCAGCCCGCCGACGCCGCCGCTGCCGAGCCCGGTGGCCAGGGTGGCGCCGCCGACCACGACGACGGCGCCGATCAGCAGCCTCGGCGCCGGGCGCCCGCTGGCCAGCGCCAGCGCCAGCGGGACGGTCCCCAGCACGGTCCCGACCAGCGCGGGCCCGGAGTCCCTGGTGGACTCGATCACGCAGATGTTGAAGACCACCATCCCCATCAGCGTCACGCCGAGGAGGCAGAACGTCTCGCGCGGCGTCAGCCGTACCCAGCGCAGCCCGAGCAGCCTGGTCACGGCCAGCAGGACGGCCGCGCCGAGCAGGTAGCGCAGCGCCTGCCCGCCGTACACGGGATAGTCCTTGATCAGGTCGGATACCGCCGCGAGCGTGCCGAGCATGAACATCGCCGTAGCCGCTCCGATGACCCCGTTCCGCATAGCAGCATGCTAGGAACAGAATGGTTCTCCAGAAGAGTCCAATCGCCGAGCTTTACCAAGGACCAATATGGCTGACCTCCACCTGAACCTCGACCGGCGGAAAGGCGGTCTGGCGGCCCAGCTCGCGGCCGAGTTGCGCGCCTCGGTCCGCGACGGCCGCCTCGCGCCGGGAGCCCGGCTGCCCGCCACCCGCGACCTGGCCGCCGACCTCGCGCTCTCGCGCGGCGTGGTCGTCGAGGCGTACGAGCAACTGGTGGCGGAGGGCTTCCTGATCTCCAGGGTGGGCCACGGCACCCGGGTCGCCGACGTTCCGGCCGGGCGACGGAGCACGCGCGAGCGGCCCGGCTCGCGCGGCCGCCCCAACGACTACCAGGAGCGAGCCACCTCGCCCGACCTGGGCGGATTCCCGCGCGAACGCTGGCTGGCCGCAGTCAGGCACGTGCTCGGCACGCTGCCCGCCGACGCGCTCGACTACGCCGACCCGGGCGGCGTCCCCGAACTCCGTGAGGAACTGGCCGGATACCTGCGCCGGGTCAGGGCCGCCGACGTGCGCCCGGACGACCTCGTCGTGATCGGCGGCGTCGCCCACGGGCTCAGCCTGCTGCTGCAGGTGCTCGGCCGGATCCGACTGGCTGTCGAGGATCCCTCCAGTCACCGCCAGTTCCCCCTGCTGCTGCGGGGCGGCGCCGACCTGGTGCCCGTCCCCACCGACGACGAGGGTGTCGACGTGGCCGCGCTGGCCGCCAGCGGCGCCGACGCCGTCCTGCTCACCCCCGCGCACAACTACCCGACGGGCGTCGTGCTCTCGCCCGCCCGCCGGGCGGCGCTCATCGCCTGGGGCAAACTTGTCGTCGAGGACGACTACGACGCCGAGTTCCGCTTCGATCGCGACCCCGTCGGCTGCCTTCAGGGCCTGGCGCCCGACCGGGTGGTGCTGACGGGCAGCGTCAGCAAGTCGCTGGCGCCGGGGCTGCGGCTGGGCTGGATGGCCGCCCCCGCGCCGCTGGCGGCGGCGGTCCGGCGGGTGCGCGGCGAGTCCGACCTGGGCTCGCCGGTCATCGACCAGTACGCGCTGGCCCATTTCCTGCGCACCGGCGGCTACGAGCGGCACCTGCGGCGTACCAGGAGGGAGTACCGGCGGCGCCGGGACGCCCTGGTCGGCGCGCTGGCCGAGCATCTGCCCGAGATCCGCGTGCGGGGCATCGAGGCCGGGTTGCACGCCTACCTCGACCTGCCCGCCGACTGGGACGAGGCCGCCGCGGTGGCGGCGGCGCGCGAGCTGGGGCTGGCGGCGGAGGCCGTCGAGCCGATGCGGTTCGCGCCCGGACCGCCCGCCGTCGTGGTGGGTTTCGCCAGGTTGCCCGCCCATCGGGCGGACGACGTGGCCCGGGGACTGAAAGTCCGTATGTCTGGACAAACTAGGGACTGACCGCGTAGAAAGAAACCCCCCGCCCCGCTTGGAGGTTTCATGCGTGTGGGACTGCTCGGACTGGGCAGAATCGGCGCCTTCCACGCGGCCACCCTGGCCGCGCACCCGCTCGTGGACGAACTGATCGTCTCCGACCCGATCCGGACCTCACCGTACGGCCGCCCCGGCGACGCCTTCGACGCCGACGCCGTGGTGATCGCCACGCCCACGGGAACGCACGCCGAGCTGCTGACCCGGGCCTGCCGTCTCGGGATCCCCGCCTTCTGCGAGAAACCGGTGGCCCCGACCGTCAAGGAGACCCTGGAAGTCCTCGACGCGGCGGCCGGAGCCCGCGTCCAGATCGGCTTCCAGCGCCGCTTCGACCCCGGCTTCGTCGCCGCCTCCGCCGCGTTGCGGGCGGGCGAGCTGGGACGGCTTGACCGGGTCCACCTCGTCACCGGCGACCCGGAGCCGCCACCGGCTGAGTACGTCGCCACCTCCGGCGGCATCTACCGCGACTGCCACATCCACGACTTCGACATCCTGCGCTGGGTGACCGGGCGCGAGATCGTCTCCGTCTACGCCGTCGGCGCCAACCGGGGCGCCGCCTTCTTCGCGGAGGCGGGCGACGTCGACAACAGCGCCGCCGTACTCACCTTGGACGACGGGACGCTGGCGACCATGCAGGGCTCCAGGTACAACGGCGCGGGCTACGACGTGCGCATGGAACTCGCGGGCAGCGCGGGCACCCACGCGGTCGGGCTCGGCCCCCGCGCCCCGCTCGCCGGGTTCGAGGGGCCGCCGTGGCCCGACTTCGTCACCCGCTTCCACGACGCCTACGTGGCCGAGATCGACGCGTTCCTGCGCGGCACCGGCTCGTGCACGATCGAGGACTCCCTGGCCGCCCTGTACGTCGCGGAGGCCGCCGAACTGTCGCGCCGCGAAGGCCGTCCCGTCGAGATCTCGGAGGTACGCGCATGAGGCTCGCCGGAGCCCCGATCTCCTGGGGAGTGTGCGAGGTGCCCGGCTGGGGCCACCAGCTCCCGCCGTCCCGGGTGCTGGCCGAGATGGTGGCGCTCGGGCTGACGGCCAGCGAACTCGGCCCGGACGGCTACCTCCGGCCGGGCCTGCTGGAGGAGTACGGCCTGCGCCCGGCGGGGCAATTCCACCCGGTCGTCCTGCACGACCCGGGCCACGATCCGCTCCCCGGCCTGCCCGACGACGTGCCCGGCATGCTGGTGCTGGCCGCCGCCACCGGCGTGGACGGCTACGACGCCCGCCCCGCCCTCGACGAGCGCGGCTGGGACACCCTGCTGGCCAACCTCGACCGCGTCGCCGCCGCCTACGGCCCGGCCGCCGGCCTGCACCCGCACGTCGGCACCATGGTCGAGACCCGGCAGGAGGTCGCCAGGGTGCTCGACGGCAGCGCGATCCCGCTCTGCCTCGACACCGGCCACCTGCTCATCGGCGGCACCGACCCGGCCGAACTGGCCGTGACCCACGCCGCCCGCGTCGCCCACGTGCACCTGAAGGACGTGGACGCCGCGCTCGCGGCCCAGGTCACCCGGGCCGA
Organism: Nonomuraea longicatena; assembly: GCF_039525605.1. Lineage (NCBI taxonomy): Bacteria > Bacillati > Actinomycetota > Actinomycetes > Streptosporangiales > Streptosporangiaceae > Nonomuraea > Nonomuraea longicatena. The sequence continues at coordinate 17,489 of NZ_BAAAHQ010000032.1, read as the reverse complement.
ACTCACCTACACCCAGGCCGTCGGCAAGGGTCTGTACCGGCCGCTGGGGCAGGGCGACGTGGACATCGCGGCCATCGTCGCCGCGCTCGGCGCAAGCGGGTACACCGGCTGGTACGTCATGGAACAGGACGTCATCCTGACCGGCCCGCACCAGGACCCGGCGGCCGACGTCAGCAGCAGCCTCGCCTACCTGTCCGAGCTGTCGGGGGCGGTCGGGTAGACGCAGTCGAGGTGCACGGCGCGCACCGGCCCGGCGCGGGTGTCGGGCATGATCCCGGTCGTGGGCAGCCCGCCCCGCTCGTCTCAACCGGTGAAACGCGTGGTGCGCGGGGCGAAGCCACGGGCCAGCAGGACGACGGCCGCGGCGAGCGCCATCGGGACGGCGAAGGCCGTCTTCGGGTCGGTGAGGTCGGCCAGCCCGCCGACCGCCGCCGCGCCCGCGACGAAGCCCACGTAGTTGAACAGGTTGACGCGGGCCACCGCCACCCCCGAGCCGGCCGGGTCCAGCCGGCCCGCCGCCGAGAACGCCTGCGGCGCCACCACCGACAGCCCCACACCGGTGAGGCCGAACGCCACCACGGCCGCCGTCACCGTGGGTGCCGCGACCACCCCGGCGAACCCCAGGGTCGCGAGCACGCCGCCGAACCCGACCACGGCGGCCGGGCCGAACCGCCTGACCACCAGGTCGCCGCAGAGCCGGACCGCCAGGGTGGCCGCCTGGTAGGCGGTGTAGGCGAGCGCGACGCCCGCCGGAGGCGCCTTCAGCGCGTCGGCCATGTAGACGGCGGAGAAGTTGGAGACGGCGGCGTCGCCGACGTACAGGAAGCCCATGGCCAGGCACAACGGGACGATCGGCCGCCACGGCAGCCTGACCGGGGTGCTCGCCGCGCGTAGGTCGTCCTCCGGCGGGCACAGCAGCGGGCCGGAGGCCACGCATCCGGCCACCGCGAGCGCCATCGGCAGCGCCGTCGTCACCGCGAGGCCGAGTTCGAGCCGGGCGGCCAGCACCGCCCACAGCGCCCCGGCCAGGGCGGCGGCGCTGCCCATGCAGTGGAAGCCGTTGAGGACGGCCCGGCCGTACCTGCGCTCGATCGCGACGCCCTGCATGTTCATGCCCGCGTCCACGGCGCCGACGCCGAGCCCGAACAGCACCAGCGCCGCCAGCAGCACGGGCACCGTGGGCGCGAATCCGGTCGCCACGACGGCCACCGCGACCGTCGGCTGGGCCAGGCGCAGCAGCCACCGGCTGCCCCGGCGCGCGGCCAGCGCACCGGCGGCGAGGCTGCCCACGCCCGCGAGCACCGGCACGATCAGCAGGATGAGCGTCAGCTCACCGGTGTCGAGGTGGTGTTTCGTCTGCTGGGTCTCGACCTGGGTGAGGACCGTGGCCAAGGACAGGCCCTGGACGGCGAACACGACGAACGTGCCGACACGGGCCATGCGGTCACGGGGGGTGGGCACCGCGGCCTCCTGGGGGAGACATGAGGTCGCCTCAGGTTATTGCCTGGAAGGCGCCGGTGAAAGGGCCTTCTCGTGACCGTCGCGGCGGGGAGTCGTCAGGCGAGTGGCGCCGCTCGCGGCCCCCGGCGGGCGGCGGCGGTGCGTGTCAGGCGGGCTTCGCCGTGAGGGAGTGGGAACGGGACGCCCACACACCGAGGGCGAGCACCGTCGCGACCTCGGTCGCCGCGAGCCCCCGCTCGACCAGTCCGAGCGGCATGGCCTGCCACCACGCCAGCCCCGCGCGGGTCGCCAGCGCCACCACCGCGCCGATACCCACCACCCACGCCACCGAGCCCAGCCCCAGCAGGAAGGCGGGCAGCGCCCGGCGGTGCCGCCACGGACGCGCGATCAGCAGCGCCGCCACCGGCAGGCTCAGGAACGCGACCAGACTCCCCACCCGGTGGATGGAGCCGCTCACACTCGGCCCCACCGACCAGTCGTGCTTGGGGAAGGCCGCCACGATCAGCAGCCCGACGCTCCACGACACCAGCGCCAGCGTCCCCAGCACCCCGGCGAACCGGCGCCGCGCCAGCACCCACGCGATCACCCCCGAGCCCGCCGCCAGCAGCCCGACCGCCACCGCGAACACCCAGCCCTGCGTGCCCAGCCCGTGCTCGCTGATCGTCCGCCGCAGTGGGTCCATCTCGCCCAGACTCGCCAGGTCCAGTCCGAGGATCACCATGATGCCGGTGACGACCGCGACCAGCCCGATCCGCGCGGCGTTCTCCACACCCCCACCTCCTGGAGGGGACAACGGCCGTCCGCCCAGGGTGATTCCTCCGGAATCCGGGTCGCTCCGGATATCGTCGAAGTGTGAATGAACGTCCGGGATCATGGCTGCCTCGACTGGCCGAGGTCGGCGAGCGCATCGCAGAGGAGTGGCAGGCCGCCAGAGGCCAGCAGCGGCACGCCGCCGACGGTGTGCCGCAGCCGCACGAACTGCGCGCCTCCGACGCCGACAGGGAGCGGATCGCGCAGGTCCTCCAGGATGCCCACGCCGACGGCCGGCTCACCCTGGAGGAACTGGAAGAACGCCTCGGCACCCTCTACGCGGCCCGCACGCTCGGCGACCTCGCCCAGCTCACGCGCGACCTCCTGCCCGCCGACGAGCAGCCGCTGCTCCTGGATGGCAGCCCGGTCGCGGCCATCTTCAAGAAGGAACAGCGCGGCGGGCGCTGGGTCGTGCCCGCCGAACTGGACGTGACCGCGATGTTCGGCATGACCCGGCTGGACCTGCGCGACGCCATCCTGCAGAACCGGCGCGTCGTCATCAACGCCACGCTGGTCTTCGGCGGGCTGGAGATCGAGGTGCCGGAGGGCCTGGAGGTCGTCCGTGTCGCCAAGGACAAGACCGCGCGCCTCACCAAGCAGCCCACCGGGCCGGACGCGCCCGTCGTCGAGGTCCGCACCAGCAACTTCCTCGGCGAGGTCAAGGTGAAGGAGCCGCCACGCCGCAAGAAGCGGCGCTGAGCCCTACCCGGCCGTGTCGAAGTTGATCGCGCTGTAGGCGCGCAGCTTCCACAACTGGTGCTCGCTCTCCACCTTGCGGATCGTCCCGGAACGGCCCCGCATGACCAGCGAGTCCGTCAGCGCCACGCCCCTGCGGAACCGCACGCCCTGCATCAGCTCCCCCTGAGTGATGCCGGTGGCGGCGAAGAACACGTCGTCGGACCTGACCAGGTCGTTCGTGGTCAGGACGGCGTCCAGGTCGTGGCCGGCGTCGAGGGCCTTGCGGCGCTCGGCGTCGTCGCGGGGCCACAGCTTGCCCTGGATCACCCCGCCCAGGCACTTCAGCGCGCACGCGGCCACGATGCCCTCGGGGGTGCCGCCGATGCCGAGCATCAGGTCGATGCCCGTACCCGCGCGGGCCGCCATGATCGCGCCGGCCACGTCGCCGTCGGGGATGAACTTGATGCGCGCCCCCGTCTCCCTGATCTCCTTGACGACCTGCTCGTGGCGGGGGCGGTCGAGGATGACGACGGTCACGTCGGAGGACGAGCAGCCCTTCGCCCGGGCGACCGCCCGGATGTTGGCCGCGACGGGCGCGTTGATGTCCACGACCTCGGCCGCCTCGGGGCCGGTCACCAGCTTCTCCATGTAGAAGACCGCCGACGGGTCGTACATCGAGCCGCGTTCGCTCACCGCGATCACGGACACGGCGTCCGGCATGCCGAGCGCGGTCAACCGGGTGCCGTCGATCGGGTCGACGGCCACGTCGCAGTCGGGGCCGCTGCCGTCGCCGACCTGCTCGCCGTTGAACAGCATCGGGGCGTGATCCTTCTCACCCTCGCCGATGACGACCACGCCGTTCATCGACACGGTGCTGATGAGCTGGCGCATCGCGTTCACGGCGGCGCCGTCCGCGCCGTTCTTGTCGCCTCTGCCGACCCAGCGGGCGGCGGCCATGGCGGCGGCCTCGGTGACCCGGACCAGCTCCAGGGCCAGGTTGCGGTCGGGGGCGTGCTCGCCCGTGGCCAATGCGGCGGGTACCGACGTCTGATCCGACATGGTTTTCCAGCCCTCCTCGTTGACAGCTGTCTCCGATCGTAGTTGGCGCTCTTCAGACGGCCTGCGGTGGATAATGTGCTGCCCTCGTTCCGGATAAGGAGTTCGAAGTGAGCGATGCGGAACACCGGTTGAAGGGGCGGGGCGCGGTCACGCGTGCGGGGCTGCTGGCCGCCGCGGAGGAGGTCTTCGCCGCCAAGGGGTACGCCGAGGCGGGAGTGACGGATGTGGTGGCGCGGGCCAACGCCAGCGTCGGCAGCCTTTACCATCATTTTTCGGGAAAAGCTGAGCTATATCTGACGCTGTTTGAGGAGTTCCAGGCCAGGCAGACCGACCGCGTCAACCAGGCCGCCCGGCAGGCGCGCAGGTCAGGACCCGCCACCGACCCGATGCCGGTGTTCCTGAGCGCCGCCCGCGCCTACCTCGACGGGTGCCTGGAGGAGCGCGAACTGGCCGCGCTGTTCCTGCGCGGCGACGGGCCGCCGGGATTCGACCTCATCGTGCGGGAGCGGCTGCGGACCTTCGCCCAGCGCAACGCCACCCTGTTCGAGAACCAGCCCGCGCTGGTCGTGGTGGTGACCGGCGCGCTCGCCGCCGCCGTCAGCGAGGTGGTGCTGTCGGGTGACGAGGGGCTGGCCGAGGAGGTGCTGGAGGTCATAGCTCAGATCAGACCCGCGCCACCGGCAGGGTAGCCTCGACGTCTGTGCGGTTCACCCAAGGATTCATCAGCTACGCGGCGGCGGTGCTCCTGTGCCTGGCGGGGGTCGGGGTCTTCCTGCTGATCACCCCGCAGAGTCGCGAGGAGCGCATTCCTCGGCGCGAATACACGATCACGGTCGCCAACTTCAACCGTGAGGTCCCCTACAAGGCGTGGGCGCCGACCGCCGACCCGGCGGGGTGGGTGCCCAACAGCAACCGCATTGCATCGGGGGAGAACGGGGCGAAGGCGATGTTCCTCGGGTACGCGACGGCCAAGCGGGCGCACGCGATGTTCGTCCAGTCGGACGAGCGCCCGGCGGACGGGTTCGCCAACCGGATGGCCAACAGCGCGCAGTCGGTGGGGACGGAGCAGGTCAACGGCCAGCCCTGGGACAAGCGGTACCGCAAGGACAAGAACCAGCGCACCCTGGTGCGTACGCTGCCGGACGTGACGCTGGTGGTCACGGGCACGGCCGACTGGCCCGAGCTCGCCCAGCTCGCCGCGGCGCTCGGCGAGCGCCCCAAAGCCACGTCATAACCCTCTGCCACGGCGACAGCCGCCCCACCCCCACCCACCGCACTCCGGCTGAGGGCCTCCAGGGCGACGCTCCTCCCCGCCGCCGCTCCCGCGCCGCGACGACTCCGCTGTCACCCCGCGGCCCGGCCCCCGTCTTGGCGCCGTCGTCGAGGCGTACGCCCGGCACCGGCTCGGCGCCCGCCGAGCGCCCCTGCCTGACGCCACGCTCATGCGAAGCGGCGCGTCGTCCACGCGGGGCGGCGCGTCGCCCCGCGTGAGCGACGGCGGTGGATCAGGCGGAGCGGTGGAGCGCCAGCACCGGGATGCGGCGAGAGGTCCCCTTCTGGTACTCGGCGAACTGGGGCGCCACCTCGACGAACCGGTTGTAGATGGCGTCCCGCTCGGTGTCCTCGACCTGCTCGGCCTTGGCGGCGAACGTCTCCGTGCCGACCTCCACGGTCAGGTCGGGGTTGGCCAGCAGGTTGTGGTACCAGCTCGGGTGCCGGTCGGCGCCGGCGTTGGAGGCGACCACCAGGTAGCGGTCGTCGTCGGCGACGTACATGACCGGAGAGATCGACTGCTTGCCCGACTTGGCGCCCGTGGTGGTCATGAGAAGCAGCGAGAAGCCCTCGAAGTGGCCGCCCACCTTGCCGGCGTTCTCGCGGAACTCGGCGACGATCTTCGCGTTGAAATCGGTCATGGTGGCGGTGGTCTGAGGGGTCCGGCTAATGGCCTCAGCGTCGTGCTCGCTCATCTTCACTCCTGGAAAACGCGTGTCTCAACAGAACCGGAGAACTCTCCGCATAGAGTAACCGGAAAGTTCTCCGCTTTCCACGCCTATGCTGAGACTGTGTGCGATCGTCAGTTGCTCCCCTTGCTGGGACAGGCTCCGCCGGAGCGGGCCGACGCCGCCCGCAACCGGCAGAAGATCATCGAATGCGCGGAACGGATGCTCGCCGAGTGCGGTGGTCACCAGCTCTCCCTCGATGAGGTGGCGCGGGTGGCGGGCGTCGGCGTGGGAACGGTCTACCGCCGTTTCGGCGACCGCGCCGGACTGCTCTTCGCGCTGGTGGAGGACAGCGAGCGCCGCTTCCAGGAATCGTTCATGACCGGGCCGCCGCCCCTGGGCCCAGGAACCGGCCCCAGCTCCAGCCTCAGTCCCGGCGCCGGCGCCGAGGTCGACCCTCAGGCGCGCGTGGCCGCCTTCATGCACGCCCTCCTCGACCACCAGGCGGGCCTGGAAAAGCTGCTCCTGCTGCTGGAGAAGAGTTCACCCGACGCCCGCTTCAGCGGACCGTACCCGCTCTACCACACCCACCTGGCCACACTGCTGGCAAAGGCCCGGCCGGGGGCCGACCCTCACTTCCTGGCCGACGCACTGCTGTCGTCGGCGGCGGTGACCCTGGTCACCTTCCTGCGCACCCGGCGCGCCCTCACCCTCGACCAGATCAAGTCCCGCTTCACGGACCTGGTCCTGTCGATCTGCGCGGGCCCACCGCTCCCCGCCGAAGAACCCACGGCCCAGCCCCCGCGCTGACGGCCGCCAGGACCTGTCAGAACGGGGCGTCGTTCGGGCCGCTGGTGTCGGTGCGGCGGGCCATGGCGGCGGCGAGCTTGACCCGCGCCCCCTGAAGCCACTCCTCGCAGACCGCGGCCAGCTTCTCACCGCGTTCCCACAGCTCGATCGACTGCTCCAACGTCAGCCCGCCCGTCTCCAGCCTGCGTACGACGTCGGTCAGCTCTTCGCGTGCCTGCTCGTACGAGGGTGTCCTGTCGGCGCCTGCCGCCTTGCCACTGTCTGCCACCCCACTCACCCTAGAGTCACCCACCGACATTCTCATCCCCGGCCGTCACCCGTCGGCGGGTCGCTCGGTGCGGACCGTCAGCCGGTCGTCGCTCAACCGCACCGTCAGCACCTGTCCGACCCCCACGTCCTTGGCCAGCCGCACGACCTCGCCCTCAGGCCGCTGAACGATCGCATAGCCCCGTTCGAGCGTCGCCGCCGGAGACAGTGCGACCAGTTGCGCCTGCAGGTGGCCCAGTGAGTCGGACGCCCGGTCGAGCGACCCCGTGAGGCTCCGCCTGACCCGCTCGCGCAACGCCTCGACCTGCTCGGCCCGGCGTTCGAGCTCGCGCACGGGATCGGCCAGCGACGGGCGGGAGCGTACGGAATGCAGCCACGACAGCTCCCTGTCGAGCCACCCGCCCATCACCCGGCGCCCCCGGTCACGCAGTTGGCGGACCAGCGCGAGTTGCTCGCCCACGTCGGGCACCACCCTCTTGGCGGCGTCCGTGGGGGTGGAGGCGCGTACGTCGGCGACCAGGTCGAGCAGCGGGCTGTCCTGCTCGTGCCCGATGGCGCTCACGACCGGTGTGCGGCACGCGGCCACCGCCCGCACCAGGGTCTCGTCGGAGAACGGCAGCAGGTCCTCCAGCGAACCGCCGCCCCGCGCGATCACGATCACCTCGACGTCGCGGTCGGCGTCGAGCCTGGACAGCGCCTCGGTGACCTCGCCCACGGCGTACGGACCCTGGACCGCCGCCTCCTCGACCTTGAACCGGACGGCGGGCCAGCGGCGGCGGGCGTTCTCCAGTACGTCGCGTTCCGCGGCGGAGTCGCGGCCGCAGATCAGCCCGACCGTGCCCGGCAGGAACGGCAGCCTGCGCTTGCGGTCGGCGTTGAACAGCCCCTCAGCGGCGAGGAGCTGGCGCAGCCGTTCGAGGCGGGCGAGCAGTTCGCCCACGCCGACCGGCCGGATCTCCAGGGCCGTGAAGGCGAAAGAGCCCTTGTTGACCCAGAAGTCCGGCTTGACGTGCACGACGACCCTGGCGCCGTCGGCGGGCCTCGGCACCGTGGCCTCGTACACGCCGCGCGGCGCCGTGACCCGGGCCGACACGTTGGCCACCGGGTCGCGCAGCGTCATGAACACCGTGCCGCCGCGCGCGCTCAGGTCGGTGATCTGGCCCTCGACCCAGACCGTGCCGAGTTTGCCGATCCACCCGCCGACCATCTGAAGGACCGTGCGGATCGGCAGCGGCGACTCGGGCGAGGTCTTCGAGCTCATGCCGGAAGACTACGGGGCGCCGGTGACTATTCCGGGGTCGCGAGCTTGACCAGCCGGTTTTCGTACATCTTCACGACCTGGGGCCGCCCCTGCGTCGCCTGCTCGTAGGCGAGCAGCTCCGTGATCTGCTCGGCGCTCTTGCCGCGCATCCGCGCCCGCAGCGACGCGACACTCAGCTCGCCGTACCCCGGCATCGGCTCGGCGCCCGCGCTGACGCCCGCCGACGCATCTTGCGCGTCCTGCACGGCCGCAGCCTGAGCGTCCTGTGTGGCCGGGGCCTGAGTGTCCTGTACGGCTACAGCCTCGCCACCCGCCTTCGCCTTGGCCGGCGCACGCTTGGCGTCGGCGCCCTGCTCGGCCTTGGCCGTCGCCTCGGCAGGCACGGCGTCGGCCTCGGCAGGTACGGCGCTAGCGGGCGTGGTGCCGGCGGATGCCGAGTCGGTGCCACCGGCCGTGGCAGGCTCGCCGACCACGACCGGCTCGGCGACCACCGGCTCGGGGGCGGTCACCGGTCCGGAGGCGGCTGCGACCGGCTCGGGAGCCGTGGCCACAGCCTCGGGAGCGGACGCCTCGGCGGTCGCGGCCTTCGAGGTAGCCGCAGACGTTCCGGTGTCCGCAGAGGTCGCCGGAGCGGGTGTCTCGGCGGAGGACGCGGACTTGGCGGGGGAGAAGATGACGGGGTCCGGCTTGGGGTCGGAGCCGTTGGAGGAAGCGGTGCCGGGGCGCGGCGCGAAGATGACGGGCTCCCTGCGCGCGGGCTTGGGCGTCCCCTCCTCGGCGTCGTCGGTGTTCTTCGCGTCCTCGCGGTCGAGCAGCCGTTCGACGGCCGGACGCGAGTCGTCGCCCTGGCCGTTCGCGGCGGCCGGGTCGTCGTCCTTGGAACCCAGGCTCTTGATCGAGTTCTTCATCCGGTCCACCAGCTGCAGCGCCTGACCGGCGGCGCTGAGTGTGGACTGGATCACCAGGAGGGGGATCTCCTTGGCCTTTTCTTTGTCGGTGACGGTTCTGGCGATGTTGCGTATCACGTCGCTGAGGGACATGACCACTCCCTGGGAGGTCAAAATTGGACGGCCAGTCTGACAAACGCGGGACAGCCATGCACGCGCGGGCAGGTTGGCCGCTGCACGTAGCATATGGAGCATGGAGCCGAAGACCCCCACTGTCCGACGCGTACTCGTTGCCAAGCCACGCGGCTACTGCGCCGGAGTCGACCGAGCCGTGGTCGCGGTCGAGAAGGCCCTCGAGCAGTACGGTGCACCCGTCTACGTGCGTAAGCAGATCGTCCACAACACCCACGTGGTGCGGACGCTCGAAGCCAAGGGTGCCATCTTCGTGGAGGAGACCGACGAGGTTCCCGAAGGTGAGATCGTGGTTTTCTCCGCGCACGGGGTGTCACCGGTGGTCCACGAGGAGGCCAGGCAGCGCGGTCTGCGCACGATCGACGCCACCTGCCCGCTCGTGACCAAGGTGCACAACGAGGCCAAACGATTCGCCGACCAGGACTACGACATTCTGCTGATCGGCCACGAGGGACACGAGGAGGTCGAGGGCACCTCCGGTGAGGCCCCCGACCACATCCAGCTGGTCGACGGCCTCGACTCCGTCGGCCGGGTCGAGATCAAGGACCCGAGCAGGCTCGTGTGGCTGTCCCAGACGACGCTGTCGGTCGATGAGACCGTCGAGACGGTCGCGCGTCTGAAGGAGCGCTTCCCGACGCTGATCGACCCGCCGAGCGACGACATCTGCTACGCCACCCAGAACCGCCAGGTCGCGGTCAAGGAGATCGCGGCGCAGTCCGAGCTGGTGATCGTGGTCGGCTCGGAGAACTCCTCCAACTCCAAGCGGCTGGTCGAGGTCGCCCTCGACTACGGCGCCGACGCCTCCTACCTGGTCGACTTCGCCAGCGAGATCGACGACGCATGGCTTGAGGGCGTCACCACCGTCGGCGTCACCAGCGGCGCCTCCGTCCCGGAGGAGCTCGTCGCCGAAGTCCTCACCCACCTGGCCAAGCACGGGTTCGAGCACGTCGAGGAGGTTCAGCCGGTGGACGAGCGGGTGCGCTTCGCCCTCCCGCACGAACTCCGCAAGGACCTGCGCGCCTCCTGAGACGGCCGCTCTCCTCCGGCGTCGTGGTCGTCGCGATCCTCCGGATCGAGGTGTTGCGGCGCCCACACGATCCCGCCCACCGGCAGGGCACTGCCGCGTGGGTGGGAGATCATCCGTGCGGGTCCCGTGGGAGGGGGACAACAGGGTGGCGTCGCGGTGAGGCGGGGAGCGGGGAGTGCTGCCGGAGAGGCCGTTCGCCGAGGACGGCGGGCGGCGTGGGCGGCGGCTGTGCCGTGAGGTGAAGGTGAGGTTGTGGCCGTCATCACCCACTACAGCGCGGCCGGTGAGTTGTGGCCGTCACCGTCCACTGCGGCACGGGCCGTGAGGCGTTCGTGTCGCGGCCGGGATGCGCCGGAGGTTTTGTAGCGATCCAGACCTAATCGTCGTCGCGGGCGGTGCCGTAGACGCGGGGCTCGAAGTACCCCTCCGGCTCCGGGACGAACGCCTGCTCGCGGCGGCGCGGCGCCTCGGCGCCCGCGCGCAGATCCTCCCGAAGGTCGCGCACGTTCTCCCTCAGCCCCCGTCGCCACGCCACCGCCAGCACCAGCGCCGAGCCCGCGAACAGCCATGGCGCCCCCGACGACATCGACGTGTACAGCCCCAGCGTCAGCGACTGCGTCACCGACACCGACGCGAACGCCCGCACGGCCTCCACCGCGATCGTCGCGCAGAAGAACGTCAGCGGCGGCGTCACCACGAGCGACAGCAGCTCGCGCGGGTTGACCAGCAGCACGCCCGCCAGGCACGCCGCCACGAACAGCGGGCCGAGGACGAACGACACACCAAGCGTCGATGTCAGGACATATCCGAGTACGGCGGCGGCGAAGGCGAGCGCGATCGCACCACGAGCGGTCAGCTTCACGGCCGTCCGCTTGCCCTTTCCACTCATGCTCACGCCCCTCTTTACTGCGCCCCGTTGGCCAACTTACCGTTCGCCTGCGAAATCAGAGACGAGGTTTCCAGTAGTTCGGGGGAGGCGAGCGGCCGAGGCAGCCCGTCGAGCATCTCGGGCGACTCCAACTCGCCGTCGACCACGCCGAGATCGTGAAGCTTGCGCGCCGTGACCATCACGCGGCTTTCGAGCGATCCGACCGTCTTGTTGTACGCCTCGACGGCCCGCGTCAGCGACCTGCCCAGCGAGTCGACGTTGCGTCCCATGGACGACAGCCGCTCGTACAACTCCTTGCCCAGCTCGAACACCGCCCGCGCGTTCTCGCTCAGCGCCGCCTGCTGCCACGCGTAGTGCGCGGTCCGCAGCATCGTGATCAGCGTCGTCGGCGTGGCGATGTGCACCCGCCTGGTCATCGCGTACTCCAGCAGCCCGGGATCCCGCTCCAGTGCCGGGGCCAGGAACGCCTCACCCGGGATGAACAGCACCACGAACTCCGGCGTCGGACTGAACGACTGCCAGTACGACTTGGCCGCGAGCTGGTCGATGTGCTGCCTGACGTGCCTGGCGTGCGCGTCCAGCCGCACCGAGGCCAGCGAGTCGTCCGCCGTCTCCGCCGCCTCCAGGTAGGCCGCCAGCGAGACCTTGGAGTCGACCACGATGTTCTTGCCGCCCGCCAGCCTGACGACCATGTCCGGACGCTGGGAGCCCTCGGCGACCTGCTCGTCGAAGTCGCAGTAGCGCTGCATCCCGGCGATCTCCGCCACCCGCCGCAACTGCAGCTCGCCCCACCGGCCGCGCGCCTCCGGCCGCTGCAGCGCGCGCACCAGCGCCGTCGTCTGCGAGCGCAGCTCCTGGTGGCTCTGCCTGACGAACTCCACCTGCTTGGCCAGTTCGGCCCGCGACACCCGTTGCTGCTCCTCGACCCGCGCCAGCGCCTCCTTCAGCGGCTCCACCAGGTGCTCGACCGCCTGCCTGCGCTGGTCGAGGTCGCCGCTCGCCTCTGCGCGGCTGGCCGCGAGCCGGGTCTCCGCCAGTTCGAGGAACCGGATGTTGTTGACGTCGAGGGCCCGCGTGGACAGCGCCTGGAAGCGTTCGGTCAGCTGCTCCTCGACGTACACGAGCTTCTCGCCCGCCGCGCGGGCGCGCGCGTCCGCTTCGGCGACCTTCACGGCCATCCGGGTCCTGGCCAGCAGGAACCCGATGGCGAGACCGGCGGCGAGCCCGAGGAGGAGCGAGAGGACATCCACCCGGTCGATGTTTCCACGACATCGCGTGCGGATCTTTCCCGACACGCCTGCGCATTCCGGTTGCACCGCGTACGGCTCGCAGGAGTCCGGTCGCGTCGGCCGAGCAAGTAAACTCGCCTGACGTGAGTCTCAGCATCGGTATCGTCGGCCTGCCCAACGTCGGCAAGTCCACGCTCTTCAACGCGTTGACCAAGACGGGCAACGCCCTCGCGGCCAACTACCCGTTCGCCACCATCGAGCCCAACGTGGGCGTCGTGGGCGTGCCGGACGACCGGCTGCCCAAGCTGGCGGAGATCTTCGGCTCCGCCCGCATCCTGCCCGCCAAGGTGGAGTTCGTCGACATCGCCGGACTGGTCAGGGGCGCCTCCGAGGGCCAGGGCCGGGGCAACCAGTTCCTCGCCAACATCCGCGACACCGACGCGATCTGCCAGGTCATCCGGGTCTTCAACGACCCCGACGTGACCCACGTCGACGGCGAGATCTCGCCCAAGCGCGACATCGAGACGATCAACACCGAGCTGATCTACGCCGACCTGCAGACCGTGGAGAAGGCGATCCCGCGCCTGCAGAAGGAGGCGCGCAACAACAAGGACAAGAAGGCCGCCCTGGAGGCCGCGGAGGCCGCCGCCAAGGTGCTGGAGACCGGCAGGACCGTCTTCGAGAGCGGTCTCGACGGGGCCGAGCTGCGCGAGCTGCACCTGCTCACGGCCAAGCCCTTCCTGTACGTCTTCAACCTCGACGCCGACGAGCTGATCGACGCCGCGCTGCGCGAGCAGCTCTCCGCGCTGGTCGCACCGGCCGAGGCGGTCTTCCTCGACGCCAAGATCGAGTCCGAGCTGGTCGAGCTCGACGACGAGGAGGCGCTGGAGCTGCTGCAGTCGGTCGGCCAGTCGGAGTCCGGCCTGTCGCAGCTGGCCAGGGTCGGTTTCGAGACCCTCGGTCTGCAGACGTACCTGACCGCCGGGCCCAAGGAGACCAGGGCCTGGACCATCAAGAAGGGCGCGACCGCGCCCGAGGCCGCGGGCGTCATCCACACCGACTTCCAGCGCGGCTTCATCAAGGCCGAGGTGGTCTCCTTCGACGACCTCGTCGAGGTGGGCTCGATCGCGAACGCCCGGTCCGCGGGCAAGGCCCGCGTCGAGGGCAAGGACTACATCATGCGAGACGGCGACGTCGTGGAGTTCCGCTTCAACGTGTGATCATCACGTGTCGTACACGGTGGAGCGGTGCCCGCTGTGTGGATCACGCGGTGGCCGCCTCCCCGGAGACGGCGCCTGCGACAGGAGCGCGGTGTCTACTCACCGCGCGCCAGTGTCTCCCTCATGACCTCGTCCAGCGGAATACCGGGAGCCGGGTTCGCCGTGCGCTCGTCGATGATCCGGTTGATCTCGTGTTCCTCCCATGCCTGGTACTTGCGCAGGACGTCGATGGCCACCACGGCGGCCACCTGCTTGCCATGCCGGGTGATGATCGTCGGCAGGTCATCGCGGTCGGCGCGCTCCACGACCTCGGCCAGATGTGCGCGTACGTCGCGGATGGACTCGATGGGCAGGTGACTCATGCGTCAGAGTTTCCCGCGAGCACTCAACGGGCGGTAGTGGAGAACTGCTTCAACGTTTGACCGTCCGCGTCAACCCTGTCCGGGGTTCGGGCGTCGAATCGTCACGGCGATCACGCTGACTCGGGAGGGCCGATGATCCACCGCATTCTCCGCAAACGGCGCCAGGTGCCTGCGCTGGCCGCGATCACCACGGAGGAGGAGCTGGCGCTGCTCAGGGTCGAGCTCATGTACGGCCTGCGCGTCAACCGCGAGGCCTACCTTCGGCGCAAGGCCGACGAGTGCGCCGAGGTGGCCACCCGGCTGAGCCGGGCCGACACGGTCGAGATGCTGGCCGGGCTGCGGGGGTCGCTGGAGCGGGCGGTGCCGCGCAGGCGGGTCGAGTCCGTGCGGGCGTACGTCGAGCGCCAGACCGTGGAGCAGGGGGCCCGGCGGCTGACCGGCTCGTGGCCGACCGCCGTGACCGGTGGCCCGGAGGACTCGGGGCCCGTCTGACCTGTCGCTTTGCCGATCGAGCAGGCCGGGACACTGCCAGTGCCCTTTGGGTAGGGAACTCTTCCCTTGAGGTAATGGCCCCGTGCGTCTGGCCTGGTCAAATACCAATTCCCCCTTAACGGGACACTCCATGGCACTTCGCCCATCCGTCCGAACTTGGTTTGCCCCGGCACGGCGATGCCTGCAGCATGGGCGTGGCTTTCCTGGAACAATTGCCGGGACCGGATAGGGTGGCAGCTTCACCACGGATGATGGGGATCGGTATCGGACGACACCGCGCCAGCCGGGGGGACGGGCGCGAGCGGAGGCGTAATGGCTCGTAGGTCAAGCGTCCAGCAGGGTCCTCGGACCGCTGGCGATCCTGACCTTTCGGTGCGACCGGACCTTACTGACTTCGACGCGCCGCCGTCCAGGCCCAGGCGTGGGCGCTGGTCCGGAGGTGGCGGGCGCTGGCTCGTATGGACCGGCCGCGTCATTCTCTGGGCGCTGATTGTAGTTATCGTGGTGAATGGGGTACGCGCCCCGTTTGAGAGGTTTACCCAAGAAAGTGCGCCGGTGGCGAATAGCGCCGCGCCGACCCCCGCCGGATTCCCGTCCGACCGGGCCTCGGCGTTCGCCGCGCAGTTCGCCGGCGTCTACCTGAATTTCAACGCCGACGACAAGGCCACCCGTGCGGGCAAGCTGGCCCCGTTCCTGCCGGACGCCTCCGACCAGCAGTTCGGCTGGGACGGCTTCGGCAAGCTGGGCGCGGTCGGCATTCAGTCCTACGGCGTCGAGGTCGTCGACACGCAGAACGCCGTCGCCTCCGTGATCTTCCAGACCGGAACGCGCAGGCTGCTGCTGTCCGTGCCCGTCTACTACTCGGGCGAGGAGGGCAGGCAATTCGTGGTGAGCGGTCACCCGGCGCTGCTGCCCGCCCCGTCCGCCGCCGCCCTGCCGCAGGTGGCCGCGCCGGAGCGCGACGACGCGGCGGCGGGCGAGCTCAAGCCGCAGCTCGAAGGCTTCTTCAAGGACTACGCCTCCGGTGACACGCAGGGGCTCCAGCGCTACCAGGCCCCCGACGTCGAACTCCCCAACCTGGGTGGCGCGCTGACCTTCGGGCAGCTCAAGAGCGTTTCGGTGCCTGTGGGGGGCGCCGCGGAAAGAGTGGTCGAGGTCGTCGTCGAGTGGGTCGTGCCGACCGGCGCGACGCCGACGGCGGACGCCTCGGCTCAGGAACCGAGTGCGGTGGGCGGCCGTCTTGAGCAGGCCTACCGGCTCACTGTCGAGAAGCAGGGCGACAAATGGTACGTCAAGGACATTCGCGGCGCCGGTCGGGCCGTTGGATAGATCTGACGTCGCGCTGCTGATCGGTGCCCCCCGGGAGGACAAGAAGTGATCTTGAAGACCATAGTGCTCAACCTTGTCGAGCTCGCCTCGCCATCGCCCGCATCCACCGGCGTCGACACCGCAGGGCTCGCCAACTTCCTGCGCGCCTTCTTCGCCCCGCTCTTTCTCGTCGTCGTCTCAGTGGTCGCGCTGTTCTTCCTCTTCACCCGCGAGATCACGAGGTTCGTCCAGTTCCTGATCCTGGCCGTGGCGATCGGTGTGATCTTCTACGTCCCCAACATCATCGAAGTCACCGCGAAGGCGATCGCCGGAGCCCTGGGTATCAAGTAGAGGGTTGAAGCCACGCCCAGGCGGTCATTGAACGAGCGAGCGGGTGGAGAGGAGGATCTGCGTGGACCTGCCCACGTATACCAATATCTGGCGGATTGAGAAGCGGCTCTACAAGCTGTACGACCTACGGCTGCCGATGCCGCTCCCCATAGTCTGGATCGGCGTCTTCGCCGGTGTGCTGGCCCCGTGGTCGTTCCTGCTCTGGCTCGTCGGACTGCCGTTCGACACGCCCTGGCACGTGGTCTACCTGGTCCCGCCCGGAATCGTCACCTGGCTGGCGACCCGGCCGGTCATCGAGAGCAAGCGGCTCACCGAACTACTGCAGTCGCAGTTGCGCTACATGGGTGAGCCCCGGGCCTGGGCCCGTCTCACACCGACGTCCGAGCCCGAGGCCATCACCTTCTCCGGACGCGTCTGGCGCACCGCACCCGCCCACGACCGGGCCGCCCTGCGCACCACCAAGACCGCCAAGGGCTGGAAGCTCGCCCGGGGCGCCGAGGCGGCACTCGCCGCCGAAGCCGTTCAGAGCGTCGCACCGGGTGGGGCGCGCGGCACCGCGCCGGGTGTCGGGCGGGGCGCGGCCCGTGGCGCCGACGTCGTGCAGGCCGTGCCGACGGCTGAGGGCGTACCGGCCGCAGAGGTCGTGTACGGCGCCGAGGTCGCGCGCCGGGCCGCTGCGGCGCGGCAGGTCGGCGCCGCCTACGACGCCGCCCAAGGCTCTCCCGCCGACGGCCGCGACCCGAAGGTCGCCGGTACGGCCAAGGCCGCGAAGCTGTCCAGGGCCTCCCGCAAGGCCCGCCATGCGCTGGGCAGGCGGGGGACGGCAGGGACACCTCCGACACTCCCCGCAACACCGGTTCCCACGACTTCTCACGAGCCGCCGACGGTTCCCGGCACACCGGCTCCTGGCACACCGGTACGTTCTCCCGGGACACCGGCGCATGCTTCAGGCACTCCGACGGCCGCGCCGGGGTCGTCGGCGGGTGCTCCGGGCCATCCGGGGGCGCCCGTGGCGGCATCCGGGGCGGCGGCAGGTTCTTCGGGCAGGTCGGCGGCCATGGGAAGGCCGTCCGCCGCGACGGGCGGATCGGCGGCTTCGCGAGGGAAGCCGGAGGTTTCCGCAGAGACACCGGCGGTCGGTGCTTCGGGTGCGTCTCCCGTCGGCAGCTCGTCCGCAGGAGGGGCCGGAAGCCCGTCCGAGGGTGTGGCGGGCGGTTCGTCGCGGTCCGTCCAGCCTGCCGTGCAG